>JAIOPD010000090.1 GCA_021414115.1 Planctomycetia bacterium
CATCACGCGGCCGATCAGGTCGGCCAGCCCCATCGGCCGAACCGGGAAAGCGGCGACGGTGCTGTTTGTCTCGTTCAGGATGCGGAGCACGTCCTGCTGCATCCAGTTGCTCGCCACCACCTCGTCCACCGGCCGGCCGCTCGTCACCATCTCCGCGAAGATCTCGCGGCCGCGGCTCGTGTCGAAGTCGCCCTTCATCACGCGGCCGATCAGGTCGGCCAGGCCCGCCGGGCGGACCGGGAAAGCCGCGACGGTGCCGTTGGTCTCGTTCAGGATGCGGAGCACGTCCTGCTGCATCCAGTTGCTGGCCACCTTGCCCTCGCCCACGCGTGTGGCGAGATCCTCGAAGTAGTTGACCAGTTCGCGGCCCTGATTCACGAGCACGTCGGCATCGTAGGGCGAAATATTCCACCTCGCGGCGAGCGACTTACGGAGCAGCACGGGCGACTCGCCCATGTCACCACGGATCGATGCGATCTGTTGTTGAGTGACCGTCACCGGCACGAGGTCTGGCTCGGGGAAGTAGCGGTAGTCGCTCGACTCCTCCTTGTGCCGCTGGGCCCGCGTCACACCGGCCGGATCGTCCCAGCCGCGGGTCTGCTTGGGCATCTTCCCCATCTCGACCTTCGTGGCCTGCCACTCCCCCCACTGCCGCGCGGCCTCGTAGATCAGCGCCCGTTCGACCGAGCGAAAGGAGTTCATGTTTTTGATTTCGACGATCGGTGTCTTGGCGACGCGGTCGTCGGCCCCTGCCCCGCCCTCCAGCGGAATGTGGAGGTTCACGTTGGCGTCTACCCGGAGGCTCCCCTCCTGCATGTTGCAGTCGCTGACGCCGAGATAGACGAGCAGGAGTTTGAGCTCGTTGAGCCAGCCGCGGGCCTCCTGTGGCGAGCGAAGGTCGGGCTGCGTTACGATCTCGCAGAGCGGCGTGCCGGCGCGGTTCAAGTCGATGCGGGTGTCGGCGGTGCCGGCCGCCTCGTCGTGCATGCTCTTGCCCGCGTCCTCCTCGAGGTGCACGCGGATGATTCCGACGTCGCGGGCGAAGGCCCCCTTCGGATCGACCACCTCCAGCCGGCCGTCCGACGAGAACGGCAGGTCGTACTGGCTGATCTGATAGCCCTTGGGCAGGTCGGGATAGAAGTAGTTTTTGCGGTCCCACTTCGTGAACGGGGCGATCGTGCAGTCGAGGGCGAGCGCCGCCCGCACCGCGAGGTCGAAGGCCCGGCGGTTCATCACCGGCAGCGACCCGGGCAGGCCGAGGCAGGTCGGACAGACCTGCGTGTTGGGAGCCGCACCGAAGGTCGTCGAGCAGCCGCAGAAGAGCTTTGTCTTCGTCTGGAGTTGAACGTGAACCTCCAGGCCGATGACGGTCGTGAAGGGCTCGGCGGCGGTGGGCTGCGTGGTCATGGCGGTGTCAGGCGGGCAACTTCGGGCGGCGGCGATGCCAGTCGGTGAGCTGCTGGTAGCGGTCGGTGGCCCGCAGCAGCAACGGCTCCGACAGGGCCGGGCCCTGGAGCTGGAAGCCGATCGGGAGGCCCCCCTTGGTGAAGCCGCAGGGAAACGAGATGCCGCCGATGCCGGCGAGGTTCGTGCCCACCGTATACATGTCGACGAGATACATCGCGAGCGGGTCGCTCGTCTTCTCACCGAGCGGGAAGGCGGCCGTGGGCGACACCGGTCCGCCGATCAGATCGACCGACTGGAAGGCGTCGAGATAGTCCTGCCGGATGAGCCGGCGCACCCGCAGGGCCTTCGCGTAATAGGCGTCGTAGTAGCCCGACGAGAGGGCGTAGGTGCCGAGCATGATCCGCCGCTTCACTTCAGGGCCGAAGCCCTCGGCCCGACTGCGGCAATACATCTCGACGAGCGGCGACTCAAACTCCCCACTGGATGCGGCCTGGTGGCCCCGTCCCGTCTCGGCCCGGTGGCCCCGTCCGGGCTCGGCCCGGTGGCCATAGTGGGCTCCGTCATACCGCGCGAGATTGCTCGACGCCTCGCACGGCGCCACGAGGTAGTAGGTGGTGATGCCATACTTGGCGTGCGGCAGCTCCACGTCGTGGATCGTCGCCCCCGCCGCCTTGAACGCGGCAAAGGCCTCCTCGACGCCGCGGGCCACCTCGGAGTCGAGGCCGGGTCCGAAGTGCTCGGCGACCCGTCCGATCCGCAAGCCTGTCAGCGGCTGCTCGAGCATCGACGTATAGCGGGGCACCGCGTCGGCGAGCGATGTCGCGTCGCCGCGGTCGTGCCCGGCGATCGTCTCCATCACGAGCGCGGCGTCGGCGGCTGAGCGGGTCATGGGGCCGATCTGGTCGAGGCTCGAAGCGAACGCGACGAGTCCGCGGCGGCTGACCCGACCGTAGGTGGGCTTGAGGCCGGTGATTCCGCAGAGCCCGGCCGGCTGGCGGATCGAGCCGCCCGTGTCGGAGCCGATCGCGACGGGCGCCATGTCGGCGGCCACGCACGCGGCCGAGCCGCCGCTCGAGCCACCCGGAGCCCGCGTGAAATCCCAGGGGTTTTTGACCGGGCCGAAGGCCGAGTTTTCGTTGGAGCCGCCCATCGCAAACTCGTCCATGTTCGTCTTGCCGACGATCACGGCGTCGGCCTGCCGCAGCCGCGACACCACGTCGGCGTCATACGGTGGACGGAAGCCTGCGAGCATCTTCGAGGCGCACGTCGTCGGCTGGTCGGCCGTGCAGAGCGCGTCCTTGACGGCGATGGGCAGGCCGGCGAGTGGTCCGAGCGGCTTGCCGGCTTTCCTGCGGGCGTCGATGTCCGCCGCCCGCGACAGGGCTCCTTCACGATCAACATTCAGAAAGGCGTTGATCGGCCCGTTGAGCTTTTCAATCCGGTCGAGAAACCTCTCGGCGACCTGCACCGCGGTGATATCGCCCTGCCGGATGGCGGTGACGAGATCGACGGCGGAGAGTTCGAGAAGCTGCATGACCGGTGGCGTGGAGCGCGGCGGAGTCGCCGCGGGTGAGGGATCGTTCAGGCGGCTCCCGAATCACCGAGGACGGCCGGCACCAGAAAGCAGGAGCCATCGTGGCGGGGCGATGACTGAAGGGCTTCGGCTGTCGTCAGCGAAGGAGCCGGCACGTCGTCGCGAAACACGTTTTGGGTGTCGAGAGGGTGGGCGAGTGGAGCGACGGCGGTCGTGTCGAGTTCCTCGAGTTGCGACACGAAGCCCACGATCTTCGTGAGCTCGCCGGTCATCCGGTCGAGGTCGTCGCTCGAGAGCGCGAGGCGGGCGAGTAGTCCCACCTTCGCGACGTCCTGTCGGGAGAGTGCCATGGGCTGGGGTCCGAGGCGGGCGGCGGCCGATCGTCAGGGCCGGGCGCGCGGGCCGGACGGCACGGTTTCCTCGGTCGACTGCTTCGCCTTCTCAACTTTGGGAAGACGGAAGGGCTGCTGCCGCACAAGCTTGGTCACGGCACCACTCTTGATGCACTGCGTGCAGACGAGCACGGTCGTGTTGGTGCCGCGGCCGACCGTGACGCGAAGCCGCTGCAGGTTCGGCTTGAACTTCCGGCGGGTGATGCCGGTGACCTTGGTGCCGACGCCACCGAGGTACTTGGCCTTACCTCGGATCGTCACCTGGTTGCCGACCGAAAAACCCTTGCTGCAAACCTGACAGGATCGTGCCACGGGAAACTCGCGAATTACGGGGAAAGTTGCGGCCTGTATGGTACCGGGCGGCCTGTTTCCCGCAAGCCCAAGCCGCCGCGGGCGTTCGGAGGCCTACAATCTTCTCACCATGCCCGTATTCGACTACTCCTTCGCCGTCGGTGCCCCGCTCGAAGCGGTTCGGGACTTCCACCGCGATACCTCGGCGCTGAAGCGGCTCACGCCCCCGCCCACGATCGTGCAACTGCACTCGATCGAACCCCTTGCCGAGGGCTCGGTGTCGACGTTCACGCTCTGGGTGGGGCCGCTGCCGCTCCATTGGAAGGCGGTTCACAAAAACGTCACCGACCGCGGCTTCACCGATATTCAGGCCTCGGGTCCCGCCGCCAAGTGGGAACACACCCACTCGTTCGTGCCGCTGGCCGACGGTCGCACGGAGATCCGCGAACACATCGAGTTCGAGCACAAACCTGGCCTCTGGGGGCTCGTCACGCGGCTGCTCTTCTCGCGGCCCAACCTGCTGCTGATGTTCGCGTACCGCGCGTTTGTCACCCGCCGTTGCCTCGCTCGTTGAGCGAAAGGCTCATGACACGGCGGCGAGCAACTCCGTGATCTTCCGCCAGATCGTCCAGGCGGCGACCACGAGGAAGCCCGTGGACGACACCCAGAGGAGCGCATCCCAGGCCCGCGACGGCATCAGCCGGCGGTCGACCGCACCGTACCGGAACCAGAGCACGGCGATACCGAGCGCGGCGAGCATGATCGCCTGGGCCACACCGCTGGCCAGCACCATGGCGACGGGTTCGCGAATGGCGAGTGCGAAGACGAGCGCCGCCAGGGGCCAGACGACGGCGATCCGTCGCGTCCACGTCGTTCGCGACGGGTCGTCCCCTGGAATCCAGCCGGCAAGGATCAGGCCATCGGTCACGATTCTCGCGTTGCCGTCGGCGGCCGCGAAGAGCGTCGAGTACAGGACGGCGAACGCGCCCACGAGAAAGATCTGCGCCGCCCAGTCGCCGAAGACGGGGCCATACATCGCCCCCAACGAACGCACCATCTCGCCGCCCGCCGGCCGCAGGCCGAGCCTGCCGAGCGTCGCGGCGCCGAGCAGATAGAAGGCCACCGTCACGGTCGTGTAGACGAGCATCGACGACCAGGCGTCGAGTTGCAGCACCTTGATCCAGCCCCGCGCCCGATCGGCCCAGGCCGGCGAGTCGTCCCGCGGACCGACGGCGCGTCCGTAGCCCTTTTCGAGGCACCAATAGGGATAGAACATCAGCTCCGACGCGCCGACGCCGATGATGCCGAACGTCGCCAGCCCCGTCAGGAGTGCCGAGCGGCCGTCGATCACGGGCGGAATGGAGGGCACCAGCCCGGTGGCCAGTTCGCTACCGGAGATGGCCCAGGCGGGATCAAACTGCAGCAGTGCCAACGCCGCGAGGGTCACGAGCGTGAACGTGCCCACGAGCACGATCGACACCAGTTCCACCACCCGGTAGCGTCCGATGCCCAGCAGAATCGAGGTCACACTGGCGGTGACGACGGCCCACATCGTCCAGTCGGACGGCGGAGCGAGCGTGGCCGCCTCGCGGTCCAGCGTATCCATCCTGTCGCGGAGCTCGTCGGCCCGGGCGTTTTCGCCGCTCCGGCGGGCCGTCGCCTCGGCGATCCGCAGGGCGGCCGCCTCGTCGTGAACGCGGTTCCATTCGACACCTGCCCGGGTCAGCGGGATTCCCCCAGCCAGCGTCTGGGCGACGCCCGCGAGAATGCCCCCCTGCTGCACGACGATGAGCGTGGTCATCACCGCCCATCCCCAGTAGATCCAGCCGCGGCCGGCGAAGCGCGGGCCCGGCACGGCGTCGAACGCGGCCAGGGGCGTGCGGCCCCAGGTGAGCGTCATGCGGCCGATCTCGACCTGTGCCGCCACCTTGATGGCGCAGCCGATCACGATCAGCCACAAGAGCACGAAGCCCGCCTCGGCACCGACGGTCGTGGCGGCGATCAACTCGCCCGACCCGACGATGGAGCTGGCGAGGATGATCCCCGGCCCCATGTGGGCGAGCGCCGACCAGAGCGTGCGCGGCGGTTCGGAGACTGGATACGTCATGCTCTGCACGATACCCGCTGGCCGTCCTGATCATGGTTCATGCCCGCACCTGTGCAGACCCCGCAGAGAAGGGCCAGCCACGTCATGGCCGTCGAGAGCAGCCGCAGCGCGTCGGAATGCACGCGGCCGTTGCTCGCCACGCCGTCACCCGACTCGATGCTGTCGCGGCCGCGCCAGTCGGTGAATGTGCCGCCCGCCTCGGTCACGACCACGTCCACGGCGGCCGCGTCCCAGGCGTTGAGGAGTGGATCGACCATCACGTCGCCTCGGCCGGTGGCCACGAGCAGGTAGCCGTAGCCGTCGCCCCAGGTGCGGACGACGCCGCAGGCCTCCTCCAGTCGCTCCCGCGCGGCCACGCCGGCGGGGCGTCCACCGCTCCAGCGGGCAAACGACGTGAAGTCGCTGGAACAGAGCAGCGACTCGCGGAGCATGGTTCGGGAGGAGACCCGCGCGGCGACGGGCTCGGCGGCGGCCCGCGTGTGCCAGGCGCCGCCGCCCCGTGCGGCATGCACGATCTCGTCGAGCGCCGGGATCGCGATCACGCCGAGAACCCCCCTGCCCTCGTGGCGGCAGCCGACGAGCGTCGCATAGAGCGGCACGCCGCGAATGAACGACTTCGTGCCGTCGATCGGGTCGACGATCCATTCGTAACCCGAACTGCCCGCGGTGGCCCCGGTCTCTTCGCCGAGGAAGGCATCGTCGGGAAAGCCGCCAAGGAGTTCCCGACGCAGGATCGCTTCGGCAGCGCGATCGGCCTGGGTAACGGGCGACTGATCGGCCTTGGTGTCGACGACGAGCGCGGCTGCGCCGAACCAGCGGAGGGTCTCCGCGCCGGCGAGCCGGGCGGCGGCGATCGCGGCCGTGAGGCGGGCGGCGACGGCCGGGGCGACGGTGGAAGGAGTGTTCATGGCGTGGAAGACCGGGGGCCGGGCGCGCCGCCGGCGTCGGCAGCGATCGCAGGAGCGGTGAACGAGGAGAGCAGGAGCATACCGGCACCGATCACCAGCCAGGAGTCGGCGAGGTTGAAGATCGGCCAGTCGATCACGCCGGGGAGCGTGAAGTGGATCCAGTCCCGCACGGCGAGCACAGCCTCGCCGCGGCGTTCGAGGGGAGCGTGCCACTCGAGTCCCGGTGCGCCCACCCGGTCATAGAGATTGCCGATGATGCCGCCGACGATGAGCCCCAGGGCCGTCAGCAGCCAGGGGTCGCTTCGCGTGGTCGTTCGGGCGACGAGCGCGAGGATGCCGACAATCGCGGCCACCGACACGGTCGCGAAGAACGCCCCCATCCCCTGCCCCATGCCGAAGAGTGCACCTTCGTTGAGGTTGGTCTCGAGGACCAAAACGCCCGACACGAGGCCGATGGGGCGGGATTCACCCGGCATGCCCAGCGTGCGGAAAATCCATTCCTTGGTGACGAGATCGACGGCGGCGGCGAGTCCCGTCACCACGAGAAACGTTGGCCAACCTTTGCCTGATGATGCCGCCATGCAGGGTGCCCGTCTCTCCGTGTCAGGACGAGTCGGGACTCGTCGAGACCACATGCATCGCCGCTGCTGCAACTGCCCGACAGAGAAGGCCGCGTCAGCGGGGCTGGCGGGGTCGGCCGCTTTCCATCTTCTCGGCGCAGCGGATGCACATCGGCGCGAACGGGATCGCCTCCAGTCGCTTCTTGGCGATCACGCCGCCGCATTCCTCGCAGAGCCCGAACTTTTTCAACTTGATTCGTTCGATCGCCAACTCGACGAGTTCGAGAGTGCCCTCCTCATTGGCCATCAGGCTGAGGGTGAACTCCTGCTCGTAGGCGTCGGAGCCGATGTCGGCCATGTGGATTGGCATCCGCGACAAGTCGCCGCTCGCATCCGCGCCGGTGTGCCGCAGGGCAGCGTCGGCCATCGTGGACACGTCGCCCCGGAGCCTCGCCCGCATCGATTCGAGGGCGATCCTGAAGGCCTTGAGTTCAGCCGCTTTGAGCATCGTTTTCGACTCGCGTTCCGCCTTGGGATCCGGTGCAGTTCGCCCCGCACTCGATCCGGAGCCCGGCAAGAATAAGGCCGAGGACGCCGACTGTCAAACTGACAGGGGGGGCTGGGCTGGGGGCGGTTTGTGCGTTTTGCGTCCTGCTTGCTGGCTGGGAAAGCATGGCCTACCTTTGAGGGCTCCTGCGGCCGATACCGCAGGAAAACTCCGGCTGTGTAGTCGCGTGTTCCGCGACCACGGGGCCCGGGGTCGTGGAGAGTTTTCGTGGCCGTCGCCGCCCATACCGATCTCGCCTTTCAGCAGTGCATCGACCCGGCCTGCCGGGCGACGTTTTCCGTCGACGAGGTGCTGACGGCCTGTCCGGCCTGTGGCAATCTCCTCGACGTCGAATACGACTGGGATAGGCTCCGGCCGCCGACGTCGTTCGAGTTCTTCGAACGGAAGTGGATGCGTCGAAGTGACCCGCTCGCCTTCAGCGGCGTGTGGCGGTTTCACGAACTGCTGCCTTATGCACCACGCGAAGCGGTCGTCACGATCGGCGAAGGGCAGACGATGTGCCCGACGTCCGACAGCGTCGGCTCGTTCGTGGGCCTTCATCGCGGCCGCCTGCATCTGCAATATGAAGGTCTCAATCCGTCGGGATCGTTCAAGGACAACGGGATGTCCGCGGCGTTCACCCACGCCCGGATGATCGGGGCCAAGCGGGCCGCCTGCGCCTCGACCGGCAACACCAGCGCCTCGCTGGCCGTCTATTGCGCCGTCACGCGGCTGATGCGGGGCATCATCTTCATAGGCTCCGGTAAGATTTCCTACGGCAAACTCTCGCAGGCGCTCGACTACGGCGCCCTCACGATCCAGATCGCCGGCGACTTCGACGACGCGATGGCCCGCGTCAAGGAAGTCTCGGGCAAGCTCGGCATCTATCTCGTCAACAGCGTGAATCCCTTCCGGCTCGAAGGCCAGAAGACGATCATGTTTCGAGTGCTCGAATCGCTCGGCTGGGAGGTTCCCGATTGGATCGTGGTGCCCGGCGGCAACCTCGGCAACTCGAGTGCCTTCGGCAAGGCCTTCGCGGAGCTCCGCAAACTCGGTCTCATCGACCGCGTCCCGCGGCTGGCGGTGATCAACGCCGCCGGCGCCAACACGCTCCACGAGCTCTACACCCGCCGCGGGCTGCGGTGGGAGGGTGGTCAGGCGGATCTCGCTCCCGCCTGCCACTATTACGACGAGCTCGACCGCGATCAGAAGCGGGCCCACACGATCGCCAGCGCCATCGAGATCAACCGGCCCGTGAACCTCAACAAATGCCTGCGGGCCCTCGAGGTCTGCGATGGCGTGGTCCGCGAGGTGAGCGAGCAGGAGATCCTCGACGCCAAAGCTCAGGTGGGCGCCGGCGGCCTTGGCTGCGAGCCGGCGAGCGCCGCGAGCGTGGCGGGAGCCAAGCAGCTCGTCGCCGAGGGAGTGATCGGCCGCGACGAGCGGGTGGTCTGCATCCTCACGGGCCACCAACTCAAAGACCCGACCGCGACGGTTGCCTACCACACGACCGACCAGGCGCTCTTCAACGAGGTGCTCGGCAGCCGCGGCGTGAGCCGGGCGAGCTTCGCGAACCGGGCCGTGAGTGTGGGCAATCGGCTCGACGAGATCGTGCAGGCGATCGACCTCTATTCCTGACCGCGGCGTGAGCCGGGCGAGCTTCGCGAACCGGGCCGTGAGTGTGGGCAATCGGCTCGACGAGATCGTGCAGGCGATCGACCTCTATTCCTGAACCGTGTCTTCTGGCGGTGGTCGCGGCCCCGTGTCGTGGCCCCTTGTTCGCGAGTCTGTCGCTTTTTCGAGGAGGAATCCGTGGCCAGCAGTCCGCTTCGTCTCGTCGTTCATGGGGCCGCCGGCCGGATGGGCCAGCGGATCGTGGCCTGTGCCGCGTCTGATACCACGCCCTGGAACCTCGTGGCGGCGATCGAGCGGCCCGGCCATCCGCGGGCCGGTTCCGACGCGGGCGTGCTCGCGGGCATTCCTTCGGCCGGCGTGGCGATCGCCGCGGGCTGGGAGTGTCCGGCCGACGTCGTGATCGACTTCTCGCTGCCGGAGGCGGTGGTCGGAATCCTCGCGACCTGCGTGGCGAAGAAAGTGCCGCTCGTCGTGGCCACGACGGGGCTCGAGGAAGCGGAGCGGCGGGCGATCGCCGAGGCCGCGAAGACGATTCCGATCCTCCAGTCGCCGAGCATGAGCCTGGCGGTGAATATCGCGATGGACCTCGTGGCCCGGGCCGGCACCCTGCTCTCCGGCGTCGGTGGCCGCACCGACGTCGAGATCATCGAGTGTCATCATCGGCACAAGGAGGATTCACCCAGCGGCACGGCGCTCAAGTTTGGCTCGATCGTGCAGCAAACGATGGGGCAGACGATCGCGACCCACGGCCGCGAGGGTCGGCCCGGCGCCCGGCCCGCCGACGAGATCGGCTATCACGCCGTCCGTGCGGGCGACAACCCCGGTGAGCACACGATCCTCTTTGGCATGGAGGGCGAGTCGCTGTCGGTGAACGTCCGCGCGACGAACCGCGACTGCTACGCCCGTGGCGCCCTAGCGGCCGCCGCGTTCCTCGTCGGCAAGCCCGCCGGCCTCTATTCGATGCGCGACGTGCTCGGCATCGTCTGACGACGGCTCGCACGAGGGAATGGCCGATCATCCGCCCGGGAAGCCCGGAGCGCAAGCGACGGGTAGACGGGTGGCGACCTTGGTCGTGCCGCGGAGCCGGGAGAGGTGGAGGACGTATTCCCCGCGCTCGCGCTTGGGGCTTCCCGGCCAAAAGCGATTCACCCCCGGCGAACCGATCCGGCCTGACTACTCGCGCTTCTTCGCCTCTTTGTCGAGATACAGCAGCGAGCCCTTGCTGTCGCCGATCATGGCGAGCTTGTCGACCATGAGTTGCGCCTCGCTCTCTTCCTCGACCTGTTCACTGACGAACCAGCTCAGGAAGGTCTTCGTGGCGTAATCCTTCTCTGCTTCCGCGGCACCGTAGATCTCGTTCACCGAGCGGGTGATGTACTTCTCGTGCTCGAGCACTTTTTGAAACACCTCGAAGACGCTCTTGTATTCGGCCCGCGGCTGATCGATCGCGGCGAGGGTTACCCGGCCGTTCTGGGCATTGATGTAGTCGTAGAACTTCAGGGCGTGCTCCAACTCTTCGCGGTGCTGGACCCGGAGCCAGTGGGCAAATCCCACCAGCGACTCCGACTCCACGTACGCGGCCATGGCCAAGTAGGCATAGCTCGAGGAATATTCGCGGTTGAGCTGGGCGTTCAGCAGATCCTGGATTTTCGGACTGATCATGGCTTCTCCTTGGGAAACGTTTTCCAAATCCTATGCACTCCCCGCGCCGGTGGATAGCACCTTCGACGCCACGGCACGGGGATTGCCGAAGTGTCCCCCGGACACACGCGGCTGAGCGGCTCAACTCCACCGGCTGACCGGCAGTGGCGGAAGGCGTCAGCGGTCGGAGCGACTCGAGAAAAAGGCCCCCGTCAGCCGCGACAGGAGCCAGAGTGTTCCCAGCGGGAGGATGATCGTGGAGATCGTAAAATAGATGGCGAGGTTCACGATCGATTCGCCGACTGCGGCCAGCGATTCGTAGAGCTTTCGGGCCCGGTCGCCGATCGCATCCACCGGGTTGTATCGTTCGTACCACGGACGGCCCGCGTCGTCGGCCTCCGCCCGCTCGATCTTCTCGGTCGTCTCGGCCACGGCCGCCGATGCCTGCTGGTAACTCGGCTCGAGGAATCGGTCGGCGACCAGCGAATCGATCCAGCCGGCGGCAGGCAACGCGAGCCGTGCGAAGAGCGCGAGGCCGAAGAGCCTGCGGCTCCAGGCCGCCAGCGACCGCTGGCCGGAGGGGCCGCAGAGCGCCGAGAGGCCGAGGGCCACGAGCGCCGGCAGAAACAGCCAGGCCCCGAGCGTCTTGGCGATTTGCATCCCCAGTCGCTGCACGCCCAGGGCCGTCGTGCTGGTGAGGAGCAGCGCGCCGTATTGCTCGACGAGATCGTTGATCGGATCGAGGGCCTGGCCGATGCCGATGCTGCCGCCGGGCCCGAACGAGAAGCTCACCTCCGAACTCTGGGCGAGCGAGATGCCGCTGTCGAGGCCGCGGGTGGCGGCGAGGGCCGCGAGCGTGCGGGCGAACGACGCCTCCATCCAGGCCTCGCCCTTCGAATCGGCCAGGGGTGCGATCGTGAAGAGCACGACCGCCGCGATCGCCACCTGAAGCGCAGCCCGGGCCACGGGCTCGCGGAATCGTGACGGCACGAAGGGCAGCCAGTCACCACGGACGAGCGCCGCGAGCCGGTCGTCGATCCCGCTGACAGGTTTCGCATCACCACTCATGTCATCGTCTCCGGTGTGCATCGTGTCGCCAAGAAGCTCACTCGCTCGGGCCGGCCAGCGCGACCTCGCTGGTGACCTTGTCGAGATACTGGCGGAAGTTGTGGGCGAAGAGCCCCGCGAGCTTGCGGGCCGTCACGTCGTAGGCCACCTTGTCGGCCCAGGCGTCGCGGGGCACGAGCACGTCGGCGGGCACGCCCGGACAGGAGGTGATCGCATCGAGGCTGAACACGGCATCGGCCGCGGTCGGCGGCTTTTGCAGGGCACCCGAGTGGATCGCGTCGATGATCCCCCGGGTGATCGACAGCTTCATCCGTTTGCCGATTCCGTAGGAGCCGCCGCTCCAGCCGGTGTTGACGAGCCAAACGTTCACCTTGTGCTCGTGGATTTTTTCGGCGAGCAGCTCGGCGTATTTCATCGGATGCCAGACGAGGAAGGGGCCGCCGAAACAGGGTGAAAACGTCGCTTGCGGCTCCGTGATCCCCATTTCGGTGCCCGCCACCTTCGCCGTGTAGCCGCTGATGAAGTGATACATCGCCTGCGCTGGCGAGAGCCGGCTGACCGGCGGCAGCACTCCGAAGGCGTCGCACGTCAGGAAGATGACGTCGGTGGGATGTCCCGCCACGCACGGGATCTTGGCGTTGCGGATGAAGTCGATCGGGTAGGCCCCGCGGGTGTTCTGCGTGATGCTCGTGTCGTGGAAGTCGACGTGGTGCGACTCCTCGTCGTAGACCACGTTTTCGAGCACGGCGCCGAACCGCAGTGCCTGGAAGATGTCGGGCTCGGTTTCGGGGGCGAGGTCGATCGCCTTCGCGTAGCAGCCCCCCTCGATGTTGAAGATGCCCGTGTCGCTCCAGCAGTGCTCGTCGTCGCCGATCAGGAGTCGCTTGGGGTCGGCCGAGAGCGTCGTCTTGCCAGTGCCGGAAAGACCGAACAAGAGCGACGATGAGCCGGTATCTCGGTCGGCAGTCGCCGAGCAGTGCATCGAGAGGATGTTCCGTTTGGGGGCGAAGTAGTTGAGCATGGTGAACACGCCCTTCTTCATCTCGCCGGCATACTCGGTGCCGAGGATCACCATCTCCTTCGACTCGAGCGAGAGATCGATGCTGGTCTTCGACGTCATCCCATGGGTCCGCCGGTTGGCCGGAAAACGGCCGGCGTTGTAGATCACGGCGTCGGGCTCGCCGAAGTCGGCCAGTTCCTCCTTCGTGGGGCGGATCAGCATCGTGTGCATGAAGAGCGCGTGGTAGGGCCGCGAACAGATCACGCGAACCTTCAGCCGATGCTGCGGGTCCCAGCCAGCGTAGGCATCGACGCAGTAGAGAAACTCACGGGTGTTGAGATAGTCCTTGGCCCGCTCGAGATTGATCTGGAAGGTCTCGTCGTCGATCGGCAGGTTGACGCTCCCCCACCAGACGTCGTGCTCCGACGCCGGGTCGCGGACGATCCGCTTGTCTTTCGGCGAGCGGCCGGTCTTGTCGCCGGAGTAGGCGATCAGGGCGCCCGAGTCGGCGATCGCGCTGCGGGCATCGATGCGGATGGCCTCCGCGTAGAGTTCGGCGGGAGCAAGGTTGCGGCGAACGTCGGCGACGGTGATGCCGTGTCGGGAAAGGTCCAGGGATCGCATGGCGGGTGAGTTCCGGTGCATGGGGCAGGCAGGAGTCGGCAGTGTATTTCGAGGTGCACGCCGCGCCAGCCCGGATGGTTGTCGGTTTTGAGGGCATGGCCTAGACTTCATGAGTCAGGAGAGAGTCGCAAGACCGCCGAAGGCCGAACGCTCAGGCAAAAGTACTGACGACATTCACTGTTGGAGAGCGACCCGGCCGTTTGCGGCCGCGTCCACCGAAGGGGCAACCCGCGGGCTTTCGCCCGCGGCGAATCTCTCAGGTTCCAGGACAACAGGGTTCCGCGATGTGGCTTCGCGCCTCCATCGCGATTCGAGGAGCCCTGCCATGTTCAAGATGCTCATGCCCGAGGTTCCTGTTTCGAAGCCCGGCTCGCAGCGTGGCTCAACCGTCGACAGTGGCCTGCCGCTCGAGTCGCTGGAAAACGCCGCCGAGTTCCGCCACCGGCACATCGGCTCTGGCCCGGCCGACGAGCGGCGGATGCTCGACGCGATCGGCGAGACATCGCGGGAATCGCTGATTGCGGGGATCGTGCCGGCGAGTATCGCCCGCCACGACGCGATGCGGCTGCCCGAGGCCGTCACGGAAGCCGCGGCCTTGGCGGAACTGCGGGCGATCGCAGCCAAGAACCGCCTGCTCGTGAGTTGCATCGGCCAGGGCTACCACGGCACCCACACGCCCGGCGTGATCCTGCGAAACATCCTCGAGAATCCCGCCTGGTACACCGCCTACACGCCCTACCAGGCCGAGATCAGCCAGGGCCGCATGGAGGCGCTCGTCAACTTCCAGACCATGGTCTGCGACCTCACCGGTATGCCGATCGCCAACGCGTCGCTGCTCGACGAGGCGACCGCGGCCGCCGAGGCGATGACGCTCGCGAAGCGGGCGGGTGGGTCGGCGAGTGACGTGTTCCTGGTCGATGCGGGCTGCCATCCGCAGACGATCGAGGTGCTGCGAACGCGTGCCCTGCCGCTGGGGATCGAAGTGGAGGTCGGCGACGCTCGCGCGATGCTCGACCGGACCGACTGCTTCGGCGTGCTCGTCCAGTATCCATCGACCGACGGCGAGATCGTCGACTGGCGTGACCTCGCCGAGCGGGCTCATGCGAAAAAGATCGTCATGGTCGCGGCGGCCGACCTGCTCGCGCTCACGCTCCTCATGCCGCCGGGGGAGTGGGGGGCCGACATCGTCGTCGGCACCACGCAGCGGTTCGGGATGCCGATGGGCTGCGGCGGTCCGCATGCCGCTTTCTTCGCCTGCCGCGACGAGTTCAAGCGGTCGATGCCGGGCCGTCTCGTGGGCGTGAGCATCGATGCCCACGGCCGGCCTGCCTACCGGCTCGCGCTCCAGACCCGCGAGCAGCACATCCGGCGTGAGAAGGCCACCTCCAATATCTGCACGGCACAGGTCCTGCCTGCCGTCGTGGCGAGCATGTATGCCGTCTATCACGGACCCGAGGGGCTCACGCGGATCGCCGAGCGAGTCGCGGCGTATGCCGCCATCCTCGCCGCGGGGCTGCGAAAGCTGGGGGGAGTGGTCGCCGGAACGGCCGCCTTCGACACGGTCCGCATGGATACCGGCGAGCGGACCGAGGAGTTTCTGGCCAAGGCCCGCGATCTCGGCATCAACCTCCGGCGACTCGACCCGCGGTCGATCACGATCGCCCTCGACGAGACGACCACCCGCGAGCAGATCGCGCGGCTCTGGGAAGCGTTTGCAGCGCCGGGGGCTCCCCTGCCCGACGTCGCCGAGGTCGCGCGGCAGGTAGAGCCGCTCCTGCCGACGCCCCTGCGCCGCTCGACGCCGTTTCTCACGCATCCGGTCTTTTCCAGCCATCAGAGCGAGACGGCGATGCTGCGGTACATCCGCTCGCTCTCCGACAAAGACCTCGCGCTCGATCGCGGCATGATCCCGCTGGGCAGCTGCACGATGAAGCTCAACGCCACCAGCGAGATGATCCCGATCACCTGGCCGGAGTTCGCGAACGTCCACCCCTTTGCGCCGGCCGATCAGCGGGAGGGGTATGCGATTCTCGACCGGCAGCTCCGTGAGTGGCTCTGCGAGGCCACGGGCTATGCCGGCATCAGCCTGCAGCCCAATGCCGGCAGCCAGGGGGAGTATGCCGGCCTGCTCGTGATCCAGGCCTGGCAGCGGGCCCGCGGCCAGGGCCATCGCAATGTCTGCCTGATCCCCTCATCGGCGCACGGCACGAATCCGGCCAGCGCGCACATGGTCGGCATGGAGGTGGTCGTGACGGGCTGTGACGCCCAGGGCAACGTCGATATGGCCGAGCTCCGCGCGAAGTGCGAGCAGTATTCCGACCGGCTCTCGGCGGTGATGATCACCTACCCGAGCACGCACGGCGTGTTCGAGACGCAGATCAGGGAGCTCTGCGAACTCGTGCATCGTCACGGCGGCCGCGTCTATATCGACGGCGCCAACATGAACGCCCTCATTGGCGTGGCAGCCGCCGGGGAGTTTGGCGGTGACGTCAGCCACCTGAACCTCCACAAGACCTTCTGCATCCCGCACGGCGGCGGCGGCCCGGGCGTGGGGCCGGTCTGCGTGGTCGAGGATCTCGTGCCTCACCTGCCCGGCCATGCCACCGGCGGCGTGCCCGTGAACGACGTCGGCGCGGTCTCGGCCGCGCCTCTGGGCAACGCGGCGGTGCTGCCGATCAGCTGGATGTATTGCCGGATGATGGGCGCCGAGGGGCTGCGGCGGGCGACCATCGCGGCGATTCTCGCGGCCAACTACATCAGCACGCGGCTCAAGGATCACTATCAGACGCTCTATGCCGGTGCCAACGGCCGCGTGGCCCACGAGTGCATCCTCGACCTGCGGCCGCTGAAGGAAACGAGCGGAATCACGGCCGAGGACGTCGCCAAGCGGCTGATCGATTACGGTTTTCACGCGCCCACGCTCAGCTTCCCGGTGCCGGGCACGCTGATGGTGGAGCCGACGGAGAGCGAGCCGCTCGCCGAACTCGACCGGTTCATCGAGGCGATGATCGCGATCCGCGAGGAGATCCGGCTCGTCGAAAGCGGCGCCTGGCCGAAGGACGACAACCCACTCAAGCACGCCCCGCACACGGCCGACACGGTCATCGCCACCGAGTGGCAGCGGCCGTATGCCCGCGAGGTGGCGGCGTTTCCGGTGAGGTCGCTCGTGCTGCAGAAGTATTGGCCGCCCGTGGGCCGGGTCGACAACGTGCACGGCGACCGCAACCTGTTCTGCAGCTGCGTGCCCGTCTCGGCCTGGGCAACCGAATAAAGCGGGTCCAACGGGGGGCCTCGCGGGTTCGATGTTCCCGTGCCGTGCTTCTCCGTCAGGAAGCCCCAAGCGCGATCGCGTGGTATGCGTCCTCCATCTCATTCCGCTCCGCACCACCCTCACGGCAGCCACCCGTCTACCCGTCGCTCGCGCTCCGGGCTTCCCGAGCACTCGACGCCATGGCCCGTGGATCGCCGTGCTTCTCTGTCAGGAAGCCCCAAGCGCGAGCGCGGGGTATACTGGGTGCACTGAAGCGGTGCCGGAATCCCGCACGTGTCGTGGTCCTAAACCGTACGAATTCCACCGGCTCTCATGCGTTTCCGCGTCGCGACTGGCATGCGGTCCAGGCAGCGTAAACTCATGGTGATCGCCCGCGCGTCGACAGGGATACGGGATGGAAGCGGAAGGCCCGACATACGAACGCCCGCACGTTCTCCTGATGGTGGAGACGTCGATCGCATACGGTCGGGGTATTCTCAAGGGCATCACCCGCTGGCTGCGAACCCACCGCCGCTGGAGCATGTATCTCGAACAGCACGAACTGAGCGCCTCGCCGCCGGCGTGGCTGGCCGACTGGCACGGCGACGGCGTGATCTGCCGGGTGACCGATTCGCAGGTGGCCGCGATCCTGGGGAGGTCGGGTATTCCCGTCATCGACCTCAATGACCTGTACGACGAACTCGGGTTCGTGCATATCCGGAGCGATCACCGGGCCATCGGCCACATGGCGGCCGAGCACCTGATCGACCGCGGGTTTCGCCGGCTCGGTTTCTGCGGCTTCTCCGACCAACGCTGGAGCGGCCTGCGGCTCGAAGGGGCCCGCGACCGGGCGGCCGCGAGCGGGCTCGCCGTCGAGGCCTTCGAGTCCGATTGGTTCGGTCCGCGGGCACCGGAGTGGGAACGCGGCCAAGAGCAGTTGAAGGCCTGGCTGCAGACGTTCCCGCGACCGTTCGCCGTGATCGCGTGCAACGATCTCCGCGGTCAGCAGGTGCTCGACGCCGCCCGTCGCGCCGGGCTCGCCGTGCCCGAGGAGGCGGGTGTGATCGGTGTCGACGACGACGCGCTCCTGTGCGATCTGTGCGATCCGCCGCTGTCGAGTGTGCGGTGCAATCCCGAAGAGATCGGCTATCGCGCTGCTGAGCAGCTCGACTCGCTCATGGCGGTCCACCGCGTCACAGCCGCTCTGCGGCCGACACAAGTGCTTGTACCGCCGCTGGGTGTTACCACGCGGCAGAGCACCGACATCCTCGCCATCGCCGATCCCACGCTGGCGGCCGTGCTCCGTATGATCCGGGAGCGGGCCTGCGACGGGCTCACGATCCGCGAGCTCGTCCGTCACTCCGGCCTCTCGCGGACGAAGCTGGAGCGACTCTTTCGCGAGACCCTCGGCCGCACGCTCCAGCAAGAGATTCGCGGGATGCAGATCAAGCGGGCTCGCGAACTGCTCGCGGAAACGGACCTCCCTCTCGAGAAGATCGCGCCCCTCGTCGGCTTCTCGCAGGCGAGCTACCTGAGCCATGCGTTCAAGCGGGAGGTGGGCGAATCGCCCCGCGATTACCGCCGGAGGGCCCAGGCCGGGAAGGAGGGCGGTGGTGCAGACCGGCGGTCCGCACCACCGCCGCAGACGGCCTGAAAGCGGTCTTACCGCTCGAGTGAAAAGCCGACTGCGGCCGGGTGTCACGGGAGAGCACTTCAGTCAAAGGCACCTGATGCGCTCATGTCTCTATCGTGAGGATCCGCGGGTGGCACGTGCAGAAATCGGGAAAACTCGGCCTGGCGATCAGCGAGCCGTGGCATCGGGTGCTCAGGAAGCCCGGAGCGCGAGCGACGGGTATCCGGGTGGCAGAGCGTGAGGGTGCCGCGGAACGAGGCGGGGTGGAGGGCGTATTCCCCGCGCTCGCCCTCGGGGCTTCCTGACCGAAAGTATGTCACCGCACGTGAACCGTTGCGCACCGCGATTGAGACCCGAGCCGCAGCGATGCAGAAAGGATACGGCGTCCAGACGCGGCGGGGCGGAGATCGCTGCATCGCCGTGATGGTGTTCGACCGCCGCTTCGCCAAGGAATCGTTCGATTTCGGCGAGGAAGATCGGCGTGGGCGGCAGGACGGTGCGGGCCGCGATACGGCCCCATTTTGCCTTGCTCGACGATCATCTCGCCGCGCCGGATGCACCCCTCCAGCCGTCATGTCGACGATCAAGTCGGGGACGACCGGCTGTTGTGGAGACCGTGCGGCATCGCGCGATTAACCGTCACGTCAGCGGTATGCGGCGCGACCGGCGGTTCGACAATCGAGGAGACGATTCAGGGACAGTGCGCTCCACCGCCCTCGATCCTCAACCTGCCGCCCCTTTCAGTCGCCATGGCGGGTCTTTCAGTCCGTGCGAACCGCCCGGCGTTTCGTGGTTCACCGCCTTTCCCCCGGTAACAGAAATCTGTCACACTGTCAGCGTTTCCGGTGCCATGCGAGACCAGCCCATGCAGATCGCGATCATGCCCGTCGATACGGAATCGCGCCGCGGGCCCGCGCCGGCCGCGGTGTGCATCCCGGAGGTGCGCCGGCGGTTTCCGGCGCGAACCGCCAAGATCTGCAGCGGCCTGCTCGCGGTCGTTCTCCTCACGGGGGCGTGTCCACATCCTGCATCCGCCGATGAGCCCTCCCGCGCCGTACCGGATGCCGAATTTCCTCCCCTGCGGAACCTGCGGAGCCACTGTCCATTCTCGCCCCCGGCTGCTCGGGCGGCATGGGATCGACGCGCCGCCGAATTGCGCGACCAGCTTCGCGTCTCCCTCGGGCTCTGGCCGATGCCCATGCTCGATCCGGTGAAGCCACGGATCACAGGCCGCATTTCGCTGGAGGGATACACCGTCGAGAAGGTGGTGTTCGAGAGCCTCCCCGGCCTGTTCGTCACCGGAAACCTCTATCGACCGAGCCCGCCGCCGGCCGGCAGGCGGGTGCCGGCCGTACTCTGCCCGCACGGTCATTGGGAAAATGCCCGGTTTCAGGATGTGACCGCTGAGCACGTCGCCCGTGAAATGCGCACGGGGGCGGAACGCTTCGCGAATGCCGCCCGCAATCCTGTGCAGGCAGGTTGCGTGCAGCTGGCCCGCATGGGATGCGTCGTCTTCCAATGGGACATGCTCGGGTATTGCGACAGCACGCAGATCTCGTACGCACGGGCCCATCGATTCACGGCGCAGGAGCACGGCACGGAAGTGACCGACGACGGCTGGCTGCTCTACAGCCCGCTCGCGGAGGCCCACGCTCAGTCGGTGATGGGCCTGCAAACGCTCGCTGCATTGCGGAGCATCGACTTCGTTGCAGGGTTGCCCGAGGTCGATCCGGCGCGGATCGGAATCACCGGTGCCAGTGGCGGCGGCACGCAGTCGTTCATCGCCGCGGCCCTCGACCAGCGGATCGGCGTCGCCTTTCCGGCCGTGATGGTGAGCACCGGGATGCAGGGCGGGTGCACCTGCGAGAATGCGTGTGGTCTACGGGTGGGCACGGGCAACGTGGAAATTGCTTGCCTCATCGCCCCGCGGCCGCTGGGACTGACCGCGGCGGATGACTGGACTAAGACCATGCCGGAAGACGGATTCCCGCAGATGCGGGAACTGTACGGCCTGTTTGCTGCCCGCGAACGCGTGGCCTTGTTTCCGGCCCTTCAGTTCGGGCACCAATTCAACCACGGCTCGCGCGGGGCGATGTATTCGTGGATGAACAGGCACCTCCAGCTGAGACTCGAGGAGCCGATTGAGGAGCGGGATTTCACGTGGCTGGGCCGCGACGCGCTCACGGTCTGGGAGGTCGATGGGGAACGGCCGGAGCAGGGAGAGGATTTTGAACGCAGACTGCTGCGATCCTGGTGCACGGCGGTCGATGCCGGCTGGGACGCGCTGGGGAAACCGGGCCGTGAGGCCGAGTATCGGACGTGCCTGCAGACGGGGTGGAACGTCGTTCTCGGCCTGACGAATGGCACGATCGGGCCAGCAGTCGCGGCCGCAGCCGGCGACCGCCGCTGGCGACTGGAGTCTCCGAGCGACGGCCACTGGTCGGTGAAACAACTGGCCGACGATGCCGCCGGCGAGGCCATTGGTGGAAGCGTTTCGATCTCGGTCACCGCCAGGCCGGAGGCACGATCGCAGTCGTATGGGGTGGCCCTGTGCGGCGAAGCCTGGGACGAGAGCGGGGGAGTGGCGTCGGTCACCGAGCAGCCCCTCGTCGATACACCTCGGCAGGCGGCTGCCTACACGTATGGCTACAACCCGCCGCTCCTGGTCCGGCGCGCCCGGCAACTCGCCGCCACACTGTCCTGGCTTCATCATCGCGACCGGGACGCGATCCTCACGGTCGAGGGCACCGGCCCCGGAGCCGGCTTGGCGGCTGCCGGCGTCTACTGTCTGGCAAAGACGGTGCCCGACTGCCGGGAGTCGATTCGCCTGCGGCTGCGGCCGGATGGATTTCGGTTCGCAAACGCCGCATCGATTCGTTCTTCCGAGTTCCTGCCCGGATCGGCGCGTTTCCTGGATCTGCCTGGGCTGGTCGTCGCATCGCCGGTGCGAGCCGAACTGATCGGCGCTGATGCCGAGGCTTTCAGCAGTTCACGCGATGCTCGCCCGAGCCACTCGTCGCGGTAACGCGTGACGAAGTGGCCGTCGGCGAGGCACCGTGTTCCTGAACCCTCATATCCCTCGGCACAAGAAATCCAACCCGGTCACAGCCCCTCAAAGCCCGAGCCTGTAACGCTGCGCTCGATTGGCGACGGCCGGATCTTCGGCCAGCGTGGCGACGCGATCGAGCAGCGTTCTGAACCGTTCGAGATTCGGCCTCCGCAGGTCCTTGTGATGCGCCAGTCCGACGAGCCCGCGGCAGGCGGCCTGCGCGGTGGACGGATCGTCGAGATACCCCGCAAGCCATTCGACCGCATCCATCGTGCGCACGGCAGCCGCCGTCCGTTCGAGGATGAAGCCGCGGTCCTCCGTCGGTCCGTCGGCAGCCAGAGCCATCGCCCCCTCGAGCATCGCGAGCGTCGCCTCCGCGCTCCGCTCGCTCTTGAGGCTCACCGTCCGCACATAGGCCCGCAGTGCCTGCCTGCCGATCGCCTGTCTCTCTGGATCGTCGAGCGCTTCCCGCGCGAGTGCCAGGAGTCGATCAGCCACGCTCGCATCTGGCCAGTTGCAAAGTCCCTCGATGGCGGCATCGCGGATCCTGCGATCGGCAGATACCAGCCCGGCATCGATTTTTGCCAGGGCTTCCGGGCCCCCTAGGCGGCCCAAGAGTGGAAGCGCCAGGTCTTCCGGGATGCCCTTCCGGTCGAGCTCCGTGATCACGGTCGCGGCAGGCTCGTCGCCCGCCGACTTTCGGCACACGATCGCGATCATCCGCGATACGGCCTCGCGACGGTCGCTTTCCTGCGCTGACGAAAAGAGCTCGACCATCCTCGTCAGATCCCCCGCCTCCGGCCGCGCGAGCATCCCCAGGCTCGCGATCGCCGCCTGCCAGGGAGCGGGGGACTTCGCGAGAGCCACTCTGGCAAGAGGGTCCCACGCCGTGGATTCGCGGATCTCCCCGATTAATGCCACGACATCCTGGCGTGGCGCCGGATCGGCGGCCAGAACGGCGACGAGCCGGGGGCCGACGATCTCTCTGGGCATGGCGGCGAGCGCATTCCAGGCGGCGGCCTGCGCCGGGCTCGCTGCCTCGTCGGAACCGCTGTCGGTGAGCACCGACAGCAATGTTGGCAGCCCCTCGCTCGTTCCGATGCGTCCGAGGCACTCGATGGCCAGCACCTGCAAGTCGCCGGTGCCAGCGGCTGCCAACTGGATCAGCGCCGGCAAGGCCGTGCGCGGGATCCTACGGCAGGCCACCGTCACGATCGCCTGCTGCCCCGGTGCCGAATAGCGATCGAGGGTGTTGAGCGCGGCTGCGAGCGCGGCATCATCGAGCGCGCCAACGCTGCCGGCGGCAACAGCACGGCGGTCGGCGTCGGTGCCGGCAAGCCATTCGAGAATCGTTGCCGCTTGATCTTCGGCTGCGGTGTCGAGCAGCCCCTGCAGGGCCGCCTGCCGCAGCGTTGCGGGCTGCCCCTGCCGGGAGAGCAATTCCTGGATCTCGTGCGAACCGCTCCGGTCGCCGGCCCGTGCCGCCGCGTCGACGGCCCGTAGCAGCGGCTCGCCCAGCGGTCGTGGGGTCGGCACGCCAGACTTTTCGGCGAGCAACCTGAGCGTCGCGATCGCCGTTGGATCGGTGATGAGACCGAGCGCACCGGTGGCGGCGGTCGCGACAGCGGCATCCTCGCCCGCTGCGAGTTTCGCGAGGAGCGGCACGGCCGCCACGTCTCGCCGCCTGCCGAGTGCAGCGATGATCCCGAGCCGCATGCCGCCCTGCGCCTGCGGCAGGAATTCACGCAGGGCTTCCGACGCCCGACCGCCCGGAATCGATTCGATCGCCTGCCGCGCGGCGTCGGCCGTTTCGCCGTCGCTTCCGGACAGCTCCCGGGCAAGGATCGGCACCTCGGCCGGCGTGCCCACCTGCCGCAGCAGCAGGCAAACCCATTGGCGCGCCGCGGGGGTCGCCCCCGGCTGCCCGAGCACGGCGGCGAGCCGCGCCGCGAATGCAGCCCGTGATTCGTTCGTGGCCATGCCAGCGATCGCTTCCCGCTCGATTGCCAAAAGCGGCGCGAGATCGTCGCCGGAGCGGTAGGTCGGAAGGGAGAGCCAGGCATCTGCGATTTCGGATCGCGTGGCGGGTGCCTCTGCGGCAGGAGCGGTCCCCATCGACAGGGCAGCCACGATCACGGCCCGTGCCAGAGCGCGGATGGTGCGGGCGGTCGGTATCGGACTCATGGTCGTGTTCATAGTCTTGGCCGTGAAGCCGCCTTTTGCGGCTCAAATGGCCCAAGGGCTTCGCAGCGGCCGCGACAGCAGCGCGTTGGCAGCGTCGTCGCCGATGAATTCCCCGGCCGCAGGATCCCAGCGGAGTTTGCGGCCCAGCCGCAGGGCGATGTCGCAGACATTGCCCAGGGTGCTCGACGCATGCCCGGTCTCGATCGGCGCTCCCGGATCCTGCCGAGTGCGGATGCTTCGGAAGAAATCGGCGACGTGCGCTGTCACCGGATCGGGGTGCACCGGCGCATCGTAGAGCCGGTCGTCACCGGGCTTGAACGAGACAGTGAGCAGCCCCGCAGGTTCCGCCCAGATCCCCGAGCGATCGACCCGCACCCAGCCCTTGTCGCCGATGAAGCGGCAGCCCATCGGATGTGGATTGTCGGCATTCGAAAAACTCAGCACGAGGCCGCTTGGCCAGCGAAACTTCATCCGCCAGTCGATCCAGGTATCGGTCATGCCGTCCCGCGGCATCGTGCCGGTGCCCTCGACCTCGTATCCGCTCGTGAGCACCTCGGGGCAGCCCCAGCCGGCGATGTCGAGGTGGTGCACGCCCCAGTTCGAGATGAAGCCCGCGCAGTAGTGCGAGATCATGTACATGGCCAGCCACTCGCACCGCTGCGGATCGTAGGGCAGGTAGGCCGCGGGACCGGTCCACATCTCGTAGTTGAATCCCGGCGGTGGCGGGCAGCTGGCGACGGCCGGATATTCCCTCCCTCCAGGGACGCCCACCTCGATCTCTCGAACGATGCCGAGATAGCCGTTTCTCGCCAGCCCGCAGGCCTGACGAAACTGTGGCCAGCTCCGCTGCTGCGTGCCCGTCTGAAAAATCCGCGCGTGCCGGCGGACGAGACGGCTGATCTCCGCCCCCTCGGCGATCGAACGGGTCACCGGTTTTTCACCGTAGAGATCCTTGCCCGCCTCCAGCACCCGCGCGAAAAGCACCCCGTGCCAGTGATCCGGAACGACACCGAAGACGGCATCGATGTCGGCGCGGTCGAGCAGTTCGCGGAAATCGTCGTGCAGGACCGGTGCGGTTGCGGCTCCTCCCCTGGCCTGCCGCGTCTGCCCGGCCACCCGTCCGGCCAATTCGAGCCGATCACGACGGCAGTCGCAGAGGGCAACCACCTGGTGGTCGCGGAGCGGTGCCATTGCGTCGAGCAACTGCATGCCGCGGGTGCCCGTGCCGATCATCCCGACACCGATCCGTTCGCTTGGCGGCAGATGCCCGTCGAGCCCGAGAGCGGACGACGGCACGATCATCGGCGCAGCGGCCCCCGCGGCAGCGGTGGCCAGAAACCGCCGGCGGGCGACTCGCTGGGGGCCCGGGCCAATCGGTCGCGTCGGGGGGCTGGAGGAGTGTTGCATGGTCACCTCGCGTCGGCCGCGCTCAGACGAGCGGGCCCAGGTAGTCGAGGCTTCGCTTCGCCTGGTCGGGCGTGCCGCATTCGACGCTGAAGACGATGTCGCGGGGCGTCTTCTCCTTCACGATGCCGATGATCCGCTTCCAGTCGAGGACGCCGTCGCCGCAGGCGCAGCCCACCGGCGTGCCGGTCACCTTGCCGAGTTCCCGCGACGAGTGCTCGTCGGAAATGTCCTTGGCATGCAGGTGCACGAGCCGCGGCGCGACCCGCTCGAGCCAGGCATAGACGTCCTGCCCGGCGAGATAGGCATTGCCCGTGTCGAGGTTAATCCCGATCGACGGCGACTTCACGAGGTTGTAGATCTTGTCGAGGCCGTCCGGCGTCTTCGAATACTGGGCATGGCACTCGAGGCCGATCTTCACGCCCCGTCTTTCCGCGACGAAGGCCGCCTCCTGGAGCGTGTACTTGATGAGGACAAAATCCTCCTCGGGGGTCGTCCACTTGGCCTTGATGCCTTCGTCAGTGTTGACGACCGGCACGCCGATTTCGGCCGCGACACGGATCGCGAGCTTCAGATATTCGCCATGCACCTCGGGCCGGCCGAGTGGTCCATGCGCCTGCAGGCCGGAGATCGTCAGCCCCGCCTTGTCGCAGGCCTCCTTGATCCGCCACGGGTCGTCGAACATCGAAACCGTGTGAAAATACCCGGCCTCGCTCATGAGTTCGCGGCCGAAATGAACCATCGGCTCGATGTACTTGTAGCCCATCTTGGCCGTGTGCTCGACGGCCCACTCGAAGGGCTTGTCGCTCGACCGCGAATATTCGGTGTTCAAGCCGATGTGGATCCGACCCATCTCTGATTCTCCTGAGGTGAAAAGTGCGAGAAAAATCTGGTGAACGATGCAGCCCGGGTGATCACGGGGCGGACGCTGACGGCGGTCTTTGGGACCAGAGGGCCTGGAGCATGGCAACGCTCTCGTCGACGAGGATTCTTCCCCCCTCCGGGCCCACCAGGTTGCTCTCGACCGTGGCCGAGTAGCCCCCCCCCTGCACCGCCCGTGCGGTCGGGAGATAGGTGCCGGCCGTGCCGTATCCGGCCAGTTGCACCACGCAGGTGAGGCCCGCCGGGCTGCGGGCCTGGATCCGCACCCCGTAATCGCCAAAGAGTTCGAAACTATTGGTGACAAATGCAACATCGCCGAGCCGTACGGCATGGACGCGGACGGAAGTCACGGGCTTCTCGCCCCGGGCAAGTCTCTTCTGCTGTGCGTCGTATTGTTTGACGGCCCTGAGATACCAGTGGGCCTTGATGGGCTTGTCGGCCGGCGCCTTCTCGGCATCGGCGAGGCAGCGGTCCCGCTCCGCCTCGGTGACAAGCCGCATCGGCAGGTCGAGCGTCTTGACGGCGTGCCGCAGCACGATGCTTTCGGTCGCGCCGACCCGCGCGTGGGGCATCACGTCGGCGACGGCATCCGCGATGCGCCGGGCGATGTCTTCCCGGTTGGAGAGCCCCCGGCGCCGTCGCATCTCCTCCTCGGCCGCCTGCCGCCACACAATCTGAGACGTGCAGTCGGCGGCCGCCGCGCACTGCGGCAGAATGAAGATGTCCTGCCCGAAACGCCGGCGGAGTTCGATCCGGGTTTCGTGCCAAAAGTCCGCGGAAATCTCCTCGAGTTGTTCGGTTTCCTGCGACGGGCACGGCAGGTTGATGATCACCCCCGTGAGTCCGCCTCCCGGCCTCCAGAAAAAGACCAGCGGCAGGCCTGCGTCGGCCGGCCCTTCGATCGAGTCGAACTCGGCGGCATTGGTCGCACCATACATCGTCGTGCGGCCAGGTGCCGGCAGCCCCGTCGCCGGATCGAAATAGACGACGCGGCGATTCTGGGCGACGACGGCGTGGCCCAGGGCCCAGCTCGCCTCGCCGGGAGCGCGGGCGTTCCAGGCCTCGATCACGGCGCCGGCGATCCGATCAGCCACGATGACCCTGTATTCGGCCGCTGTCATAGCGTCGGCTGGAATCTCAGAATCCTTGCCTTCGGTGTCGGGCGACGTGTGCGAATGGGTCGCGTTGAGAAAGATCTTCGTGGGATCGATTCCGGGGCAGGCGGCAGTGATCCGGCTGTGCAATGCAGCGAGTTCATCGACGAGTTTGAGCCCGATGACGCACAGGTCGCACGAGACCATGATCGCCTGATCAATGCTTCTGCCATCGTGGACGGTCTCCGTGACCAGGACCGTACACGTGACGGGGTCGCGAACCGCCTTGGAGATCCGTGTCCGCATCTGGCCCCGGAGGGCGACTGGTCTGTCGGGAGTGATATCGGCCGTCGCCCAGCCCACCCGCAACGAGCCACGCTGCTGAGGGCCGGCTGCCGACTGGCCGTCATCAGCCCTCCCGGCAGCCGGTACGAAAACAAACGCCACGACCAGCAGCATGGACGACGCGACCACGAGTCGAAGGCGGCGAAAACTCTGCGGGCCGGTCGCGTTCAACATCAGTGCATCTCCACGGCACAGCTGCCCAGCCCGCCGCGGTAATAGTTGAACTGCACGTTCGGATGATCGGCCAGGAGCGACATCGGCACGCTCGAATCGGCGATCCGCTTCGAGATCATCAGGGCCGTCAGCCGCTGGCCAAGCGGGTTGTCGTGAACGCCCGCCTGCCAGATCGAGACCTTCTCGGCTCGCCAGGTCTCCCGGGGCCCGACCGTGATCGCCTGCATCGGCACCATCGTGATGTTGCCGCCGCCGCTGGTGCGGGCGTTTTGGGAGAGCGTCACGGGATGCAGGTTCACCACCCGCGTCGACAGACTGCGATAGTCCTCCGGCGACGGAGGCGCATCCTTGTATTTTCCCTCGCGGCGAGGCGGATCATTGAAAGCCCAGTGCTTGGTGTCGCCCTGCCCACCTTGCATCACCGCGCAGCGGGCTTTCTCCCAACTGGCGATGTAGTCGCGGGTGTCGGCCTTCGGGAAATGCAGGTTTTGCTCCGGCATCCGCAGTTCGGGCCGGATGCGATCGAAGCAGAGTTCGCGGTCGGCCCGCTCGAAGGAAAGCGGATGGGTCGCCGGCACCTCGCGGCCGTTCTCATACCACTCGTCCATGCCCCAGAAGTGGGCGTGACGAAGATCCAGGTCGAGCTCGTTGACGAGCCGGGCCACGAGTGGCAGCTGCTCCGTCGGCCCGATCGGCCCGCAGATGCCGACCGGTTCGTCGGCCGTCGCCTGCCGCCAGGCCGTGATGTATTCAAGCGCTTCCGCCAGATAGAAGTCTTCGAGTGTGTCGTAGAGCACCACGCGGAAACCGGGGCGGGAGAGTTTCGCAAGCGACTCGGGCGTGAGGGCGGCGGCGTCGCGGATGATCTCGGCGTCGAGCGTCGTGTAGTCCCACCACTCAGGGGCGATGCGGCTCGAGGGTCGGGGCATGGAGAAGCCTTTCAGTAACAGGCGGATGGATTCAGGATGCAGCGGCTGCCGAGCGCCTCGGCGAGCGGATCGCCGTCCTCGGCCGACAATCCGAGATGCAGGTGCCGCCGCCAGCCTTCGGCGTGCGTGAATTGGCCAGACATGCGGCCCACGGCCTGGCTCATCTCGTCACAGGCGTCGAGATAGCTGTCCATGCCCTGCGTCGCGTCGAGCCAGGCTTTCTGGCTGGCGTGGGCGGCCAGCGCCCGCCGCTTGGCCGCCTGCACGCTCGTCGTGTCGACGAAGCAATCAGGCGACACGGGCCGCCGCAGACCGTCGCGCAGGCCGTGGGGCATGCCGTGGTAGACGGTCACGTCGCCCTGATAGGGCGGCACGGGCGGGTCGCTCGTGAAGTTGGGCATGCCCCGGGCAAAGGCAGCCGTCACTGCGAGCCGGGCCGTGTTCATGTGGTCTTCCATGTAGTCTTCGGGGGAGTGCGTAAGCACGATCCGCGGCTTCACCCGGCGGACCGCGGCCGTGAGCCGCCGCAGGAGGCTCTCCTCGTAGAAGATGCAGAGGTCCGAGGCCAGGCTTTCGTGAAACGTCGCTGCAAGAATCTCCGCCGCGGCTTTTCCCTCCGCAGCGCGGATCCGCCGGGTCTCGTCCGGGCCGGTCGTCATGCTCCCGCAGTCGCCGCCGGAGAGATTGAGGTAATGGATTTCCCAGCCGGCCTCGCGTAAGAGCAGCATCGTGCCGGCCGCAATGAACTCGACGTCATCCGGGTGGGCGACGATGGCGAGGACGGACTTCTTGTTGTGCATGCGATCGGTTGAAAATCCAAAGACGTTCGGGTGACTTCGCGATCGCCGCTCGCGCTAGCGTCCCTTGGATTTGAGTTCGAGCACGACGTCCTGCATGTCCCGGGTGACTTCCAGCCGCAGCGGAGTCGTGTCACTGCTCGAATAGATGGAAGGGACTTTTAACGCGGGTTTGCGGGTTTGCGGTTGCTGAAGTTCTTCAGGAGCCCCACGCTCGATTGTAAAGTCTGTGACTGTAATTCGGTAAATCCCAGGAACCGCTCCCTTCGTCACCTCGGTAGCACCCCCGACAACAGCCTCCAGTTCAAATGAACCATCCTCATGCGTGAGGGCTTTGGCTCCAAGCCCCTGAGTTCCCTCTTCGGGATAGAAAAAAACGTTCTTGAGCTGCGCCGGATTGTCGTCAAGTGTCACCTTCCCCCGAACGGGGACATATTCAAACCGCCCTTTGCCGCCACCACAGCCAACCAGCACGGTCAGCGCCAACAGCAAGGTGGTCTTATTGAAAAAAGTCATGCGTGGAGGTCCACCTTCAAAGCTGATCGATCCGGACCAGTTCCACTACGGCCACAATACCTTCTCGTCTGCAATACGCGTAAGACTCTGTAAGACCGTGAGGCCGGTCTCTTGCGAGAAGAAATGAGTAGCGCCATCAGCTGTGACAAAATGACATCCACCGGGGTGCATGCTGGCGGCAGCCTCACGCCATCTCGCAACCATGCCGAAGCGATCACCTGCAGCAACGGCTGTGTCGGTAGTCCAAAGATTCACGCCCCTTACGGGATCCACGCCTGCCATAAGATTTGCCCGCATGCCCCACGCTACTCCTCTGCCGATGCGGTGGAATCGCGTGGTTTCGCCGAGCGCAAACGTGTTGCTCAATCCGTCCAAAACATGGCCGGGCGTTGTCATGCTGTTTTGGCCGAACATACGCCTGTCCGCGCGGGCCGTTTTCCAACTATTGCATACGTCTGCCTCGCCGTCGGTCCAACTATTTCCGATGAAGTCGTAGTTCGTCGCGGCAACGCCATCCGTTGCCATGCCGGTGGAGCCGTATGCGCCGGTAAGAAGTTCCTGCTTCGTGTCGGAACCACACCGAAAAATACTGAGTTTAATGCTAGCAATCGCAGCATTCTGGCTAGGGCTTCCCACAATTGTGCCTGTAGTATTCGTCCAGAGAGGCCTTGCAGAACTGCTTCCGTATGCCATGTCGCTGAACGCAACGTTGTGATCGAACTTATCGAACACAGATTGCTGATCTAGGAAGGGCAGTAGCTCGACAAGTCCATTCGAGTTGTAGACCTTGGCATCTCCGTTATTTCGAGGGTCCCCAGAAGTGCCCGAGGAGCACCAGGAATACCCTCTGCCGGCAGGCGGGAATCTCCCGTCTCGTGCCTGGTAACCGCTGAGAGCGGTTCCGATTTGCTTGAGGTTGTTTGCGCAGGCTGATCGTCGGCCGGATTCGCGCACCGATTGCACAGCCGGCAGCAGCATGCCTGCCAGGATGCCGATGATCGCGATCACCACCAAGACTTCGACCAGCGTCAAGCCACGGTGTTGCTGAAAGTCGGATCTCGGATGTCCGCCCCAGCCACATTCACAGCGTTGTATCGCCTTACCCATAGCCCGATCTTAGCCGTCGAGAAGCAGGGTCGGGAAGCGACGAGCAGCCTGAAAATGTTTCATATTTTCCGGCGCGGATTCACTTTTTCGTCGGCGTATTCGCGGTGTTTGCGATGAGCGGCCCCAAACTGGCGGCCGCCTATCGCAGCAGTTCCAGCGCGGCCGACGTCATCGCCACCACGCCCGTTTCCAGCGTCGGCTCGGCATCGGGATAGAAGAGCGGCGAGTGGAGCGACGGCGGCGTCTGGCCGAGATCGCGATACTTTTTGAGCCTTGCGGCCGTCACCGTACCCAGGCGAAACATCAGAACGGGCACGCCCGCCCGGCCGTATCGGCTGAAGTCCTCGGCCCCCATCGACTGTTCGGCGGGAACGACCCTGGCGCCGCCGAACACCCCCCGAAATACGTCCTCCACCCGGGCCGTCAGACGGGCATCATTCTCGAGTGCCGGCGTACCTGTGCCCACGGTGATGGTTGGCTCGGGAGCCTTGGCGCCGGCGGCGATGGCTTTCGCCTTTCGCTCGATGCCGCGCAACAGCAGTTCGCGGACATTGTCGCTGTAACTGCGCACGGTGGCCTGCAGGTGGCAGGAGTCGCCGATGATGTTGTGCTTCGTGCCACCATGGATGGCGCCGACGGTGATCACGGCCGGCTCGGTTGGCGGCACCTCGCGGCTGACGAGGGTTTGTAGCGCGAGAACGAGTTCGGCGGCCTGCACGATCGGGTCGACCGTCGTGTGCGGATAAGCGCCGTGTCCGCCCCGGCCGCGGACGGTGATGTCGACGGTGTCGCTGTTGGCCAGCGTGAAGCCGGCCCGGATTCCCACCTGGCCCGCGGCCAGCGAGGCATCGCAGTGCTCAGCCAGCGCGAAATCGGGCTTGGGGAATCGCTTGAAGAGGCCGTCGTCGAGCATCGCCTGGGCGCCGACGAGCGTCTCCTCCGCCGGCTGGCCGATGAGCAGCACAGTGCCATGCCAGAGATCCTTGTGCCCGGCGAGAAACCGGGCCACGCCCACGAGCGTCGTCATGTGAATGTCGTGCCCGCAGGCATGCATCACGCCGACCTCCGAGCCGCTCGCATCCTTCACCTTCATCTGGGAGGCGTATGCGAGCCCGGTCTGCTCCGTGACCGGCAGGCCGTCGAGATCGGTCCGCAGCATGACGGTGGGCCCTGCCCCGTTGCGGAGCAGCGCGACGACGCCATGTCCGCCCACGCTTTCCGTCACTTCCCAGCCGGCTTCCCTCCAGAGCGCGGCGAGCCGCGCGGCGGTGTTCTCTTCCTGCTGCGACAACTCCGGATGGGCGTGGAAGCCGCGGTAGATTTCGGCGAGCGCCGGCAGTTCGCCCCGGGCCCAGGCCCGGACGGTCTCGTCGGTGCCCGCAGGCCGCGACTCGGCCGCGAAACCGCGAGCCTGGAGGCATAGAGCCACGACGAGGATTGCGACCAGACGGATCCACGCGGAAAGATCGGCTTGGCCGGGTGAGCGAAGCGTGTCAGGGATGGCACTCAAGGCTTCACCTCTGCTCAGGGGTTCTTGGCAACGCGGGCTGCTGGCAACGATGGCGGATGGCACGAGGCGTTGCTCGGCCGCTCACTCCGGCAGCGGTCGCCCCTTGGTTTCCGGCAGCAACGCGATGGCGACCAGACCGAGGAGAAACACGACGCTCATGGCCGAGCAGGCGGTGCGAAACGCAATCAGCTTGGCCTCCGGCGTCGTGGCCGTGGCCTTGAGCGCCGCCTGGAGGCTGCCCATCGTGAACGGGCCCGTGGCGGCGATGAACCGGCCGACGTTGTAGCAGAAGCTCGTGCCGGTGCTTCGCAGGCTGGTGGGAAAGAGTTCCGGCAGGTAGATCGCGAAGCCACCGAAGATCGCGACCTGGCAGGCGCCCATCACGGCGCTCATCCAGATGTCGCCGCGGCCGTTGAAAAACTGGAAGAATCCGGCCGTGGCCAGAAACGCCGCCACGAAGGCCATGGCGAAGGCCGGCCGGCGGCCGATCCGCTGGCAGATGCTCGTGAAATAGAGTGCCCCCGCCATGGCGCCGATGTTCTGCACGATGGAGTTCACCCCGATCCAAAACGTCTTGCCGCCGGCGATCTGGTCTTCCGACATGCCCTCCGCCGCGAGCGACCGGGCCATCACGTCACCGACCAGTTCGGGGCTGAAGAAGCCGATGCTCCAGAGCCCAACGACCGCCGAGGCGCACATCAGCATGCCGAGGAATGCCCGGCCACGCCACCGTGGGTTGCCAAGCAGTTCGGCATAGGATCCGGCCTTTACACCACTGGCCCGGCTGGCCTCGCGGGCGCGGACCCACTTCTCGGGTTCCTTGAGCCGCATTTGGATGAACACGCAGAGGAACGCCGGGATCGCGCCGACCAGGAACATGTATTTCCAGGCCGTGCCTGGCACGATCGCCCCGGTACCCTCCAGGTGGCCGAGATACATGCTGACGATTCCCGCCGTGATGTTGCCGATGCCGGAGAGCGCCTGAAGCAGGCCCAGGGCGCTCGTTCTCGCGGAGTCCGGCAGCGTGTCGGCCACGAGCGCCACGGCGAGGCCGAAGACGCCGCCCACGCCGAGGCCCGTGAGAAAGCGAAACAGCGCAAAGTCGAGCCAGCCTTGGGAAAATGCCGAAAGACCGGTGCAGACGGAATAGATGAGCACGGTGATGGTGAGCATCCGTGCGCGGCCATGCCGGTCGCCCAGGGCGCCGAAGATCAGGCCGCCCGTCGCCCAGCCCAGAATAAAAATGCTCGTGGCATAGCCGGCGTAGGTGATCGGATCCGTGCCCGGCGGCAGGAGGGCCTTCATGGCCGAACCGCGGGCCAGCAGGAAGAGCTGCTGATCCAGGCAGTCAAACATCCACGCCATCGAGGCCACGATGAATACCAGCCAATGGTAGGGCGTCATTGCCCGCCACCATGGTCCCGAGGAATGGCCGACTTCGCTGGGTGAGGCTTCCTTGCTTGGCATGCATATCTCCGCTGGATCGTTGCGCGTCTTCACGCGTGTCGGCTGCTTCCAAATGGTTGTCCGTCGCTTCGCATCACAGTAACAAATGACGGGCACACCGTTGCCCGATGCGGTGTTCTAAAAACTGAAAGTACTGCCGAAAAAAGTGCAGGCAGGCTGCGGCGGAGCGACGAAGTGCCGCGGCTACATCCGGCCCCACTGAGGGATCCATGCAAACAAGAGAATCGCCACCGCTGTGCCCAGCGCTGGAATCACCACCGTGAGCACGAAGATCGGACCATAGGCCCGCGAGTGGGTCTCCCCGCAGATGTGGTGAATCAACATCACGAGGTAGCCGTTGGCCGGGAGCGAATCGAGCGATCCCGACGCGATCGCCACAACGCGGTGGAGCGCCCGGGGCGCCACCCCGAGCTGGTCGATATAGATGGGCTTGAGGATCGGCAGGGCGATCGCCTGTCCACCGGAAGCGGAGCCCGAGATCAAGGCGATGACAGCGACGGCAACCGCCGCTCCGATAAGGGGGTCGCCGGGTATCGACGTGATCAGGTGAACGATCTGCTGGAACGCCGGCAGATCCTTCATTGCTGCGCCGAAGCCCACGATCGAGGCGGTCGCGCCGATCGCCATCAGGCCGTTGACGAATCCTTCCCCCACCGGTGTCCAGACGTCCGTCAGTTGCCGATGAAGAAGGACCACGGCCGCGACAACGCCGAGAAAGACCGCCAGGGCCGGATCCTCCGGCACGGCCGCAAGCACACCCCGCAGCCATTCCGCGGCCGGGCCCAGGGGCTCCAGGATCGCCCCTGCCCGGCGGGCTGCTCCCGGCAGAACGTTCAACCCGAGCAGCGTGACGACAAGCGGCAGCAGGGCGATGATGGGTGACGGATGCTTTCGCGATACGGCTGGGTCGCCGCCGGCCGCGTCTCGCGGCCGGTCCTCCCAGCGCTCCCCTCCGTCTACGGCACGGCGTATCTCGCGGTCGAGGTAGGCCTGCCCGGTCACGAACATCAAGACCGCGACGATCAGGCTCACCGGCCAGCCCGCACGCGCATCGGTGAGGGGCATCCCGCTGGTGGCATCGACGAGATAGCGAATCGGAATCAGGTTTTGGATCTCGGGCGACCCCGCGGACGTCATCGTGAACGTGATCGAGCCGAATGCGATCGCCGCCGGGATGAACCGCCGCGGCAGCCCCGCGGTGCGGAAAAGTTGCACCGCGAGCGGATAGACCGAAAACCCGACGACAAACAGCGACACGCCTCCATACGTGAGAACCGCAGCCGCGGCCACCACCGCCAGTGCGGCCCGGTGCGGCCCGAGCCAGCGGCCAACGTGCCGGGCGACCGAGTCGGCAGCCCCCGTCACCTCGTAGAGCCGTCCCAAGGCCGCTCCCAAGGCGAACACGAGATAGAAGTTGCGAACGTAGTCGGCGAAGCCGGCCATGTAGGGCCCGGTCATCGCGGCCACGGGATCATGACCGCTGGCCGCCACGATCCCGGCCGCGCACAGGGGCGCCACCACGAAGATGCTCCGGCCCCGCACCACCAGCGTCATGAGCAGAACGAGACCGCCGAACAGTACCACGAGCGCGGGAATCGAACCGGCCATGAACGCCTCGCGGAAACCTTATTGAAAGCGGACGATCTGCCGAACTGCCTCGCCACGGGCCAGCCTGTCGAATGCCTCGTTGATGTCGCCAAGCCTGACGGTGTCGGTGAAGAGCAGATCCACCGGCAGCCGTCCGCCTTGATGCATCGCCACGTAGCGGGGAATGTCGCGGCGCGGCACCGCGGACCCCATGTAGGAGCCCTTCACCGTCCGCTCTTCGGTGACGAGCGTCACGGACGGCACCGAGAACTGCCGCGAGGGATGAGGCAGCCCGACGGTGACCGTGGTGCCCCCGCGCCGGGTCGCCTCGTAGGCCTGCACGAGCACCCGTTCGATCCCCGCGCATTCGATCGCCGTATCGGCCCCGCCGCGGGTGAATTCCCTGACGGCAGCCACCGGATCGACGCGGGCGGCATCGACGACATCAGTCGCGCCGCACCGCACCGCGAGTTCGAGCTTCGACGCCACGACATCGACGGCCACGATCGGCCCCGCGCCGGCCGCCCGGGCTCCGATGACGGCGGCGAGCCCGACCCCGCCCAGGCCGAACACGGCCACAGCCGTTCCCGCCTCGACGCGGGCCGTATTGAGCACGGCTCCCACGCCGGTCATGACGGCACAGCCAAACAGGGCGGCGGTGTGGAGGGGCAGGTCGTCTGGTATCCGCACGAGCGACTCGGCCGCGGCGACCGTATGCCGCGAGAAGGCCGATACGCCCAGATGGTGATGGAGCCGCTCGCCGCGGGCATTCGTGAACCGCGTGTTTCCCGACAGCAGCGTGCCCGCACTATTGGCCCGTGCGCCGTTCTCACACAGCGCCGCCCGTCCCGTTCCACACGGCAGGCAGTGGCCGCACGCGGGCACGAACGCAAACACGACATGATCGCCGACACCAAACCCCGTCGTGCCGGGGCCGAGTTCACGGACCACCCCGGCCGCCTCGTGCCCCATGACCATCGGCATCACCCGCGGCCGCGTGCCGTCGATGACGGAGAGATCCGAGTGGCAGAGGCCCGCCGCGGCCACTTCGACCAAAACCTCGCCCGGCCCCGGGTCGGCGAGATCGACTTCTTCGATCCGCAGCGGCTGCGACCGGGCGTAGGGAGCCGCCGCTCCCATCCCGTACAGGACAGCCGCCTCGGTTTTCATGGCATGCCCCTGTCAGACGCGAGGCAGCTCGAAACCCTGGCGGTATTCGCGGCTGAACAGCGCGTTGGCGGCCGGATCGCTCGACCGCTCGGTCTGGGGATCGATCGTGAGCTCCCGGCCGAGCTTGAGCGGCGTCTGCGCGAAGTCGACGTCGTTTTCACTGAGGTGCGCGTCGAAAGACGCGAACGTCTCGAGCACATGCTTGTCGTCGGCTGCAAGGGTCGGCCGAGTGCCGAGGGGCACGACCTCGCCCAGCGTCCACGAGACGTTGCCGATATGGGCGATCGCGCTCGAGATATGCCCCTGCTCGATGTCGAGGTGGAGATCGGCCGGATTGCGGCTGCGGACGCCGGTGACGAAGTTGGCGAAATGGAGCTGATCGGTGCCACCGGACCACTGGGCCAGTTCGTTGCCCTCGTAGTCGAAGGCGACACCGCTGTTGTATCTCGGAGTGACGACATAGCCATCCGTTCCCCACCAGATGTTGGCCACGCCCACCTTGCCGGCCTTCCGGGCGATCGTCGGCGGCGTCTTGATCTCGAGTCCGCGCACGTCCGAGATCAGGAGCGCGTCATCCCACTGGAAAAGCGTGACCTGACTGTTCGCGACATCGCCGTTGTCGCGGTAGCCGAGGCGGCCGCCGATGCTGACGACCCGCTTCGGCAACTCCGACTTGCCCAGACCCCAACGGCCCTTGTCGATCTCGTGAGGATTCTGGTTGCCGAGGTCGCCGTTTCCGGTGACATGATCCCAGTGCCAATCGTAATGAAGATTTTTGCGGATCGGCACGACCTTCGGGGCGGGGCCGGCCCAGAGGTCGAAGTCAATCCCAGGCGGCAGCGGCGCGGGCGTATCGACGAGTCCGATGCTTTTCCGTCGCTTGAAGCAGAGGGCATGCGCCACCTTCACGTCGCCGATCTTTCCGCTCCGCACGAAGTCGATCGCCTGCCGCATGCCTGTCATGCTGCGGCTTTGGGCCCCCATCTGACAGATGCGGCCGAGTTTGCGGGCCCACTGCGTGATCACGCGGCCCTCCTCGACGTTGTGGCTGCAGGGCTTTTCCACGTAGACGTCCTTGCCGGCCTGCATGGCCCAGACCGACATCACCGCATGCCAGTGGTTGGGCGTGGCGATCGAGATGATGTCGATGCTCTTGTCGTCGAGCAGTCGGCGAAAATCCTGTTCGAATCGCGGCGGGCGGGGCAGGTCTTTCAGTTGCAGTCGCCGCTTCTCGAATCCTGCCGGATCGCAGTCCGAAAGCGCGACCACCTCGGCGTCGGGATTGGCCAGCCACTCGCCGACGTGGGTCCCGCCTCTGCCGCTGAGGCCGATCACGGCGACGCGGAGTTTGTCGTTCGGGCCCACGGTCCGCGTCGCTGCCGGCACTGCGGCCGCGTCATTCGCGCTGCCACCGCGGGCCGCGGCGGCAGCCGCGAGAGCGAGTGCCTGTCCAACGAAGTCACGGCGCGTGAAGTGCATCGACGGTTCTCCTGCGAAAGAGGTTCTTCTGTATGGTTGTACGTCGGTTGGCGTCGCAGTGCCACATGAGGGCGGCACCCAGTTGCCAAAGCGGCCGGCATGAAAAACTGAAAGCAATGATTCGAAAAGTGCAATACGGCTCGGGGCTCGGGGTCAACAACCTGCCCGGCCGCGATCCCCGGCCGCCCGGGCAGAAGCTGGCGATCTGCGTGCAGGACATGGGCCGTGCCATCGACCTGGCGCTCGAGAAACTGAAGCCCGCAGACGTCATCCTGGTCGCGCCGTGCAGCGTGAACGCGGAACTGATGCGGCAACCGTGCGAGACGGATGTTCCAACCACGAAGCGACGTGAGCGGAATGTGCAGAAGGGCTACGACATCTGCCAACCGATCCTCGCTCAGCTCGAGACGGCATACCGCAAGCTCGCTGCGGAAAAGGGCGTGCGGTTCGTGAGCCTGCTGAACGTGGTGAGCCCCGAAAACCTGCCCGACGGGCTGCACCCGAACGACGAGGGCCAGCGGCAGATCGCGGCGGTGATCACGCCGTTTTTGCTCGAAAAAGCGAAGCCCGGAAAGCTCGCGCCGGCGAGACGCTAGGATCCCTGAATGAACCGAAATGAGTTGCGCATCCGCTATCGGTCGTGGGTGGCGCCGGTCATCTGGTTTCTGGCGTGCGTAGGCTCCGCCCACGCATGGCCGCCGGAGGTGGTGACGGCGACGTTTCGCAGCCCGGCCGATGGATCTGAGCAAAAGACGTTGCTCTACACGCCACCCGGCGATGAGCCGGTGCCGCTGCTCGTCGCGTTTCACACCTGGTCCAACGACTACACGCAGAACGAGTCGCCCTACGCCGAGTGGTGCATCGCCCGCGGCTGGGCGCTGCTGCATCCTGATCTCCGCGGCCCCTCCAACCGGCCCGAGGCCGCGGGCTCCGAACTGGCGATCGCGGACCTCCGCGCCGCGATCGCACTGGCCCGGCAATCGCGGGCCATCGATGACCGCCGCATCTATGCGGTTGGCGTGTCGGGAGGAGGCATGATGACGCTGCTGGCGGTCGCCCGCATGCCGGAAATCTGGGCCGCCGGCTCCGCCTGGGTGCCCGTCACCGACCTCGCGGCCTGGCACGCCGAATCGCGGTCACGCAACAACAAGTATGCGGCCGAGCTCGAATGGATCTGCGGCGGGCCGCCCGGCGGTTCGGTTGACATCGACGGCCAGTACGCGGCCCGGTCGGCGGTGGTGCTGCTCGCCAAGGGAAAAATCGACGCGCCGCTCGACATCAATACCGGCATCCACGACGGGCACACTGGCAGCGTCCCGGTGAGCCATGCGCTCCGTGCATTCAACGCCGTGGCCTCACCGCCAGACAGGATTGCCGACGCCACGATCGCCGACATGGTGAGCAGCAGGGGCGTGCCGGCAACGCTGCGGTTCTCGGGCACCGACCGGCTCTACGCTGATCGACCCGTCCTCATGCGACGCATCAGCGAGCGCGCGCGGATCACCATCTTCGACGGTAGCCACGAGATCCTGCACGAGGCGGCGCTTACATGGCTCGAAGCGCAGGCAAAGGGGGCCCCGCCCGTCTGGGATGTCGAGGGCCACTCGCCTCCCGTGCTCCGGCAGAAGGTCGCGCCATCCGGACGATGAATCTCTTCACCGCAGATGCGCGTCGAAAAACTCGAGCAGCGCCGCGTCGGCCTTCTCTGCATCGGCCCCCTTGAACCCGTGGCCCGCACCCTCCAGCGTCAGGAGCTTTGCCTCGACGCCGGCCGCCCGCAGTTTCTCCACCAGCCACACCGATTGCTCGTGGGCCACGTACTTGTCTGCGGTGCCGTGGATGCAGAGCGTCGGCGCCGCGTCCGGCTTCACCCACGTGAGCGGACTGGCCTCGATGTACAACTTGCGGTGCGTCTCCAAGCCGCCGCCGAAAATCTTGGGCAGCAGATCCTTGCCGTCCACGCTGGTGTCCCAGTCGCTGACAAAATCGCTGGGGCCGTAGACGTTCACCACGCAGGCGACCGCGGCTGACTGGTCGGCATTGCCGCCATCGCCCTCGAACCGGGGCACGTGGGGCGTGACGCCAAGAAACTGCGCCAGGTATCCCCCTGCCGAGGCGCCTGTCGCACCGATCCGGTCCGGATCGATCGCATACTTTTGAGCATTCGCCCGCAGCCAGCGGACCGCCGCCTTCGCGTCGTGAACCGCGGCGGGAAACCGATACCTGGGGGCCAGACGGTAGCTGATCGTGGCGGCCACGTAGCCCCGCTCCGCGAGGGTCATGCAGAGCTTGTCGCACGACTCCCGCCTTCCGCGGCACAACCCGCCGCCATGGATGCAGAGCACGGTCGGGAAGGGACCGGGGCCGCGGGCCGGCCGCGCCAGGTTCAGCTGCAGATGCTCGTCGTCGGGGTTCGCATACTCGATGCCGGTCTCCCAGACGACCCCCTCGGGCACCGGAATCCCGAAGTCCTTCTGCACGTCCCATCTGAGGCAGCTGTCGAGCAGGATCGCCTTCCCGGATGTCGCAGGCTCGCCGCCGCCCGCGATCGTGTTGCGGCTTACGGTGAGCCCGTCGGTCGAGGTCACGTGGATCTGTGGCGTGGGGCAGTCCTTGATGGCGTTGCCCTTGATCGTGATCCGGTTGTGCGCGCCGGCCGGCAGCGGCCGGTCGGAATGGAGGAAGGCCGCCACGCGGATCGCCGTGTCGTGGCAACGGGTGATGATGTTGCCCTCGATGATCACGTCGTCGCCGCAGCCGGCCTCGAGCCAGTAGAACTCGGGGGAAAGTTTGATCGCCTCCATCCAGTTCTCCGTGAAGCGGTTGCCGATGATCCGGCCCTGCCCCGCCTTGATGATGGCCCCCCGCGAGCGGTTGAAGCCGAAGTCGCAGCCCTCGACCAGAAAACCGTTGCCGACGGCGTCGGCCGGTGCGATGACCGAGCCCCGGGGCAGGTTCAGAGGCTCATCCAGCGTCACCTCGTAGGCGCCGGCCAGCATCCCGAACTGGTTGTTCTTCATGCGGCCGTCCAGCTGCTGGGAGTGGAGATACTCCTTCTCGGCGTCGGTGATCGTTCCCGCGGGGGCGACGTCCAGCACCTTTGGGGCGGTGGCATGGCGGCCGGCGACCGTCGTCACCTCGACCGCTCCACCCTTTTTGATCCGCATCACGTGCTTCGCCAGCACCCGGGCCTTGCCGTTCGTGCACCCGGTCACGAGGTAGTAGTCGCCGTTAATCGCCACGCAGTCGTCGCCCATGAACCGCGCGACGCAGTCGCGATACGTCGGCCCCTGCGCCGCATGCTTGCTGTGAAAGGCGTCGGCGTTGAGCGACCGCATCCGGCGGACCGCCCGAGGCCGCGGGTCGCTGGCAGCCGGACGGCGGTCGACGCGGCAGCGGCTGTAGCTCGATCCGTCGCAGCCCGACTCGAAAAACCCGAAACAGTTGGCGGCGTGGAGCGTGACGTTCTCCAGCCGCATGCCCGTGCACGCGTTCAGGAAGACGGCATGAGGCAGGATGCCCGAAGTCCATTCCACCCACGCGAGCGCTACGATGTCGCCCACCCGCTCCGTGCCGGGCTCGCTCTTCGAGGGGCCGGTCTTGGTGAGCCGGAGTGCCCGGTCGCCGAGCCGGTCGATCGTGAAGTCGTAATAACTGCCGAAGCGGAGCAGCCCCGTGTCGGGGGCGAAGATCTCGTATTTCCATCCTTTGCCGGCGGCGGCCGCGGGATAATCAGGAAACAGCTCGATCTCATGCACCAGTTTGTCGGGGGAGAGTCCGGTGATCCGCCCCTGCGTGAACGGGAGCGGGTCGTAGTCGATCGTCAGGCCGGAGAGCGTGACGTTCGTGCAGTTGGCGAAGGTGATGGCCGCGGTCGGCTCGGTGCAGATCATTTCGGCGTTGTCCGCCACGATCTCGACGCCGTCGAGGCCAGCCAGGAGCAGGTGGATGCGCACCGTGTTCCCTTCAGCGGCCGGCACATGCAGGTTCCGTTCGTCGTCGCCGGCGACCTCGCGGCGCGCGAACTCGGTCGCCGCGACCCGGTGACGACCGGGGGGCACGACGATCCGCTTCTTGCCGGCCTTCACTTCCCGGTCGATGAACCCCTGCAGATCGAACGGCTTTCCGGGGTCGGCTTCGGCTCCCCCCTGCTCCGCCGCCCTCGCCCCCACGGCGACGAGCATGAGCACGCCACACACGACCGCGACGAACCGCCTCGACCGCAACAGGCGGCCGACGATTCCGGCGATGAGCGGCGCTCGGTTGCTCACCGCTGGCTCAGGGCCTTGGTCGGTGTGGATTTCGCCGCCGCCACCTTCGGGATGCCCGTGATCCGGCGGAACTTCTCCGCCCCGGCCACGTAGACGTCGCCGTCGACGAAGGCGATCGGGTTGCCTTCCATTTTGCCCACGGGCGTCACCTCGGCCGTGCGGGGATCGATCCGCGCGAGTACGCCGTTCATGCCGGCCCAGATGAAGCCGTCGGGGCCCATCTGGAAGATGTATCGCCCGCGCCGGATGGAAGAGAACGCCGTGATGGGAGGCTGCGGCACCCGCTTCGTCCAGAGCACCTTTCCGGCGGCCGGATCGAATCCATACAGCAGCCCGCCGTCATCGCCATTTTTCTGCGGCGCGTAGCCCATCACGAGCCCCGGCATGGCCTCGGTGATGTAGCCCGGAAACGTGTCGAGCCGCTCGTCGTCAACCTTGTGGATGATTTCGTGGGTCTGCGTGTCGTAGACGAAGAGCCGGCCCCGCGGCGGGATGTAATCGGGATTGTCTCGGCCGGCGACCGGCTTCGTCGAACAGACGATGTAGCGGCCATCCGCGGCCGAGCACATCCAGAAGATGGTGTCGGTGTCGAACGCATCGTGGAAGCCACCGGCCTTCTTCTCCTTCGTGTCCCACCAGCCGAGGCCGCCGCCGTTGCCGATGCGGACCACCTTGCCCCCGAAGTAGATCCGGCCGTCGGCCCCTGCCGCCGCTGCCCAGGGCATGTGGACGTCGGAGAATTCCTTCAGCATGCCCACGTTGGCCGGGTTCGTGGTGGGCATGGCGGCCCCCGATTTGTTGTTTCCCCCCTTCGCTCCGTCTTCAGGCGGCGCCTCGACGGACAGGCCGGCCGTCCATGGTTGAGAAGGATCGTAGATCCAAGTCTGGGAGCCAGGGTAGCCGCAGATGTAGAGCTTCTCCTGGAAGGGCAGCACGGAATAGACGGACATCGTCTGGCCGAGATGCGTCCGCTTCTTGGTCTTCGGGGCGTATCGGACCGCGCGGGCATAGCCTTCGGACAGCGCGAAGATCGAGTCATCGGGCAGGACCGTCATCCGCCGAATGGGTGCCGGATAGAGCGTCAGACCCTCGAGCATGATCTTCTGCCACTCGCCGACCTTCACGTTGGCGGCCTCCGCCATGGCGGCGTCTGTGTAGCGATACCAGATCAGCACATTGCCCGCGTTATCGACACCGTTCCGGATGATCTCGACGCCCTTCGGCGGATTTGCCGCGCCTTCGGCGCGGCCGAAGAAATTCCGCCGTGGCGCGGCGAGTGTCTCGTCCTTCCAGGGTGGAATGGGAGTGGTGTTGTGTGCCACCGGCTCGCACGGCGTCAGTTCACCATTCCGTAGCCAGAACGCCTGCTTCTGGTCACGGGGACTGCCCTTCATGCCGGTGATCGTGACGTACACGCCCGGATGATTCGGGTGTTGCCGGAAGGTGATCGTTTCTCGGTCGCCGATGAACCGCTCGGTCTCGGCGATGACGCTGCCCTGCCGCGTCTTCACGTTCATGCCGTAGAGCCGCCACGGCGTGTGGCCATAGCGGGCGTAGATCCAGTCGCCATCCATGACGACGCCCCCATATTCCCAGCCCCGAGTCGAGCTCGGGGGGCCGACCTCGCCGAGAAACTCTCCCTTCAGTGTGACGGGATCGATCGTATAGAAGCCCACACGGTCGCGATTCTTCTTGTCGACTCCCAGGGCGCCGAAGCCGCCGAGCAGTGTGCCGTCCTCGTTGGGGGCGAGTTGCCCGTCGCCAGTGACCACGTCCTCACCGACCGGCAGACTCCCGAACGCGAGCGTGTTGGTGGCCGGGTCGTACGTGTGGATCTTCACATCCTTGGCCCCGATGCCCGGCTTGATGAGCATCTTTCCACCGATGAGGAAGTAGGGAACGATATGGAAGTTGTTCCCTGTCTTCTCGTTGATGGCTTCCCGCTTCAGCTCCTTCGTCACCGTGTCGTAGATGAAAATCTGATGGGGGCCCTGGTAGCCCTTGTTGTAGATGAACACCATGTCCCAGGTTTTGCCGTCGGGGTTGGGCACCCACCAGAGCGGACCCTCCCAGCAGGAGTCGGGTCCGTCGGCGACGTCCTCGAACTTGAGTTCCGGTGCGGCGTCGATCGCGGCCGCGAGGCCCGGCTGATCGACGGGCTTCCATTCGATCCCGGCCGCGCCGTTGGCGAGCGTCCCGACGATCACGGCCGCCGCCAGAATCAGTGCCGTGAGTCTCCGCATGACTGCGACCGCCTTGTGCATTGTGTGCCCTTTACTGATTCGTGGCCGAACATCATGGTGCGCACCATGGATACATCCACGTTGCGTACAGCGAATGCCGTTCGCGCGATCGCAGCGATTCAGCATAATGCAATCCCTGGCTGTCGGGTGCTCGGCAATGCTTGCAGATTCCGGGTCGCCGCTTTTACTTTTTTAAGAGTCGTGCGTTGACCTCAGTTGCGTTCCATCGAATCGATATCGGATCGAAGCTGCCACCGTTAGCCGCAACTGTCATCGACGCCATCGGCAGGGCCAGACTTTGCCTGACGCTCGTCACTGCGGCGATTGGCGTTGGCGGCTGTGTGCAGGAAACCCCGTCCCTGACGCTGCACAGTCTCCACCCGCCTGTGCTCAAACCACAGGGGCAGGAGTTTCGGTTTTGGCGGAACGAGACGGTGTTCACACGCACCTATCACGTGGATGGCGGTTCTCCCAAGGCGTCCGATGAGAACCCCGGCACGCCAGATCTTCCCTTCAAAACCATCAATCGCGCCGCCGCCGTCGTCGCTCCGGGTGAGCGGGTGCTCGTTCACGCAGGCCTCTACCGCGAGTGTATCCGCCCCGTGCGGGGTGGCCTCTCGCCCGCGCAGATGGTCGCCTACCAGGCAGAAGGCGAGGTGACCGTCCGGGGCTCCGAACTGGTGGGAAGCAATTGGATTTCTCAGGGCGAGGGCGTTTGGGGGCTCGATCTGCAAGCCATGGAATTCGGCGACGACAACCCCTTCGAGTTGGACAACCTGCCGGATGCATCCTTTGGCATCATGAGCTGGGCAAAGGAGCTTCGCGGCAAGCCTCCTTACACGCTGCCCAGGGGAATGGTCTTCTTGGATGGGCAGCGTCTGCAGCGGGTTGCGACCCGTGATGAACTGCTGCGCACGCCCGCCTCGCACTGGACCGATCGCGAGGCGCGCCGGCTCCTCATCCACCTCGGTCCCGGCAAGGATCCCAATCGCCTGCCATTGGAAATCACCACGCGCGGCAGTTGTTTTCGGCCGCGTGTCCGCGGACTGGGCTTCATCCAGGTCTGCGGCTTTGTCTTCGAGCAGGTGGGCAATGGATTTCCACGGCCGCAGGAAGGCGCAATCTCCGTCGCTGGCGGGCACCACTGGCTGATCGAGAAAAATACCGTCCGCCAGGTCAATGGCATCGGCATTGATATCGGCGACGGCTGGTACGGTGGCGCCGTGCAATCCTCGGAAGAGGGGCTGGGGCGTGCGGGCTGGAATATCGTTCGCTGCAACATCATCACGCAGACCGGCGTGTGCGGTATCGCGGGCCATCCTGCTCGCGACGCCCTCATCGAAGAGAACCTGCTGAGCGAGAATACGCTCTACGAGATCGGGAACATCTACGAGTGCGCTGCCATCAAAACGCACCGCAACCGCGGCACGCTCATTCGGCGCAATCTCATCACCAACAACGCCATCAACGGCATCTGGATGGATTGGGATAACCGCGACACCCGCTGCACCCAGAACGTAGTCGTGAATTGCAACACGGGAATCTTCATCGAGGCCTCCGTCGTCGCCCCGTTCTGCCTGATCGATCGCAATGTCGTCTGGGGTGCGAAAAACGCGATCGTCGAGCAGGACTCCACAAATCAGCGATTCCTCCACAACCTGGTCGGTCGGTCGGCTGCCGGCATCGTGCTACGCGGCGAGGTCAGCCAGCGAGTGGTGACGTGGTGGCCCTGGCGCATGACCGCGGGCGGTGGCCATACCATCGCCAACAATGCCTTCGTCGGGGTTGCAGCGCCGATCAAGCAGTCCCCCAGCCCGGAGCCCAACACGCTCACCGGCAACGCCTCCACAGGCCTCGCCCGCTCCCTGGATCTGGCCAAGTGCATCATGATGTGGGTCGCCACTCGGCCGCTGGCGGCGCTGTATCCAGAGTGCCTCGTAACAGAGGATTTCAGCGACCGCACCCGGCCGCCGGGATCCGCGAGCGATGCCGGCGAAGCTCTGCCGAGAGCTGCTCGGTAATCTCGCGGGCCTCGGGGCGATCCGCCAGGTTGACGCGCTCGTCTGAGTCGGACTCGTGGTCGAAAAGCATTCGGCCGGCCACGACGCCCCGTGGCCCCGAGTACTCCGTGAACCGGTGGCTGTCGGTGCGGATCGTCTCGCCCGCGCGAAAGCGGCCTACGGCCGCGGGCTTACCCGGCAGGCCGGGATTGGAGAGCAGCGGCACAAAACTCTCGCCCTCGAGGTGCGGCGGCAGAGGCAGGTCGGCCAGTTCGCAAAGGCTTGGGTAGATGTCAATGAACTCGACGAGCCCCCGGGCCTTCCCCCCGGCAGGCTTGCCTGGCGCGGCGACGACGAGCGGCGTCTGCATCGAGGTCTCGTAGCAGCAGTGCTTGCACCACAGCCCGTGCTCGCCGAGGTTCCAGCCGTGGTCGCCCCAGAGCACCACGATCGTGTCGTCGGCGAGGTCGAGCCGGTCGACGGCATCGAGGAGTTGGCCGATCTGTGCGTCGACGAAACTCACGCACGCGCGGTAGCCATGGATCAGCCGCCGCGCCTGTTCGTCGGTGAGTGGTCCCGCCGCCGGCATGTCGACGTAGCGGCGGAGTTCACTCCAGTCAGTGAGGGCCGCCGCCGGGACATCCGTCGGCGTGAGCCGGTGATCGGGAAGCACGATGCGGGCAGGGTCGTAGAGGTTCCAGAACCGCTGCGGCGCCACGAACGGCAGGTGCGGCTTTTGAAAGCCGACCGCCAGAAAGAACGGTCCCCCGCGGGAAAGCCGCTCGAGTTCCGCGACCGCGCGGGTCGCGAGCACGGCGTCGCCGAGGCGTTCATCGGGGCCATCCGCGGCTTCGGTCGCCGGCCCACGCAGCCGCGGGTCGATTTTCCCCCTGGCGAGATGCGTCTCGAGGTTCGCGGAAACGGTATACGAGGGCAGGTTCGGCCGCCACTCGGGCTCCGACCAGCCTGCCGCCGCGTCTCCGCCCACGTGGAGCACCTTGCCGAGCGACACGGTGCGGTAGCCATGGTTGCGGAAGTGTTCGTGGAGCGGCGTCACGTGCGGAGCGTCGCGATCGACCGCGGTGTCATGGGAGAGAAAACGCAGCGGCGTGGGGCGGATGCCGGTCATGAGACTCGCCCGCGAGGCGCCGCAGACGGGCACCATGCACGACGCCCGCTCGAAGAGCGTGCCCCGGGCGGCGAGGCGGTCGATGTGCGGCGAGCGGATCTCCGCCTGGCCGTAGCAGCCGAGTTCCGGCCGGAGGTCGTCGACGGCGATGAAGCACACGTTCGGCTGTCGGGCCGCGGCTGCCACCGCCGCGGGCTTCCGTCGGGCCGGCATCGGCGCGCCGACGCTTTGGCGCCAGGCGGCCAGCCGCACGGCAAGTTTTTCTGTCAGCGCGGGCTCGGCTTTGGAAATGTCGCGGGCCTCGCCGGGATCGGCAGCGAGGTCGTAGAGTTCGACCGAGCCATCCTCAAACCGCTCGATGAGCTTGTGGCGACCCACGCGGATCACACCCACCGGCTTCGTCCGCCACTCGTCGCGGGCGGCCCGCTCCACCTCCGCCCCGAGATATCCGGGAAAATGCCAAAACAGCGCGCGGTCCAGCGGCTGTCCGCAGCCTTTCGTGAGGAGCGGCCCCAGATCGACGCCGTCGACCGGCTGCTTCGGCAGGGCCACGCCGGCCACCGCCGCCAGCGTAGGCAGGATGTCGACCGTGATCACGGGCTCTGCACAGGTCGCCCCGGCGCGGATCGACCCGGGCCGGGCCGCGATGAACGGCACCCGGATCCCGCCCTCGAAGAACGTCGCCTTGCCTCCGCGGAGCGGACGGTTATCGGTGATCTCCGGCCTTGGCAGGCCCTCACGGGCATAGCCGCCAACGCCGCCGTTGTCGCTCGTGAAGATCACGAGCGTCTCTTCGGCGATGCCTGCCTGCGCGAGCGACGCGACGATCCGGCCCACGCTTTCGTCGAGGCTGGCGATCATCGCGGCGTAGACCGGGCTCTTCTGGTCGCCGACGGTGGGTTTCTCGGCAAACCGCGCGACGAGCTCGGGCTTGGCCTCGAACGGAGCGTGAACGGCGAAGTGGGGCAGGTAGAGGAAGAACGGCTCGTCGCGATGCCGCGCGATGAAGTCAACCGCCTTGTCGGTGAGGAAGTCGGCCAGGTAGACGCCGCGGGGCACGTCTACGGGGGGCACCGTGCGGAAATCGTAGTGGCCTTGCTGCGCGATCCCGCCGACGACGAGAGCCTCGTCAAAGCCGCGTCCGGAAGGATGATCGCGGGTTTCGTCGAGGTGCCAGTTGCCGAACATCCCCGTGGCGTAACCCGCAGAACGAAGCACGTCGGCGATCGTCGCCGTGCCGGCGGGAAGATGATGCCGATTCTCCACGGGCACGAGGGGCCGCCGCGAGGTGTCCCACCGTCGCGTGCTTCCAACCGTGTAGACGCCGGTCCGCGGCGCATATTGGCCGCTCAGCAGCGCGGCCCGCGTCGGCTGACAGTTGCTCCCGGCCGAGTAGGCATCGGTGAATCGCATGCCGTTCGCGGCGAGCCGGTCAATGTGCGGGGTTTCGTGGTAGCGGTTGCCGTAGCAGCCGAGGTCGGCCCAGCCGAGGTCGTCGGCGAGGATCACGACGACATTTGGCGGGCGAGCTTCCGCGCCCTCGGTGATTTCACCGGCATCGGAGCGGAACACGATCTCCCGCGGCACGGGCTGGTGGAGTTTCAGTTCCAGCCGCGAGCCACTGTCGATCGGATCGCCCTTTGCGACCGCGACGGTCGCGAGACCGGCGAAGATCGCGATGGCGAGGCGACGCACCGTGGCCAGGTTCATGGGCGGGCTCCAGAGCGAAGCGAGGGGGTTGGCAAGACGACTAGGGGCGTCCTTCGCTGAACGTCGCCGGCACGTTGCCGGAAACCGCGTGGCCGTCGCCGGACCGGTTTACGATCACGTTCGTGGGCAGGCGGACGGTGTCGCCGACGCCGATCTCGTAGGTCTTGGCGGTGACCCGCCCGTCGCCGTTGGCGTCGGTAAACACCGCCTCGGTGAGCGTCGCCCCGGCGGGCCGCCTGATCACCTTCCCGTCGCGGAACGCCCAGGCATGGTCCTCCGTGGTCACGGTGTAGCCGGCCTGCTTCCGGTTTCCATCCTCGATATGGAAGATTTTCTGGTTCGTCTCCAGCTGGATCGCGTCGTCGCCCTTGACCTGCAGCGACGTGACGAGCCCCTCGTGGACGAGCAGGTCGTCGGCGTAGGTGAACTCGCGGCCCTTGCCCGTGAGCGGCACGTAGGTGCGGCGGCCGTCGTTGCCGATGTCGGCGTAAGTCGCCGCGCCGAGGTCGGCGTCGAGCGTGATCGTCCGCTTGTCGTAGTCGACGGCCGTGATCCGCGCCTCGGGCACGGCCTGGGCCGCCGTGATCGTGGCCCCGGCGAGGTCGAGCTTCGCGGCCCCGTTCAGCTGGGCATACCGCACGCCTTTCGCGTCGCGGGAGACCACGCCGAAGACGTCGCCGTCGAGTGAATAGGTGTCGACCTGGCCCGAGGTCGTGGTCACCCGCACGACGAGCGGCTCGCGGCTGACGATCTCGGCCTTCTTCACCACCGGCGTGTCACCGCGGTACCACTCGTAGACGGCCGGATAGACCGACGTCGTGCCGGCCTTCGCCTGCCGTTGCACCCAGAGGAACGGAAACGCATAGGCATACCGCTGCGAGAACGGGCTCCCCTCCAACACGGTGTCGCCCTCCACGCCCAGCAGCGTGGCCCGCGTGCGGGCCGGCGGCAGGGCCGCGTCGTAGCGGTCGCCGAGCACGGCCTGCTCCGCGGCCACGGTCTTGATCACGCCGCCGCCGTTGAAGTCGTGCGGCACGTCGCGGGCCTCGCGGGTCATCGTCCAGGTCGCCACGAGCGTGGCCGGCGCGCGGCCGGCCTTCTGGCTGCCGTCGAGCAGTCGGTCGGTCCAGCGAACCTCCTTGGCCTCCAGCGGCGTGTTGACGTCGATCCCCTGGCTCTCACAGCCGTGGAAGCACCAGGTGTGGTTCGCCCCACCGGCAAGCCGCTGGATGTCGAGGCAGTAGTGCGTGCCGTCGTCGCCCACCGGCATGAGGAACACCTCGCGGTCGATGCGGACGGCTCCCGACTTGTCGACGTAGCTGGCCCGCACGAGCGGCGGCTCGAACGCGCGCAGCCACGGCTCGCCGTCCTGCCCGCCCGCCACCTTCGGGTCGTCGGTGTCGTGGGCGATGGCGTGATTGTGAAGGAAGGCCCAGGTTGCCGAGGGCCGAGACCAGGTGTGGTTGCCCTCGTTGCGGCAGGCGAGGTCGACCGCCACAGGGAGGCCGAGCCCGAAGAGATTCAGATCGAGATAGTCAGCGTGGGCGTGGCCTTGGCCGGTGCCTAGCCGCAGCGTGGCGGCCGTCTTTTTCAGCACGTCCGTCTCGTCGGAACCGGCTTCCACCACCGCTCCCCAGTCGGGGACGACTCGCGAGCGGGCATGGAGGATCGGATCCCGTTGCCCCGCCGCAGCCTTGACGATCTCAGGGGATGTCTGGCCGAACCGATTCGCGAGCAGCCAGGCGTGCCGCGGGCTGCCGGTCAGGTCGAAGGCATGCCGGTTGCCTTCCGCGTGAATCTTCAGGATCCTGTCGCCGTGCTCCCGGCCTGAGTGCGGGCCGCCCGCGTCGTCGCCGACCATGAACGGAAACCCGCCGGCCACCCACACGTCGATGAGATACTCGCTCGCGCCCCGCACCTTCGTGAAGCGGTTCAGATCGGAGATGTCCATCTTCAGGGCCACGCCCTGCCGCTGCGCCGCGGCGAGCTGGGCGGCCTTCGTCAGCGTGTTCCCCGCGCTGCCCAGCATGTATCCCAACGAGCCGATGTGGTAGGCACCGCAGCGGTTGAGGGCGGTCGCGTAGATCTCCTGGTAGGTGCCCGAGTAGGGCCAGAGTGCCGTCACCTGCGAGGTGAGGTCATAAAACTTCGCCGTGGCCGGGTGCGGCCCGAGCACGGTGGCGGCGATGTCCGTCACCGGCGCCACCCGCATCAATCCTCGCTCGAAGTCCCGGACGCCCGCGAACACGAGATACTGGTCGAGCAGCGCCACGACGTCGTCGGGCGTCTTTACCCAGGGGATGAACCGGTTGACCGAGTCGGCGAAGATCTGATTGCCCTGGATGTAGGGGAAGAGCTGGTCGTAGGCGGTCATGAGATCGACCTGCATACCGCCGGACCAGCCGGCGTAGAACAGCTTCCCGTTGCGGCCCCGCGTCCAGTCGGTCGGGTGCTCGTAGTCGGGGGAATGCGAACAGAGCCGCTGCTCATGGAGGCTCATTTCGAGGGCGGGCCAGTCGTAGGCGAGCCGCACGAGCGCCAGCGCCGCGTCGTGGCCCACCTGCGGGTCGCCGTCGGCGAAATACTTCGCCGACAGGCTCATGCCGCGGTAGTCCCAGGTGCCGAGGAGGCCGAGGAACAGCTGGACGCGCTTGCCGAGGAGATCGGCCCGGGGCGTGGCGTAGATGTCGTGGGGTAGCTGCGGGTGCTCCGCCTTCGTGTAGAGCACACCGGTGCCGTCGTCCGGACAGCCGCCTGGCAGCGGCTCGCCGGCAAGAATCTTCTCCTGCGGGAAGATCTCCTTCGTGTCGAGGTTCACGAGGTCGAGCGGGCTGATGGCACCAGCCTGAACGCTCTTCGTCTTGCCGTCGCCGAACGACGCCGTCTCCCAGCGGGGCAGGCCGAGCTTTTGCGCGGCTGCCAGGAAGGGCGGATCCTGGCCATGCACCTGGAGGTGGACGTTGAGCGGCGGAAACGTATGCCAGACGAGGTCGTCCCGCTTTCGGCGGGCCTCGTCGAGCGACTCCAGCCGCCGCATCGGCTTCTCCGGAGTTGCGAGCGACTGCTTCCTCTTGATCGGGCCGACGGGCAGCCCCGCGAGTTCGTCGGTCATCACCACCTTCATCAGCCGCGCGGTCTCCTGGCCGCGTTCGCCCACGCGAAACGTCACCGTGTGGTCGCCGGGCCGGTCGACATGGAGATGAAAGCCCTGGAGCCGCCGGGGGGCGAAGCCCTGCTTGGCGAGCCGCCGGCCGTGGGCCACGAGATTCCCCGCGGCGTCGCGGGCCTCGAACTCGATCGGGCACGGCTTCCAAACGCGTTCGAGCTGGTCGCGGCCGGCGGGATCGATCGTGCCGTAGAGCGTGAACGTGGAGAGACCGATCTTTAGGTCGGGGAGCTTGATCGTGACCGGCGCGTCGCCGGGCTTGAGGGGCACGTAGGTCTCGTCGATCGTGAACTCCCGGGCGTT
>JAIOPD010000117.1 GCA_021414115.1 Planctomycetia bacterium
TGCCACCGTGCTGTTCGCAGGCCTCTACTGGAGCGGACGCACGAGCCGATCGGCCGCACCGGGCGGAGAGAGCCAGCTTCGCGACACGGTGAAGTTCATGGCCCCGGGTGACACCGCCTACCGTGACCTCACGGGCGCGACCATCGGCACGACGGGCAGCAGCTACCAGGCCTTCGAAGACGTGACCGCGATCGTGCAGTCGGATGCGGGAGGAGCAGGCCGCTATACGGTGGCCAACGTGCGGGCGATCGCCAACAGTGACGACAAGTATGCCGGCTGGTCGCTGGTGGTCGCCTATCAGGCTCCCGGCGAGCCCGCCCGCAACCTCACCGTGTTCGACGGCTACGGCTCGGTGAGCAGTGGCGACCCTGCGATCGATATCAAGATCGAGGGCTTCAAGGCGCCGCCCAGCGGGCCGGTCAACGCCACGCTCGGGTTCATCGCCTACGAGGGCGACCTCGGCTACTCCGGCGACAAGGTGCTCTTCAACGGCGGCAAGGGGGCGGTGCAGTTGCAAGACGCCGCCAACCCGAAGACCAACTTCTTCAACAGCACGATCTCCAATCGCGGCAGCCTCGTGTCGACGAAGGAGCCCAACTACGTCAACCAACTGGGTTTCGACGCCGACTTGGTCGAGGCCAACGGTGTGATCGCCAACGGAGCGACCGGGGCCACGATCAGCCTGACGACGGCCGACGAGACCTATTACCCGGGCGTCGTCACCAGTGCCATCGAGTTGTTCGCGCCGGAGGTGACGGTGGCGAAGTCGGTGGTCGACGCCGACGCCGACGGGCTGGCGGAGCCGGGCGAGGTGCTCACCTACACGATGGTGGTGAGCAACGCTGCCGACGCGCTCGACGCGGCGGTGAACGTGCTGCTTCAGGACGCGATTCCGGCCCACACCACCTACCAGCCAGGCTCGTTGCGGGTGGTGTCGGGGGCCAACGCCGGCCCCAAGACCGACGCCGTCGATGCCGACCAAGGGGAATACTTCTCCGGCACGAACGCCGTCTGGTTTCAGCTCGGCGTTGGGGCGGGCGCCGGCACGGGGATTCCCCAAGGAGGCACGCTGGCCGCGGGGCAGTCGACGACGGTCACGTTTCAGGTGGTCGTCGATGCGGGCGTGCTGCCCGTCGGCACGCTGATCGAGAACACCGCGGTGGTGTCGTACCGCGGCCGCACGTCGGGCCTGTCGCTCACCGCCATCGACTCGGCCAATATTCCCGCCCCGCCCACGGCCGCGAACCTCGCCGTCACCAAGACCGATGGCACGTCGCAGTATGTTCCGGGCACACAGCTGACCTACACGATCGTGGTCACCAACAACGGCCCCTCCGACCTCCTCGAGTCCGCCACTGCCCGGGTCGTCGATACGATGCCGGCGGAGTTTGCCTCGGCGACATGGACGGTGGCCTACAGCGCGGGCTCCTCGTTCTCGAATCCCACCTCGGGCTCGGGCGACATCGACGTGGCTCTCAACCTGCTCGACGGCGGCACGGCCACGTTCACGGTGGTGGCGGCGGTGCGGCCCGAGGCGACGGGCAACCTCTCCAACACGGTCACGGTGACGGGACCGGCCGACTATCCCGATGCCGACCTTAGCGACAACACGGCCACCGACACCAACACCCTCGTGCTCCCCGCAAACCTCGTGGTCGACAAGCGGGTTCGCGATTTGAATGGCGGATTCGTGGTGGCGGGATCACGGTGTCGAATGCGGCGGCCGCGGGAGCCTCGCCGACCGAGGCGGCCGTGGGCGTGATCCTCGCCGACGTCATTCCCGGCTTCACGGCCTACAAGCCGGGCACGCTGCGGATCGTGAGCGGTGCCAACGCGGGTGCCAAGACCGATGCGATCGACGCCGATCAGGCGGAATACCTGGCCATCGTCGACACGGTACAGTTTCAACTCGGCGCCGGCGCGGGAGGCGTCACCACCGGCGGCCGGCTCGCTGCGGGTGCGTCGACCACCGTGACCTTCGACGTGGTGGTCGACGCGGGGATCCCACCGCGGACCGTGATCACCAACACGGCCGTCGTTACGGCGACGGGCGAACTCTCCCGGCTGCCGTTTGCGGCCGAGGGAGGCGTGGGTATCGCCACGCCTCCCGCCGCCGATCTCTCGGTGGTGAAGTCGACCGCCGTGTCGTTCACTCCGGGACAAAACGCGACCTTCACCCTCGTGGTCTCCAACGCCGGCCCCACGGCCGTGAGCGGTGCGACGGTGTCGGACGACTTCTCGGCGGTGGCGGCCTGGCTCGACGGCGTGAGCTGGACGTCGGTCTATGCCAACGGGTCGGCGGGGCCGTCCGGCAGCGGCAGCCTCGCGGCCGTCCCGGTCAACCTCGGCGTGAGCGACCGGATCACCTTCACGATCACCGCCGCCACGAAGCCCGCCTGGCCGTCGAGCCTCGACTTCGCCAACACGGCCACCGTCGTGCCGCCGGCGGGCATCCCCGACCCGAATCCCGGCAATGACTCGTCGACCGTCACGACCAAGCCGCAGGCCGTCACCGACCTGGCGGTCGCAAAGGTGGCGGATCGCTCCGAGTACACGGCGGGCACCGCGGCCTTCCCGGTGACGTACACGATCACGGTCACCAACAACGGCCCGAGCTTCGGGTCGCAGGTGTCGGTGGTCGATACCCTCGATCCCGCGATCTACGACGTCACCGGGGCGACCTGGACGGCGGCCTTCAGCGGCACGGGCTCCGCCGGCGTTACCTCGGGCTCGGGCGGCATCGGCGAGATCATCGACCTCGCCGTGGGGGGCACCGCCGTCTATACGGTGGTCGCGCAGACCCTCTCTGGGATCACGACCTCGATCGTCAACACCGCGACGGTGGCGACGACGGATCTAGCCGAGGATCCCGACCCCTCCAACAACACCTCGACCAACGTGATCGGCGTCAACATCTCGCCGGCCATCATCCTGGGCAACGACGCGAGCTGCGACTCGATACCGCTCGTGCGGGTCATCGATCCGGTGACGGGGGCGGAGAAGGCGTCGTTCCTCGCCTACGAGCCGTCGTTCCGCGGTGGTGTGCGGGTTTATGGGGCTGACGTGACCGGTGACGGCATTCCCGAGATCATCACGGCGCCGGGGCCCGGCCGGCCGGGTGAGGTGCGGGTGTTCACGCAAGACGGCGTGCCGCTGCCCGGCTACGGATTCTTCCCTTTCGGACAAGGCTATAACGCCGGCGTCGAGGTGGCCGTCGGCGACGTGACGGGCGACGGCACCACCGACCTCGTCGCCGGTCAGAGCCGCGGAAACCTGGTCTCGGTGTTCACCGTGCAGACCAGTCCCAATCCTGCCGCTCCGGTGTCGTACGTTCCGTCTCGATCCGTGATGCCGTTCGGCCGGTCGTATAAGGGAGGCGTGACCGTCGCCACCGCCGACATGGGGACGTTTCCGCTGTCATATCCGCCGACCGGCTTCAGCCCGGCCGCCGACGGCATCATGGAACTTGTAGTGGGCAGCGGCCCGGGCATCGCCGCGATGGTGAAGGTGTACAACGCCGTGCCCACGACTCCGAAGCTGGTGAATACGATCCGACCGATCTCGCCCACCTACAAGCGCGGCGTGGGCGTGTCCACGCTGCCGACGAGCCCGGGCGCGGCCGATGCGATTATGGTGACGGCCGGAACATATGGCGGCTCGAAGGTGGAGATCTACCGCGGCGTCAGCACCACGCCGACGGAGTCGTTCACTGCCTTCACGGGCCCTGGAGCCAACAAGGCGGCCGTCTGGGCGGCGGCATTCTCCGAGGATCAGATCTTCAGCGTGCAGGGCGCCGGCGGCACGACCAACGGCGTCTGGAAGAAGGGGCAGCACGGCCCACTACCCGGCACCTCGGGCATCCGTTCGCCGCTGCGGATCGGCGTGTTGCGTCCGCCGCTCCCGCCGCCGTGATTCCATCCACCATCGCGGTGGCATGCGGAGCCGTGCCTTGCCGTCAGGCCAGCCGCGGCCGCGCAGCATCGCGATCGGTCGGGCCAAACCAGCGGCAGAGGCCCACGCCGCCGAAGTAGAGCAGGCAGAGCGGTGCCGCCAGAAACAGCATGCTGTAGGGATCGGCCGGCGTGAGGACGGCCGACACCACCACGATCACCAGCACCGCCATCCGCCACTGCGAGACATAGGTGTCGGCCTCGAACACGCCGATCCGCTCCAGGAAGAGCATCACGAGCGGCAGTTGGAACCCCAGCCCGAAGCCAATCGGGAGAATGAGCACGAAGCCCAGCCACTCGCTGATGCGGGGATCGGGATCGAGTCCCAGCCAGGCGTTGAACTGGAGGAGGTAGTCGAGCACGAAGTCGAACACGAAGAAGAAGGCGATGAAGACGCCCGCGAGAAATAAGCCGATGCTGATCGGCAGAAACAACCACACCCACTTCTTCTCGTGCGGGTAGAGACCGGCGGCGACGAAGAGCCAGAGCTGATAAAAGATCCACGGGCTCGCCAGCACGAGCCCCACCATCAGCGCCGCCTTCACGTAGATGCCAAACGCCTCCTGAGCGGAGAGCGTGGTGATGCTCACGCGGGCGTCGCGGGAGAGCGGCTGCCAGAGCAGCACCGGCACCAGTGCGTCGGTGTCGAAGGCGGGCTTCGTGCCGCCGTCTGCCGCCTCGTTCACAGCTTCATTCTTGCCGAGCACACGGGCGAGCCGATCGGCATGAATCTCACGAAGCTCGAACGACAGGCCGTGCTTCTCGACGGCGTCGCGAATCTCATCCTGCGAGTAGGGCAGGGCGGGGCCGCCGGTGGTGCGGGGCTGCCAGTCGGCGGCGGTCTCGAGCGCCCGCTTCGAGTAGTAGTCGCCAAGCGCCCGCCGCAGCGGTTCCTCGATCAGGTGCACCACCGGGCGGGCCACGAAGAACCCAAGGAGCACCGCCACTGCCAATCCCGCGGCGGCCCGGATCAGGCAGGTGCGGAGTTCCTCCAGGTGCTCGCCGAACGTCATCGTCGAGCTCTGAAACAGATCGTCGTCGGTGGGGCGGGGCATCGGGCTCGTGGCGCTCCGGGAAGGGACCCCTCGACTCTAGTAGCGATTTGCGCGAAACCCTAGTCCCGGCGGGAAAATAGCGTGCGTGCGGCTCCTGCCCGCGCAAGCCGACCGGCCGTGAGGCCGCGGGCTGGACTGGCGCGCGGCTCGGGAAGCCCCAAGCGCGAGCGCGGGGAAGACGTTCTCTACCCCAACCGGCGCTGCCTTACCCTTGCGGGTTGCCACCTCGACCCCCGTCGCTTGCGCTCCGGGCTTCCCCAGCACTCGGATGCCGCCGGCGCTTCGGCATCCTGCCTGCGCTTGGCGTCATACGCCGGCTCGCGGGGCACGGGCAGCCCCTCGCTGAGTTCATGCCCCGTATTTGCCGAACCGCTGGGCGTGGGCCATCGCCAGGAGCATGAGGTGCTTCGCCGGGAAGATGCCGAAGCCGCCGCGGAGGCAGTCGCGCTCGGAAAACCGCGTCAGCCCGTCGGGCCGGCAGGTGTCGGCCGCGAGCAGCGTGGGCACCGGGTGCCAGCTGTGACTCTTGAGCCGGCTCGGCGTCGAGTGGTCGCCCGTCACGATCAGCACGTCGGGCTTCAGGGCCTCGATCTTCGGGAGCTATTTGAAATGAAGGAAGAAGAAGTCGTAGTCGTTCCAGCACTTCGCGAGCTCGTCGATCTGCTCGTCGAGCGACTGGGCCTTGCCCACGAGTTTCATGCCGACGAGTTGGGCCAGCCCCTTGTACATCGGGTAGACGGCGATCGCCGCGGCGCGAAGGCCGTAGAGCTCTTCGTAGGAGGGCAGGGCGGGCTTGGCCGCGAAGCCGCGGAGCACCATGCCATTGGCCTTCGGCTCGTCGGCGAGAATCGCGCGGGCCTGCCGCACGAACTCCTTCGCCACCTCGGCCGTCTTCTGCGCCGCCGGATCGAGGGGCTGCGGATCGAGCGGAGCCACGCCCACGGCCTGCGGGTCGGTGTCGGCGACGCGGCCGTCGAGGCCCTTGCCGCGGAACACGACGACGAACCGGTGCTCCTTCACCGGCCTCACAAACGTCTCCACGCCGGCGATCTTCACGGCCTGCAGCCGCTCCACCACCTTGAAGCTCTCCTCGGAGGGAATGCGACCGGCGCGGCGGTCGGCGATGTTTCCTGCGGCGTCGAGCGTGCAGAAGTTGCCGCGGGCCGCGACGTCGTCGGGGCCGAGTTCGAAGCCGATGCCAGTGGCCTCGAGCGCACCGCGGCCGATCTTGAACTCCAGCGGGTCGTAGCCGAAGAGGCCCAGATGGCCGGGGCCGGAGCC
>JAIOPD010000091.1 GCA_021414115.1 Planctomycetia bacterium
GTGGATGGGGCCGCTCTACCTGGGCCTCGGCCTGACCGTGGGCACGATCCAGTCGGGCATGGAGTCGGGAGAGCGGCAGAAATCCTACGACTGCGACATCACGTATGGCACCAACAACGAGTTTGGCTTCGACTACCTCCGCGACAACATGCGGATGGCCGCACGGGACGACGACCGCTTCCCCAAGCACCTGCAGCAGAGCCAGGGGCCGCTCAACTTCGCGATCGTCGACGAGGTCGACAACATCCTCATCGACGAGGCCCGGACGCCGCTGATCATCTCAGGCCCGGCCCACGACGACGTGTCGAAGTATGCGCGGGCCGATCAGATCGCGCGGCAGCTGCGAGCCGACGAGCATTTCGAGGTCAAGGAAAAGGAGCACACCGTCGCCCTCACCGAAGAAGGGGTGCGGTTTGCGGAAAAACTCGCCGACGTCGAGAGCTTCTACACCGCGGGCAACATGGAGTGGCCCCACCTGATCGACAACTCGCTCAAGGCCCATCACCTCTACAAACGGGACGTGAACTACGTCGTCCAGAACGGCGAGGTGGTGATCGTCGACGAGTTTACCGGCCGACTGATGCCCGGCCGGCAGTGGTCCGACGGGCTCCACCAGGCGGTCGAAGCCCGCGAGGGAGTGCGGATCAAGGAGGAGTCGCAGACGCTCGCGACGGTCACGCTCCAGAACTTCTTCAAGCTCTACCGGAAGGTCGGCGGCATGACGGGCACCGCCATGACCGAGGCGACCGAGTTTTGGAAGATTTACAAGCTCGACGTGATCGCCATCCCGCCCAACCGCGGCATGAAGCGGATCAACCACCCCGACGTGATCTACCGCACCGAACGGGAGAAGTGGATCGCGGTGGCGGATGAAGTGGAGCGAATCAACCGCTGGGACACCGTCGCGCTCACCGACGGCACCTGGAAGACCGGTCGGGTCACGAAGGACCTCGAAAACGAGATCGAGTTCGAGCCCAAGGGTGAGCGGACGAGCGAGCGGATCCCGGCCGCAAAGATCAAGGAGATCCAGCGGCATGGGCTCCCCGTGCTCGTGGGCACCGTGTCGATCGAGAAGAGCGAGCGGCTCTCGGCGCTCCTGGAGAAACGCGGCGTCGAGCATCAGGTCTTGAACGCCAAGCACCACAAGCGCGAGGCAGAGATCGTCGCCCAAGCGGGCCGCATGGCCGCGGTCACGATCGCCACCAACATGGCCGGCCGTGGCACCGACATCATCCTCGGCGGCAATCCCGACACGCTGGCGTGGGCGAAGCTTCAAGACAAATATCCCACGCGTCTCGACGTTCCGCGGCAGGAGTGGGAGGCGCTCGTCGCCGAGATCTCCACCCGCGAGAACATGAAACTCGAGGGAGAAGTCGTGCGGTCGATGGGCGGCCTGCAGATCATCGGCACCGAGCGGCACGAGGCCCGCCGCATCGACCTCCAGCTCCGCGGTCGCTGCGGCCGCCAGGGAGACCCGGGCTCGAGCCGGTTTTTCCTGTCGCTCGAAGACGACCTGATGCGGATCTTCGCCGGCGAGTGGGTGAAGAACGTGCTCACGCGGCTCGGCATGCAGGACGGCGAGGCGATCGAGAGCCGGATGGTGACCCGCCGCGTCGAGGCCGCCCAGAAGAAGGTCGAGGAGCGCAACTTCGAGATTCGCAAGAATCTCCTCGAATACGACGAGGTGATGGACGAGCAGCGGAAGCGGGTCTACGGCTTCCGGCAGAAGATCCTCGACCACACCGACGGCGATGCCGACTGCCGGGAAGTGATTCTGGAGATGGTCGATCGCCAGATCGACCAGAATATCGGCACCTTCCTCGACAAGGACTACGGCTGCCAGAGCTACGCCACCTGGGCGGGTAGCCAGCTGAGCTGCGAGCTTGACGGCTCCGACTTCCGCGGCATGTCTTCCGAGGAGGCCGAGCGGCTGGCGGTGGACGAGGCGGTCCGCCACGCCGAGGGGCTGATCTACGAGGCGGTCGAGGAGAATCTCCCCGCCGGTGAAGACGAGGACGAGTGGAACTGGTCGGCGCTGGCGGCTTTTGCCAACGCCCGCTGGAAGCTCTCGGTCAACGACCGCGACCTGAAGCGGGTCGGCCGCGACGGCGTCGCCGAGTTTCTCCAAGAGAAGACCCGCGACGCAATCCATCGGATCGACCTCTCCGACGGCGGCCGGTTCCTCGCCCCCGACTTCGGCCTCAGGAGCGCCCTCGGCTGGACTGGCTGGCGATTCGGCACGGAGCTTCCGGCAGATGACGTGGCGGCCCTCGAACACGGCGGCCTCGATCCGGCGGCCTTTAAGAAGCGGCTCACCCGACTGGCCCGCGACGTCTACGACCGCCGCGACGTCGAATACCCGGTGCTCGTCGGGCTCGCCCATTTCACGGGCCGTCAGCCCGACGGCTCACGGCGACTCGACCGCGAGGGGCTGCTCGAATGGGCCCGCGAGCGGTTCGATCCCGCACTCCCCGAAGAGGCCGTCGCTTCCTCCGATCTCGACCAGCTTCGGGCCACCCTCGTCGAGGCGAGCCGGCGGCGGCATGCCAAGGGCGACGCCCCCCGCGACGAGATGAAGCGGATGGAGCGGGCCGTGCTCCTCCAGATTCTCGACAACGCCTGGAAGGATCATCTGCTCGCGATGGACCACCTGCGGAGCAGCGTCGGCCTGCGCGGCTACGCGCAGGTCGATCCGAAGGTGGAATACAAGCGGGAAGGCATGCGGACGTTCGACCTGATGTGGAAGGGCATCGACGAGCGGGTCGTCGACATCGTCTACCGCATCGAACAGGTCGAGGAGGATGCCCTGCGAAGCACCTGGCACGAGACGGCCGCGATCCACGCCGACGCCTCGTCGGCGGCGATTGCTCCACCGGATGGTGAACTGGCGGGCATGCCCCCCGATCAACGCGGCGAGGCAAGCCCTGCGGAGCCGATCCGCAACATGGGCCACAAGGTGGGCCGCAACGACCCCTGCCCCTGCGGCAGCGGCCGGAAGTTCAAGAACTGCTGCGGCAAGTCGAGCGGCGTCGCGACGGGCTGAAGGATAGCCCGGTCAATGGCACCTCTTTCAACCTCTTTCCGGCTGATGAGTGACTCGTGAGCCTCGGGACTAACCCCCTCGGCACTGCAGAGGCGAGGCATTGAAGCCCGCCGTTCCCCCGCTGCGGTGCGTTCGGTGGGCGGGCCGCGAGCAGGCCGGAGAAGCCGCCCGGTATACTTCGTTCTGGACGAACGAAACCGATCCATCACCTTCACGATCGTAGGCGAGACCATGACAAAGCACCATTTCACCGTCGTCCTCGAACGCGAGGTTGAGGGCGGCTTTCATGCGTTTTGCCCTGCCCTCAAAGGCTGTCATTCCGAGGGCGACACGATTGAAGAAGCGGTCTCGAACGCACGGGAGGCGATCGAAGCCTATCTCGAGAGCCTCACAGCCAGAGGCGAGCCCATTCCTGTCGAGGACCTGCTGATCAAGCCGATCGAGGTTGCCGTATGACACGCCTGCCGGCCGTGACGGCCCGGCAACTCATCGCAGTGGCAGAAAAGCTCGGATTTACGTTCGATCGGCAGAAGGGAAGCCATGCCGTCTACGTTCGCACGACCGATCACGGCCCTGTGACGATCGTGATACCGATTCACAAAGGTCGCACGCTCAAGCGCGGGACCTTGCACGGTCTGATCGACGACATGGGGTTGTCCGCGAAGGAACTCGTCGATTTGCTCTGATGGTCGAAACCAAAGACGGACAGCCCGGTCGATGGCACTTCTTTCAACCTTGTTCCGGCTGATGAGTAACTCGTGAGCCTCGGGACGCACCCCCTCGGCACTGCAGAGGCGAGGCATTGAAGCCCACCGACCAGCGCGGCGTGGCATCGAGAACGATGCCGGATGGTGCGCGAGGGGCAACCTCTCTCAGTCGTTCTCGACGGGCTGCGGGATGCCGGCTGGATCGAGGAGGACGGCCCGGGTCTCGAGGTCCACCGGCTGCCCCTTGCGAAACGTGAGCTTCGCCACCCAGCCCGTCCACTCGGGCGGATCGACCGGATAGTAGTCGAACACGAAGTTGCCGAGGCTGTAGACGATCGGTGCGCCGCGGTGGGTATCGACGGTCTGCGTGACGTGCGGGTGTCCACCGATCACGGCGGCCGCGCCCGCGTCGATCATGCGGCGGGCGAGCGGCGGCTGCCAGGCCCGTGGCTGGGGCGTGTTCTCCGGTCCCCAATGAACGAAGGGCACGACGAAATCGGCCCGCTTCCGGGCCGCGGCGATGTCGGCGAGCAGGTCGGCCTCCCGCAGCGGGTTGACGCCAGCCATGTCGGGCCCCGCCGCATTGGCATCCGCCTGAAACGCGTTGCAGCCGATCACCGCGACGCTGATGCCGTTGTGCTCGAGGATCAGCGGTGCGCGGGCCTCCTCCGCCGTGCGGCCTCCGCCAAACTGCGGAATCTCCTCGCGGGCAAGCACGGCGAGTGATTCCGCGAATCCCTCGCGGCCAAAGTCGAGGGAGTGGTTGTTGGCGGTGCCGACCGCGGTGAAGTAGGGCTTCAGGAACCGCTCGGCCCGCGGCGCCGCCCGGAACGCGTAGGGCTTGAGCACCTGTTTGCCGCCACGGCCGAGCACGCACTCCAGATTGCCGATCGTGAAGTCGCCGTCGAGGAGCAGGCCGGCGCAGGCCGCGAACGGATCGCGGCCCGAGGCGATCGCATGGCCAGGCCCGTTGTCGAGCATCACGTCTCCCACGAACACGAGAGCCAACGTGTCGGGCGGTGACGCCGTCCGCGCAGGCACGCCGCCAGGGGCGGCGTGCGCTGCCCCGCAGGCCGCCAGGATCAACGTCAGATGAAAGGTGAACTCGTGCATCGACTCGATGACTCCTCGCGGAACAGGAGCGGTTCGAACCGCTCGCCCTACCGGTGACCTCTGGCAAAGAATAGCTCGGTCAACGCCACTTCCTCAAACAGCAGACGGCCGCCGTATTTGCTCTGGTCAGGCTCGGACGTCGGACTTACGTTTGGAATCGATGCTGCTCGATGCCATCTACCTGCTCGCGACGATTCTGGCGCTCCCCTGGGTGGCCTGGCGAACACTCTCCGGTGGCCGGCCGGTGGCAGCGCCCGGGATGCGGTTCACCGGGGGAGTCGCCGTCGCGGCGAAGCCTCCGGGAGCGAGTCGGGTCTGGCTACACGGCGTGAGCGTGGGGGAGGTGCAGCTGCTCGCCTCGCTCGCGGCCGAACTCCGCCGACAGGCCGATCACGATGGGACGCCGATCGACTGCGTGGTGTCGAGTTCGACGACCACCGGTCTCGAGGTGGCGGCGAAGCGGTTCGGCGCAGACCACACGTTTCCCTGCCCGCTCGACTTCACGTGGGCCGTTAACCGGGTGCTCGACCGGGTGCGGCCCGATCTGCTCGTGCTCGGCGAACTCGAGCTCTGGCCCACCATGCTGGCCCGCACCCGGCGCCGGAGCATCCCGATCGTGGTGGCGAATGCCCGCATGAGCCCCAGGAGCGCCGCGGGCTACGCGAGGATCCGGCCGCTCGTGCGGCGGATGCTCGGGCATGTCTCGCTCGTGATCGCGCGATCGCAGGCCGATGCAGACCGGTTCGCCGCCCTCGGAGCGCGAGACGTCACGGTGACCGGCTCGATGAAGTTCGACGGCGTGCGGGGCGACCGCGACGCCCCGGAGGTCGATCGCCTCCGACGCCTTGCCGGACTCGCTCCCGATGACGTTGTCTTCCTCGCCGGCAGTACACAGGATCCCGAGGAGCGGCTCGCAGCAGAGACCTACCTCGCGCTCCGCGGCCGCCATCCTCGACTGCGGCTCGTGATCGTGCCGAGGCACGTGGAACGCGCGGCGGAGATCGGCCGGATGCTCGACGGGCTGGGACTGGCGTGGCAGCAGCGCAGCCACCTGGCGGAGCCTGCGAAAGCAGCGCAGCCCGAGGTGCTGCTCGTCGATACGACGGGCGAACTCGGTTGGTGGTGGGGCACGGCGGCGATCGCGTTCGTCGGCGGAAGTCTCGACGGGAAGCGGGGGGGGCAGAACATGCTCGAGCCCGCGGCCTATGGAGCGGCGGTTTCGTTCGGCCCCCAGACGCGAAACTTCCGTGACGAGGTCCGGCGGCTCCTGGATGCGGGGGCGGCGGTGGTCGTGGCCGACGGCGGCGAACTCACCGCGTTCGTTTCCCGGTGCCTCGACGATCCGACGTGGGCCACGGAGCTGGGAAATCGTGCCACACAACTCATCGTCTCCCAGAGGGGTGCCACGACCGCGACCGCACGGCTGATCCTCGACCAGTTGCCCACCCCCGCAGCGTCCACGGCCCGCCCGCGGATCGCATGACATGGTCCGTGGGTTGCCGATCCCGGGCCGTTCCCGATAATGAGCGGCTTCGGAGGCCGATCGCCGGCCCGTCCATCCGCTCCACCCTCAAGCATGAGGATTCTGTCGTGGCACAAGGCAAGTATCTGTTCACCAGCGAATCGGTCAGCATGGGTCACCCGGACAAGCTGGCCGACCAGATCTCCGACGGCGTGCTCGACGCCTACCTGGCGCAGGATCCCCGGAGCCGCGTGGCCTGTGAAACGATGGTGACGACCGGCCTGGCCGTGATCGCCGGCGAGATCACGTCGAAGGGCACGATCGACTATCAGCAAGTCGTCCGCAACGTGATCCGCGACGTCGGCTATACCGACGACGAGATGGGCATCGCGGCCGACACCTGCTCGGTGCTCGTCGCCGTGGGGAAGCAGTCGGGCGATATCGCCATGGGCGTCAACGAGGACGAATCGAAGGGCAAGGACATCGGCGCGGGCGACCAAGGCCTGATGTTCGGCTACGCCTGCAACGAGACGCCCGAGATGATGCCGCTCCCGATCGCGCTCTCGCACCGGATCCTCAACCGGCTCACCGAGGCCCGGCAGAAGGGCGAGGTGGACTGGCTCCGGCCCGATTCGAAGAGCCAGGTCACGATCGAGTACGAAGGCAACAAGCCGGTCCGCGTCGACACGGTCGTGGTCTCCACGCAGCACGCCCCCCACGTGTCGAACGAGGAGATCCGCGGGTTCATCATCGAGAAGGTGATCAAGCCGCTGCTCCCGAAGAACCTCGACACGAGCGACATCACCTACCACATCAACCCCACGGGTCGGTTCGTGGTGGGCGGGCCGCACGGCGACTGTGGCCTCACCGGCCGGAAGATCATCGTCGACACCTACGGCGGCTGGGGCCGCCACGGCGGCGGTGCCTTTTCCGGCAAGGATCCGACCAAGGTCGACCGCAGCGCCGCCTACATGGCGCGGCACGTCGCCAAGAACATCGTGGCGGCCGGTCTCGCCGACCGCTGCGAGGTGCAACTCGCCTACGCCATCGGTGTCAGCGAGCCGGTCAGCGTGCACGTCGATACCGAGGGCACCGGCAAGGTCGAGGATGAGCGGCTCTGCGAGGTCGTGCGGGAGTTCTTCCCGCTGACGCCCCGCGGAATCATCGACTACCTCGATCTTCGTCGTCCCATCTACCGCAAGACGGCTGCCGGCGGCCACTTCGGTCGCGACGGCTTCTCGTGGGAGAATACCGACAAGGCGAAGCAACTGGCCGCAGCCGCCAAATCCGGCGCCGCTGTGGGCTGACCGGCTCATGGCGACGACACCGGCGATCAGCGGAGGGCACATGCCTCGCGGTGGCCCGCGACTGGGGCCGTCCCGTGGCTCGGCGGTTCGTCGATCGCCGAACCACTTGCGATCCTCCGCCGCGCTCCCGCCGCTTGTCGCAGCCCTTCCTTTCGCCGTCGCCGCCCTCATCGGCGGCGCGGCGGTGGCGTGCGGCGTCGTGCTCGCGGTGCGGCGTCTCTCGGGCGGCTTCGGTGTGGCGGATTCGGCCGTGGCCTGGCTCGTCACCGGCGCCGGGATCGCGCTCGTGGCAGTCGCGGATCAGTCATCCCGGCGCGGTGGCGGAGTCTTCGGATCGGTGGCGGCCCGCTGCGGGCTCGTGCTCGGCGTCGTCGCAGTGGCGCTGCCGCCACGCGCGGGCGACTGGGCCTCGATCCTCGCCGTCATGGCGGCCGCGGCCGTGGCGGTGGTACGGATGCCGAGCGGCGTGACTCCGCGACGAACGGCCGTACCGCCCACCCGCACTGCTCCGCAGACTCATCGAGACCGGCCGCCGCGACTCAGCCCCGCACCCGTGCGCCGCGATGACCAGGTGCCCGGTAGGCTGCTGCAACGGCTCGAGCGCTTCGAATCGCCGTCCGGTGCCGACTGCCTCCGCGGCCGACTTCACCTCGCCCTCCCAGCCGGAAGCCGGGCGGCCCATGCCCACGTCGGCTTCTGCCCCTCCTTCACCGAGACACCGACTGTCCGCGTAACCACCGAGTATGATGGTGTCGAGGCAGTCGTCTCGGCAGCCGAGGTGCTCCCCTGGGGCATCCGGGTCGAGTGCCGTCTGACGGAGCCGGCGGAGGAGCCGCTGGAGATTCCGATCGATGTGTTCGTGCAGGCTTCCCGGTGAAATACTGATGGCACGCTGGCCGAGTCGTCTCTGGACGACGCTCTTCACCTACGGCGTGATCTTCGGCGGGTTTCCCCTGCTTTGTTTTCTGTTTTGGACGTGGGTGCGGGGCCGCTGACGAGGCCTGCGCCGTGGCCCGGCACCACACCCTGTGGAGGATGACCCGCCGATGTTGCATGCGATCGTGATGGCCGGCGGATCGGGCACCAGATTCTGGCCCGCCAGCCGCGCCGCGCTGCCAAAGCAGCTGCTGCCGCTCGCCGGCACGAAGACGCTTCTCGAAGACACGGTCGAGCGGCTCGCTGGCCTCGTGCCCCCGGACCGCACGATGATCGTCACGTCGTCCCGACTCCTCGATACCGTCCGCCGACAGGCGCCTCAGGTGCCCGAGGCGGGACTCGTCGGCGAGCCCTGCAAGCGCGACACTGCCCCCTGCATCGGCCTCGCCGCCCTGCTCGTGTCGCGACACGACCCCGACGCGGTCATGGCAGTAATGCCCTCCGATCACGTGATCCGTCCGGCCGCCGAGTTCCGCCGCGCGATCCAAGAGGCGGCGGCGATGGTGGACGCCGCGCCGGGCCGCCTGATCACCTTCGGCGTGCGGCCGACCTATCCCGCGGAGAGTTTTGGTTATATCCAGCAGGGCGCCGCGCTTGCCGTCGTTCCAGGTGCGTCGCAGGCCCACGCGGTCGCCCGGTTTCGCGAGAAGCCTCCCGCCAGCGTGGCTGCGGAATACGTCGCGGCGGGCAGCTATCTCTGGAACGCCGGCATCTTCGTCTGGAAGGCGACCACGATCCTCGCGGCACTCGACGAACGACAGCCGGAGTGCATGGCCCACCTGCGACGGATCGCCGCGGCCTGGGACACCTCCGAACGCGAGCGGGTGTTCGCGGAGGAGTTCGCCGCCATCAAGGGCATCTCCATCGATTACGCCATCCTCGAGCATGCCACGGACGTGGCCGTCATCGAGGCCCCGTTCGGCTGGGACGATCTCGGCGGCTGGTCGGCGGTGGCCCGGCAGCGTGGAGCGGACGAGGCAGGCAACACATCGGTGGGGCGGCACCTCGGGATCGATTCTTCGGGCACCATCGTGCACGCCGACGAGGGCCATCTGGTCGTCACGCTGGGGCTCACGGATATCCTTGTAGTCCACACCCCCGACGCCACGCTGGTCGCCAACCGGGCCCACGAGGAGGCCGTTCGCAAGGTCGTGGCCGAGATCGAGAAGCGCGGATGGAAAGAGTATCTCTGATCGCCGTGTCGGCTCTCGCCCTCGTCGTCGCCTGCGCGAGTCGGGCCGATGAGACCGCGCAGGTGGCGCGGCGAGATACGGAGTGGCTCCAGAAACTCCAGCGGTCGCGGGAGGCGCTCGAGTGGAGCGATCTCGTCGTCCGCCACGACTGGAGGCTCCAGCGTCGGGCCTCCGACGGCCGCTGCCGGATCCTCGATCCCGGCGAAAGCACCGTCCGCGAGGGAACGGCCGAGGAATGCCGGGCGGCTCTCGCGCGACTCGAGTCCGAGGGCACGGTTCCACCGGTCGATGGCCCGACCATCCTCGTGCTTCACGGGCTGGGCGAGGGACGGTCATCGATGCGCCCGCTTGCGGAACACCTCCGCAGGTCGCTCGATGCGACGGTGCTCCTCTTCGGCTACGCCAGCACCAACGCCGACATCGAGGCCCACGGCCGCTCGCTCGACGCCGTGATCACCGCGTTGCCAGCCGCGGGCCGCATCAGTTTCGTCGGGCACAGTCTCGGCAACCTCGTCGTCCGCCGCTGGATGACACTTGCCGACCGCGACGACCTGGCGCGGGTGGACCGCATGGTGATGCTCGGGCCGCCCAACAAGGGCTCGGAACTCGCACGGCACGTGGCGGGCGTCGGCTTTCTCGCGAGTCTGGCCAAGGGCGCTGCCCGCGATCTCGTGGTCGATTGGCACACGGTGGTGCCGCACCTTGCCGTGCCGCCATGCGAGTTTGGGATCGTGGCCGGCGGCCGGGGCGACTCCAGCGGCTTCAGTCCGCTCCTCGAGGGCGACGACGACGCCGTAGTTAGCGTCGAGGAGACGCGGCTCGACGGAGCCGACGACTTCCTGCTTCTGCCGGTCCACCACGCCGCCATGCTCCGCGACCGGAAAGTGCAACAGGCGACGGAATCGTTCCTCAAGTCAGGCCGGTTCGCGCCCGCCGCCCCTCTCGCGCCCGCCGCCAGGATCGGCGAATGAACCACACTCCCTCTCCGACGATTCCTGTCGGCCGCGTGGCAGGTGTCGACTACGGCCGCCGCCGCATCGGTGTGGCGATCTGCGACGCCGAGCGGATCATCTGCAGTCCCCTCTGCGTGCGACAGACGGCGGGCGACCTCGACGCCGACGCCCATTTCTTCCGCACCCTGGCCACCGAGGAGTCGCTCGCAGGCTTCGTGGTCGGCCTGCCGGTCCACGCCGACGGCACCGACAGCGCGATGTCGGTGGAGGTCGAGCGGTTCGGCGCGTGGCTCGGACGGATCACCGGCCTGCCAATCGCCTTCCACGACGAGCGGTACAGTTCCCACGAGGCGGCCGGAATGCTGGCGGGCGTGGGGCTGACCCGAGGCCGCAAGAAGGCCCGGGCCGATGCCGTGGCGGCGCAGGTGGTCTTGCAATCGTGGCTCGACTCGCAGACGCGGGGCGAACGGCCGCAGCCGCTGGATGGATAAGGCACGTCCCGACATGCACGCTCACACTCCTCTCCGCCTTGTCGTCGGCTGCGGCTATCTTGGAGAACGCGTCGCGCGGCGTTGGATCGATGCCGGATCGCGAGTGGTCGGGATCACGCGGCGGGCGACGCGAGCGGCGGAACTGCACTCGCTCGGCATCGAGCCGGCGATCATCGACGTCACGGCAGCCGATCCGGGCTGGTCGGCCCTGTTCAAGGAAATCGGCCGACCGACGACCGTGTTCTGGAGCGTCGGCTTCGATCGGGCAGCGGGGACGACGCATCGCGACGTGCATGTCGCGGGACTCGGAAAACTGCTCGATGCCCTTGCCGTGGCGGGCTCCGCGGAGCCAACGCCCCGGATCATTTTCTCGAGTTCGACCGGCGTGTGGGGTGACGAAGGGGGTGGGGTCGTCGACGAGACCACGCCGCCGAATCCGAGCCGCGATGCCGGCCGGGTGCTCGTCGCGGCGGAGTCTCTGCTCGCGGCGCACTCCCTCGGACCGGGCACGGCGTTGCGGTTCGCCGGCCTCTACGGCCCCGATCGCCTGCCGCGGCTCGACGATCTTCGCGCCGGTCGGCCGATCGCCGCCGATCCCGACTCATGGCTCAACCTCGTGCATATCGACGATGCCGCAGCCGTCGTCTGCGCCGTCGCCGACGCAGCATTGCCGCAGCCGCTCTACGTGGTCTCGGATGGCACGCCCGTCCGCCGCCGCGACTGGTACGGCCGTCTCGCCGCTCTCTCCGGCAGCCCCGAGCCCCGCTGGGATCCGTCGGCTCCGCGCACCCGCGGGGCCGACAAGCGGGTCGACCCGTCGCGGCTCTTCGCCGACTTTCCCCGCACCCTTCTTCATCCCGACTCACTCACCGCGCTCGCCCATCTCGTCGGCGGCCCCTGACCCGCCGTCGGGAAGCCCCAAGCGCCAGCGCGGGGAATACGGCCACCACCCCAACCCGCTCCGCGGTGCCTTCACGGAGGTAACCGGCATACCCGTCGCTCGCGCTCCGGGCTTCCCGATACCGGACATCGTGGAGAACCCGCGAGGCCAAGGCCGCTCAACGGGCCGGCGTCGATTCCTGAACCTTCGCGGTGTCGGTGAGGCCCGTCGCACCGGAGAGGGCGCGCAGGTAGTCGATCGTGACGTTCATCGCCTCGTCGAAGGAGAAATCGCGGCGGACGACGGGCTTCTTCTGCATCTCGAGCTCCTCGAGCTTCTTCTCCTCCTCGTCCTCGGCCGCCTTGCCCTCGTTCCATTGCTTCGCGAACTCCGTCTCGACGAGCGAAATCGTCTTTTCGTCCTTCCGCTTCTCATAGCGGGCGATGTCGTTGGAGAGTTTCTCGAACTCCTTGTTGGTCGCGACCCGCTTGGCCGACTCCTCGCGAAGCTTCGCCACCATGCCGTCGGTCACCCGGCCGGTCGACTGGAAGTCGGCCCGCGGCACCTTGTCGAACGTGATCGCATGATCGAGGTCGCATTCGCCGATCGGCAGGTGCGAGGTGATGCTGGGGATCTCCACGTCGCTCTTCACGCCCTCGAGTTGCGTGCTGTCGCCCGACGGCCGGTAGAACTGCTGGATCGTCACCTTGATCGCGCCGAGCGACGGCACGTTGTCGAACCGCGGAAACAGCTGCCGGCCCACATCGAGCAGTGTCTGGACGGTGCCTTTCCCGTGCGTCGACTTGTCACCAACGATAAGGCCGCGGTGATAATCCTGAATGGCACCAGCGAGGATCTCGCTGGCACTGGCGCTGAACTTGCTCGTGAGCACCACCAGCGGCCCGTCCCAGGCCACGCCCTGATCGACGTCGTCGTACGGCCGCACCTGCTTGTCGGCGTCTTTGATCTGCACGACCGGCCCCTTGTCGATGAACAGCCCAGTGAGCTTGATCGACTCGGGCAGCGAACCGCCGCCGTTGCTCCGCAGGTCGAGCGCCACGCAGTCGACCCCCTTCTGCCGAAACTCGTCGAGTAGTCGCTTGCAGTCGCGGGTGCTGCTCTTGAACTCCGCCTGCCCCTGCTGGGCGCCGGCCATGTCCATGTAGAAGCTCGGCAGGTTGATGACGCCGATCCGGTACGGCGAGCCGTCGGCCTTCTTGCCGTGCTCGATCACCTCGCCGCGGGCCTCGGCGTCTTTGAGTTCGATCTTGGCGCGGGTTATGTCGTAGACCTTGGGCGCGGTCTCGCCGACCGGAATCACCTTCAGGCGAACGACCGTGCCCCGCTTGCCACGAATCAGCTTCACGACCTCGTTGAGGTTCATGTCGACCACGTCGACGATCTCCCCCTCGCCCCCCTGCCCGACGCCGACCACACGGTCCTTCGACTTCAACCGCCCGTCGCGGTCGGCCGCACCACCAGGCGTGAGCTCGACGATCGTCGTATAGCCATCCTCACCTTTGAGCTGGGCGCCGATGCCGTCGAGTTGCAGCCGCATGCCGATCTCGAAGTTTTCGAGCGTGCCGGGCGACATGTAGCTGGTGTGCGGGTCGAAACTACTGGTCAACGACGAGAGGTAGGTCTCGAGCAGCTCGTCGGCCGTCATCTGATGCCAGCGCTTGGCAAGGCTCCGGTAGCGGCGGAGCAGTTTGTCCTTCGCCTCCTCGGAGGGCGTCTTCTCCATCTTCTGCACGAGCAGGTCGTATTTGATCCGGCGCTTCCAGAGATCCTCGGCCTCGGCATCGCTTCGCGCCCATTTCGTCTCGTCACGATCGATGACGATCGACTCGGGAGCCGTGAAGTCCTGCGGTCCCTGGATCAGTCGTTCAATGAGCGGCAGTCGCGAGTCGACCCGCTGCAGAAACCGGTCGAGCACCTCGTAGGCGAACGTCACGTCGCCCCGCTTCACGAGGTCGTCGAGCGAATCCCGCTTCTGCATGAAGCCGTCGACGTCGCTCTGAAGAAAATAGACCTTCATCGGGTCGAGAGCTTCGAGAAACGCGGCGAACCAGCGCTGGGCCATCTCGTCGTCGATGGGCTTCCGCAGGAAGTGCTCACGCTCGAGTTGCCGGCGGACGGCCACCGCGATGTGGCGGTCGTTGGTCCCCGGCTTCATTCCGGCCGGGGGGGCAGCGGGCTGGCTGGGAATAGCCGCCGACGCTGGGGGAGTCGTCGGCGCGGAAGGCGCGGCGATCACCGGCCGATCCGCTGGGGCCACGACGGCCGGAGGCTGGGTGAAGCCCTGCGAGAGCGCCGGCGAACTTGCCTGCACCAGAAGCACGGCCGTGGTCATCGCGGCCAGTCCGATCATCCGCCCTGATTGAATCATGCCGTTCACGCGCTGGATCCTCCGTGCCTGGCCCCGGAAACCGACAAGGGGCCCAAGTCGTTCATTGTGACGAGTCGCATCATCCTTGGCGAGACAGGCTTTCCGGGCCGATCGCCTCGACCGCCCGGGCCACCAGTGCCCGGGCCACGAGCGGATCGGCCCCCAAGCGTGCCACCTGCACCCATTCGAGGTCCGGCCGCAGGCTGCGACCCGAGCAGACCGCCGCCGTCACCTGCTCTTCCACGTGACCGCGAAACAGCAGATGGGGCTGCACGACGATTCTACGCACCTCGCCCCGGACGGGGTCGCAAGCCGCGGCGATCGCCTCGTCGAGCCGGGGCCGGGCGGCCGCCACGAAGCCGAGTTCGATCCGGCGCGGTCGGCCCCCGGGCTCGTCGGCGAGCGACGCCTCGGTGAACGACCTCAGTTGCGACACCGCCCCGGGATCGCTCGAACCGCGGCCGACCATCAGCAGGACCGTTTCCGCCGGTGCCACCGGCCGCAGGTCGGCGACCGCCTCGTGACGCCGCTGCCGCGACAGTTCCACGATCTCCCGCTGGCAGCCGAAGGGCTCCGTCTGACGAACTCGCAAGCCAAGCGTGGCCGCGGGCCCGGCGATCGCCTCGGGCACGTCCCGCTTGGCGTGTCCGGCGGCGAAGAGCAGGAGCGGCGCCGCCACGATCTCCCGGCATCCCCGCTCGGCCAGCCGCTCGAGCGCGGCGGCGATCGTTGGACCGATCACCTCGAGAAACCCGAGCTCCACCGCGACGCCGGGAAGCCGTTCCGCAACGGCGTCCGCGATAGCCCTCGTTTCGGCGGCCCCCACCGGATCAGCCGTGCCGTGGCCGACGACGAGCAGGCCAACGTTCGGAGGAAACGGCCCGTCCATCAGCGTGTCGCCCCCGCCCCCGCGATCCGCGGGAGGAGCAACGACACCGCGATCAACACGACCACCGCGGCCGCGAACGGCAGCGCGTGCGACGGATGCAGGCCGAACAGGAATGATCCCACGAACGGCCCGATGATGCGGCCGAGCGACGCGAACGATTGGTTGACTCCGAGCACCTCGCCCTGCCGCGCCGGATCGGCCCGCTTGGAGATCAGTGCCGACACAGACGGATTGACGCAGGCGAAGCCGGCCACAGCCACGGCCGCGGCAACATAGAAGACGGCCCTCAGGCCCGCCGTCCCGCCCGCCGCCGGGTCCCGGAACACCCACCAGGCGACGCCGCCGAGCAGACCGAGGCCGACGAGCATGAGCGTCACACCCGCGGACAGCATCCGGTTTTCCGGGAAGCGCTTGGCGAGCGGCCGGTAGGCGCCTCCCGCGATCAGCAGCATCAGCCCGATGAAGGCGAAGACCAGGAAGTTGTCGTTGTCCGTCATTCTGAAGGCCGAACTCGTGAGCCGCGCGAGCGTGGCCTCGAAGTTGGCGAAGGCGACGATCGACAGAAAGTAGACGAGCACGAGCACGCCGACCGTCGGCATCCGCAGCACGGCGGCCGTCCGCGAGAGCCCCGAGTGTTGACGCGGCGGAACGCCTCCCGCCGGCCGTGTCTCCTTGAACACGAAGATCGCGATCAACAGCGCGATCAAGGACAGCGCCGACGCGATCGCCCCAACGCCCCACGGCTGCTGCTTGAAGAGCGCCAGACCGAAGTAGGCGATCAGCGGTCCCAGCGTGAAGCCGCCGCCAAACGCGATCCCGATCAGAGCCATGCCGCGAGCCCGATTTTCGGGCGTCGTGCAATCGGCGATCACGGCCGCCGCCGTGCCGACGCTGGCCCCCGCGATGCCGGCGCCGATCCGCGACAGCAGGATCAGCCCGAGCGCCACGGTCGCCATTTCGCGGGACGGCAGCGGATCGGTCGGAACCGTCACGGCCCAGCCATACACCGCGTAGAAGACGACCGAGCCGGCGAGGCTGAGGAGCAGCAGCGGCCGCCGACCGACGCGATCCGAGAGTCGGCCCCAGATTGGGCTGAACAGAAACTGCATCAGCGAAAACACGGAAAACAGCACGCCGATCGCGGCTCCGGTGGCGGCGTCGGACAGCCCGAGGGCCTGAAGGTAAGGCTCGGCCTGTCGCGGCATCACCGGCAGGACGATGCCGAAGCCCAGCAGGTCGATGAACACGGTCAGGAAGACGACGAGCAACGCCCCCCGCGACGCGGCAGCGCCGGTCGAACCGGAGTCGGTGGTGTCCGATCGCGTTTGCATGCCCGGTCCGATTGCCTCGCGGTTTCGCCTCGCGCTCCGGAGAGCGCCCGATGCACGACTGCTACACTGGCGGCCCATGGCCACCCGCGTCGCCGCAGACAGCAAGAGCCCGCCCGACGACGCCCAGAGCGTGTCGGAGCTGACCGCCCGCGTCAAGGAGCAGCTCGAGACGCGGTTCGCCGACGTCTGGGTGACGGGCGAGGTAAGCAATCTCACCCGGGCCTCGAGCGGCCACGTCTACCTCTCGCTCAAGGACGATGCAGCGGTGCTGCGGGCGGTGATCTGGCGGGGCGCCATGCAGGGGCTGGCCCTCGAGCCGACCGACGGCCTCGAGGTCATCTGTCACGGACGGCTCGAGGTCTACGCGCCCCGCGGCACCTACCAGCTCACGATCGACAGGCTGCACGCCGTCGGCACCGGGGCACTCGAGGCGCAGCTGCGGCGGCTGCACGCAAAACTCGAAGCCGAGGGCGCCTTCGCGGCGGCACGAAAGCGGCCGCTGCCGCCATTTCCGCAACGGATCGCCGTGGTCACGAGCCCCACGGGCGCCGCCATTGCCGACTTTCTCAAGACACTCCTCTCCCGCTGGCAGGCCAGCGAGGTGATCGTGGTGCCCTCCAGGGTGCAGGGGGCGGGCGCGGCCGAGGAACTCGCCGCGGCCCTCGGGGTCGCCGCCCGGCTGCGTCCGGCCGTGGACGTGATCGCGCTGGTGCGAGGAGGCGGCAGCCTCGAGGACCTCTGGTCGTTCAACGAGGAGGTGCTCGTCCGCGCGGTGGCGACGTCGCCTGTCCCGGTCGTGTCGGGCGTCGGGCACGAGATCGACGTCTCGCTCTGCGACCTCGCCGCGGACGTTCGCGCCCTCACGCCGACCGACGCGGCGGTGAAGATCGTGCCCGACGGGCGGCAGGTGGCCGCGACGGTGGGCACGCTCGGCCTGCGACTCGACGCGGGCCTCTCCCGCCGCCTGGAGATGGCGCGGGAGCGGGTGGTGTCGCTGGCCCGGTCGCGGATCTTCGCCGACCCGAACCGGCTCGTCCGCGATCGTCGCGACGCCCTCGACCAGCATGCCCGTCGCCTGCGACGGCTCGCCGGACTCGCCGTCGATCGTGGTCGCGAGCGGCTCGCCGCGGCGGCCGCGCGACTGGAGGCGGGCAGCCCCCTCCATCTACTGGCCCGCGGCTGGTCGTTGACGTCGACGGAGCGTGACGCGGCAACGCTGCGGAGCGTCGTGGGGCTAGCACCGGGCGACACCCTCGTCACGCAACTTGCCGACGGGCGAATCTGGAGCACCGTGGAAAGGATCTCGAACGATGATGTCAGAACCTGACGACGCGGCCGCAAACTCCGGCCAGACCTCCTCCTTTGAAACGGCACTCGCCGACCTCGGCGGACTCGTCTCGAAGCTCGAATCGGGAAGCCTCGGACTCTCGGACTCGATCGCCGCCTACGAGCGTGGCGTGTCCCTGCTGCACCGCCTGCACGAGGAACTGGCCGCTGCCGAGAAGAAGGTCGGCGTGCTGGTCCGCATTGACGAGGAGGGCCGCCCGATCCTGACGCCGCACGAGACGGCGACCGTGGCTGAAGCGGCCGCGACGGCGGCGGTGTCCACGCGCGGCGGAGCCAGGAAGCCGCGGTCGAAAACGCTTCCCGGGATGGACGATGCGGCCGACGCCGTCTAGACTTCTCCCCGGGTGACACACACGTCAGGGCGGCACGATCGTCCTCCCTCCGAGCCTCGCACCACCTGCAGGCCCCCGTATGGCAAGCTGCCCGGTGACCAGCAGAGATTCCACGTCCGCCGCGCCGTCGCTCGACGCTCATGACGAGCAGGTCGGTCGTTCGCTGGATCGCGTGCGGCAGTTCATCGAGCCGCGGCTCGAGGCGGCATTCCGGCTGCCGGACGACGCTCCCGAACGGCTCGCCGACGCGATGCGGTATGCGACCCTGGCGCCCGGCAAGCGGCTGCGTCCGGCACTGGCCCTCTGGGCTGCGCAGGCCTGTGGCCGGCCAGAAACCGATGCAACGAGCCTGTGGACGGCCGCCGCGCCCGCGGCGATCGCCGTGGAGATGATCCACGCCTACTCGCTCGTGCACGACGACCTCCCTGCGATGGACGACGACGACCTCCGCCGTGGCCGTCCCACCTGTCACCGCGCCTACGACGAGGCGACCGCCATCCTCTGCGGCGACGCGCTCCAGGCATTGGCCTTCGAGGTGCTCGCGGCGGGCATGCCCGCCGCGGCGGCCGGCCGGGCCTGTCTCGTGCTGGCCCGCGCCGCCGGCGCCGAAGCGCTCGTCGGCGGCCAGGTGGACGATCTCGCCGCTGAGCGAGGCTGGATGTCGCTGCGGCCCACGACGGCCGACGACCAGATCGCGTGGATGGACCGCATCAACCGCCGCAAGACCGGCGCACTGTTTCTCGCGGCGCTCGAGCTCGGCGGACTCGCGGCGGCCGCCGACACGGCACAGCAGGCCGCCTTGGCATCGTTTGGCAGGGCATTCGGAATCGCGTTTCAAATCGCCGACGACGTGCTCGATGCCGAGGGCACCGAGGCCGCGATGGGCAAGCGTGTCGGCAAGGACGCCGACCGCGGCAAGATCACCTATCCCACGGTCGCCGGCATCGCCGCCGCACGGGAGCGGGCCCGCGATCTGGCCGCTCAGGCGGTCGCCGCGGTCGAACCACTGGGCAAACCCGCCGCGGAACTGGCGGCCCTCGCCCGCTGGATCGTCGCCCGCGATCATTAAGAGGACCCGCACGGAGCACTTCCACGCCATGGCCGACATCCTGCCCAGCATCCTCTCGCCGCGCGACCTCCAAGGCCTCTCCATGGAGCAGCTCGAGCAGCTCGCCGCCGAGATGCGGCGGGCGCTCTGCGAGGTCGTCACGTCGCGAACGGCCCACTTCGCGTCGAACCTCGGCGTGGTGGAACTCTGCCTGGCGCTGCATCGCGTGTTCGACTTCAGCCGCGACCGGCTGATCTGGGACACCGGCCACCAGATCTATCCCCACAAGCTGATCACCGGCCGGTTCGCCCGATTCGGCACGATCCGCACCAAGGGCGGGCTGATGGGCTATCCCAATCCGGAGGAGAGCCCCTACGACCTGTTCATGACGGGCCACGCCGGGTGCAGCGTGTCGACGGCGCTCGGTCTCGCCAGCGGCGACAGCCTGCGGGGCGAAGACGATCGCCGCAGCGTGGCCGTGATCGGCGACGGGGCCCTCCCGTCCGGCATCGTCTTCGAGGCGCTCAACAACGCCGGCTTCCTCAAGAAACGGCTGCTCGTGATCCTCAACGACAACAAGATGTCGATCTGCCCACGGGTCGGAGCGCTGGCCGAATACCTCGACACCGTGCGGACCAACCCCTGGTATCGCGGCATCAAGCACCAGGCCGGCGAGCTCATCAAGGGCGTGCCGATGGTCGGCGAACAGGTCGAGCGGATGCTGACCAACGTCAAGGACTCGCTCAAGGCGACGCTCCACGGCGGCATGCTCTTCGAGGCGATGGGCGTTCGCTACTTCGGACCTGTCGAAGGGCATTCGCTCCCCAACCTCATCCGCTACCTCGAACTCGTCAAGGACGAGGAGGGGCCGATCCTGCTCCACGTGCTCACCGAGAAGGGGCACGGCTTCAAGCCGGCCGAGGCCGATCCCGTCTTCTTCCATACCCCGGCCCCGTTCGAGTGTGACGACGACGATTGCATCGTCTCGATCAAGAAGTCGTCGTCGCGGGCCTACACCGACACGGCATCGGCAGCGATCGGAGCGGCCCTGCGGCGCGACAAGCGGGTGACGGTGATGACCGCCGCGATGTGCCAGGGCAACAAGCTCGAGCCGGTTCGCGAGGAGTTTCCCGACCGCTTCTTCGACGTCGGCATCTGCGAATCGCACGCCGTCGCCTTCGCGGCCGGACAGGCCAAGGCCGGCTGCCTGCCGATCGTCGACATCTACAGCACGTTCCTCCAACGGTCGTTCGACCAGATCTTCCAGGAGGTCTGCCTGCAGAACCTGCCGGTCGTGTTCATGCTCGACCGGGCCGGCCTGACGGGCCCCGACGGCCCCACCCACCACGGCAGTTACGACCTCGGCTACCTGCGGTTGTTTCCCAACATGGTGGTGCTCGCCCCCGGCGACGAGCACGACCTCGCCGCGATGCTCGACTGGGCGCTCGCCCACGGCGGACCGGTCGCGATCCGCTACCCCAAGGCGGTCGTGGAAACCCACGCCGGCCCGCGGATGCCGCTCGAGCTCGGCAGGTCGGAAGTGCTCGCCGAGGGTAACGATGGCCTCGTGATCGCCTGCGGCACGCTCCTCGGCGAGGCGCTCAAGGCGGCGCAGCAACTGCACCGGGAGGGGCTCGAGATCGGGGTGATCAACGCCCGGTTCGTGAAGCCGCTCGACGGCGGCATCGTGGAACGGCTCGAGACGGTGCCCTGGGCCGTGACGCTCGAGGAAAACGCCCTGCCCACCGGCTTCGGCAGCGGAGTACTCGAGGCCGTCAACGACGCGGGCATCCACACCGGCCCGATCGTGAGGCTGGGACTGCCCGACCGGTTCGTGGAGCACGGGGAGCGGGCCGAACTGCTCGCCGATCTCGGGCTCGACGCCGCCGGGATCGCCGCCACCTGCCGTCGGCTCGCCGGTCGCGAGCCGTTGACTGCCGATGCCTCCGCACATGCCGCGGCCGATCGCTGAATCCTCGCGGAGCGAGCGCCATGTCGCGTGGGTCCCGACTGCGTCCTGAGCATGCCATGCCCACGCCCCTGCGGGTGGTGATCGTCGGCCCCGCCGACATTGGCGACGTCGCCGCGGAGGCGGATCGGCTCTCGGCGAGCCTGGCATCGGCCGGCCACCACGTCACCTGCCTGCTCACGCCCCGGTCCGAAGCGGCCGACGCGGAGTGCCCCACTGACACCGATCTGGTGGTGGTGCTCGGCGGCGACGGCTCCATCCTGCGTGCTGCCCGCTGGATGGGCTACGGGCAGGTGCCGGTGCTGGGAGTGAATCTCGGCAGGCTCGGGTTCCTCGCCGACGTGCCCCGACACGACGCGTCGGAGGCCCTCCGGGAGATCGCCGCCGGACGATTCCGGCTCGTGGACCATTTGATGTTCGAGGCGGAGGTGCTGCGGGGCGAGGTGGCCGTGCAACGGGAACTCGGCCTCAACGAGACCTCGATCCTCGCCGGCCCGCCGTTCTCGATGATCGAGATCCGGCTGCTTGTCGACGGGGAACTGGCGACGACCTACCGGGCCGACGGCTTGATCGTCTCGACGCCCGTCGGCTCCACCGCCTACAACCTCTCGGCAGGCGGGCCGATCGTTCGCAAGGACCTCGACGCGTTCGTATTCACTCCGCTCAATCCCCACACGCTCACCAATCGGACGGTCGTGGACTCCGCCTCACGTGCCTACGAGATCGTCGTTCCCGAGCCCAACGCGGGCTCCGCCTGCGTCGTTGACGGCCGCGTGGTGACGAGCCTCGTCGCCGGCGACCGCATCCGCGTCCGCCGCGCGGCCCCGCGGTTCACGCTGGTCGAAACGGGCCGGCACGGCTACTACCGCACACTCCGCGAGAAACTCGCCTGGGGAGGCGGGCCGCGGGCCGCCGAGCCTCCGGCGCCGCGGGGTGGCGCATGATCCCAGTCCATGCTCGGCTGCCGCCGCTGGCGACGCGGTTCCTGGTCGCGGCGTGCCTGGCGGCCTGCCTCCCGTGCAGCCTCGGCCAGGCCGCCGAGGAGCCGGTGACGCTCCGCTACCGATTCGAGCCCGCCGACCGGATTGCCACGCAGGTCGCCCATCGGGCCCTCACCGAGACCACGATGAATGGCACGACCCAGTCCGTGGAGACCATGACCGACTCGACCAAGACGTGGACGGTGATCGACGTCGCGGCGGATGGCAGGGCCACGCTCGAACACTCCGTGGACGACGTCACGATGACGTCGCGCACCAGCGACCGGGGCGAAATCCGTTGGACGAGCTCCGGTACCGACGAGCCGCCGCCAGGGTATGAACTGGTGCGGCACAGCCTCGGCGTGCCGCTGGTGCGGATGGTGGTCGCCACCGACGGCCGCGTGATCGATCGCCGCGAACTCCGCCCCTGCCCGCCGGCGGCGACCGGCGACCTCGTCGTCGTGCCGCTTCCCGAGGAGCCCGTGCGGGTCGGTGCGGAGTGGACGGTGCCGCAGGAGGTGGTCGTAGAGGTTCCCAACGGCCCCCGGAAGGCGGTCCGCACCCGGCTCCGCTACCGCCTCGACTCGATCAAAGACGGGATCGCCACGATCTCGGTCGACACGACCGTGCTCACGCCGATCGACGATCCGCGGCTCGAGGCGCGGCTTCTCGAGCGCATCTGGGACGGCGAGATTCGCTTCGACATCGCCCAGGGGCGAGTGGTCTCACGCCGCACGGGCATCGACCGCCGCGTCGTCGGCTTTGGCGGCCCGCAGTCGAGCGTGCGCTACAAGGCGAGCCTCGAAGAAACGGTCGCGTCACCGCGCTGATCGCCACGCGGCCACGTGGCCCCATCCCTCGCCGTGGCGGGCATCATCCGGCGCGGAGCACGTCCTCGACGCGGCGAATCGCCTCTTCGACGTCCCAGGCGGCATCGGCCAGCACGATCTGTGAACGCTTCGCCACCCATTCGCCCACCGCCTTCTGTGCGGCGATGACCGTCGAGTGGCTCCTGCGACCGAAGAAGCTGCCGATCTCGACGAGCGCGGCGTGGGTGTGCTTCCGGGCGAGGAACATCGCCAGCATTCGTGGATGACTCGTCGTCCGGGCCCGCCGCGCCGATTGCAGGCTGCCGCTGTCGATGCCAAAAGCCTTGCACACGGCCCGCTCGATGTCGGCGAGCCGAACGCTTCGCGCACTCGATCGCACGAGATCGGAAAGGGCTTCCACCGCCATGTCCTGCGCGATCGGCAGGCCGAGCATCTGGCTCGTCGCCTCCAGGCGGTTGACCGCCCCGAAGAGTTCGCGGGCGTGCCGCGTCATGTGGGTGGCGACGTATTGCACGACGTCGTCGGGTGCCGCCAGGCCCCGCTTGGCGCAGACTGCCGCCACGATCCCCCGGCGCACGTCAAAGTCGGGGGGCAGGATCCGTGCGGTCATCCCGCCGCGGAGCCGCGTCAGCAGATCGGGGCCGAGGTCGGGCAACGCATCGAGTTCGCGATCGCAGCCGAGGATCACCTGTCGCCCCTGCCGCTGCAGAAAGTCGAGCGTGTGCTGCAGTTCGAGGATCGTGGCCTTTTTGCCGACGAAGAACTGCAGATCGTCGATCACGAGCAGGTCGGCGGTGCGGCACGTGCGGCGAAAGCCGGGCAGGCCGCCGCCACCGTGGAGGGCATGCAGAAAGGCGGTGGTGAACTGTTCGGCCGAGAGGCACACCGCATTGACGCCCGGATGAACTTCACGGGCCCGTTCGCACGCCCCTTCGAGGAGGTGCGTCTTGCCCACGCCACTGGGGCCGTGGATCACGAGCGGCGAGATTTCGCCGGGACGGGCGACCGCCATTTCGACGGCCCCGCAGGCCATGCGGTTGCTCGGCCCGACGACGAAGTCCGCCAGCCGCAGACCGGGCCGACGGCCCGGGGAAGCTATTCCTTTGGCCTGCTGGGCCACGACAGTGAGCCCGCGGGACAGCGGCTGCGGGCCGCGGGCACCGCTTGGCGTGGTCGCAGCCGCAGAACGACCGCCACGGCGGCCGACAGAGGGCCGGCGTCGGGGAGGAGCAGCGGGCTCTGCGGGCGGACTTGGGGGCACCGCCACCGCGTCCGCTGCGGCCGGCTCCCAGCCCACCTCCGCGGAAGGTCCGCAGGCATCTCGGGCCGCCGCGGCCATTTCCGCGCTGAACGTACGGCACAGCCAATCGTACGTGAAGCCGCTGCCCACAGTGACGATCACCCGCGGGCCGGGACCGCTGCCGCCATGTGCCTCGACCGCGAGCCGAACCGCGTCTCCGAACCAGACCGCAAACCGGTCATCTCCGATGCGTGAACGAAAGGCCCGCAGGACGCGCTCCGCAATCGCCTCGCCGTCGGACGGTTCGGCGTTTTCGACGGCGTCGCGTGCGTTCCCCATGGGTCCTTCCCGTGCCAGATTCCTCGCGGATTCCGACGATTTTCATCCGTGTTTTCGCATCCCGATTCGCACTGAATCAAAGAAGCGGCGCGAGTATAGGAGTGCATGCAGTGCTGTCAAACCATGACAGCACTGCATGGGAAAGAACGATCAAATGCCGCGCGTCGAAACGCGAAACCACGGCGATGCTGCGCTGCGCCGGCGCGAACGAATCATTTCACCGCGGTATTCGCGTCGTGCACAAGTTGTGCATGGCCGCGGCGGGATCGGCGGCATCGCGTTGCCGCCCGACGAATCGTGCTCGAATGCGCTGAAACCGCTGATTTTTCCGCGGCCGAACGCGGATGTGGGGCATGGCTCCCGACGCCTCCGGCATCCCTTATACTGCTCCCGTCATCAACGACACCTGACGTTCCACGGACGGGTTTACGAATCATGTTGCTTGCGTGCGACCTCGAGAGCGTCTGTTCGCCGGATCGCGTCGATGCCAGGGCTGCGAGGCGGCGCGCCCGAGGCTCCCTTCGGTGGGTGGCATGGGCGCTCGCGGTGGCGTGCCTTCGATTCTCACCGGTCCGCGCCGCGGACGAGCCTCCACGTCCGCCGGCGAGTTTCGAGCCCGGCGACATTTCGATCGGCGAGCCCATCGCCCTGCCCTTCGCAGCGCCCGCGCCCGCTCGCGAAGGCACTGCGGCGACGCCCGCCCCGGCTTCGCTCCCCACCACCCCGCTCGCCGCGAACACGGCGACCGCCCCAAACGGCTGGCTGGGAATGGCGGTCGCGGAATCGACCGTCGCGGGCCGCTGGTCCATCGTGGAAGTGGTCCTGAACGGTCCCGCAGCCGCGGCGGGAATCCGCACCGGGGATGAACTCCGCGCCATCGACGGTGTGGCGCTGACGAACGCCGACGAAGTGGCCCAGGCGATGACGGCGATCGCCTCTGGACAGAACGTCCGCCTCTCCGTCGCGCGGGCGGATCAGGTCGGTGACGTCGCTCTGGTGGCCGTGCCCCGCCCCGTCGCGTCGGCATCCCGCGAATGGCAGGCCGCACCGCAGCAGCAACTGTCGCCGATCGAGACTCGCCCGCCCGTGGTCGCGGTCCCGCCGGTAGCCCCGCCGGCCGCCAACGCCGCGCCGACGGCGTCGGTGCTGGTGCAGCCTCGAACCCCCGTTCCCCCGTCGGCTCCCATCGCAAATCCTCCGGTCCCGGTCGTTCTCCCGGCGAGTTCTGCGGCGGTGCCTCCCCCAGCGTTCGTGACTCCTCAGACAGCGGCTGTCGCCGTCGCACCGATGACCACCGCTGTGTCCGCAGCGCGAGGCCGCACCGCTCTCGGTGTCCGCACGGTGCCGATCGATCCCGACATCCAGGCGCGGTTCCGCCTGCCCGAGGCCGCGGGCGCCTACGTCATCGGCGTGGTGGGCGATCTGCCCGCATCGAAGGCCGGTGTCCCGCCCGGCAGCGTGATCGTGAAACTGGGCGATCGCCCCGTGCGGTCGCCCCAGGAACTCACGCAACTCGTTGCCGCCGGACCGGTGGACCGTCCCGTGGCGCTCGAATACATACTCCCCGGAGGCGCCGAGAAACGCGCCGACGTGGTGCTCCAATCGCTGGAGCAACCGCTCGAGCAGGCGCTCGTGGGCGATGCCTCGATGCAGCCGACGGCGGCCCCCACGCTCGAGCCCGGTCCCGCTCCGCGCACGAGCCGTCGCCCCGTGACACCCGCCGAAGCGGAAGCCGGCGAACTCCGCCGCGAGGTCGGCCTCGTCCGCGCCTGGCTTGACGTGCTCGAGCGGCGGCTCGAGCGACTCACGCGCAACGGTCGCTAGACCGCATCCGACTTTGGTGCGTTGATGCCTGGGGTTCAGGGCCGCCCCTCGCGGGTTCTCGTTTGGGTCCGATGCCGGGAAAGCCCGGAGCGCGAGCGACGGGTATACGGGTGGCGACCTGGTTGGCAGCGCTGAGCCGCACGATGCGGCGGGCCGTATTCCCCGCGCTGGCGCTTGGGGCTTCCTGACGGCAGGCGTGCGGCTGCTCGTGGACCGGGAGCCGGTAAGCCAGGTCACGCCGCCGGTCGGCCCGCCTGCGGATCGGACGATTCCGCGTCTCGTGATGGTGACAGTCCTACTCGCTCCATCTCGGCATCGAGGCTCATGCCGGCCGGCCCCTTGCACGCCGCCATCCGGGTCGCCACGCGCGACGGCTCTTTGCGCACGGGCCGCTGGCCGTCTCGGCGAGTGCCGGCCACGGCCCATGCCTCGGCCTCGTTCGAGAGATGCGTCAGGAGCCGCTCGATGCCTGCCCGATGCCTTTCGATACCGTCGCGGTCGAGATCGGGCGGTACGCTGATCGCGCGGCTGACGATGCCCCGGGCCCTCGACCATGGTCGGGGGATCGCGAACCGGTCCCAGGTGCCCACTCGCCACGGACGGTCATACCCCATGCCCATCGCCACGATCGGAATCCCGAGCGTGCTCGCGAGGAACACGCACCCGGGTGCCAGACGCCGCCGTGGCCCGCGAGGACCGTCGGGGGTGATCGTGAGGTTTTCCTCCGTTGCTCGTTCCGCGAGTTCGCGCAGGGCCGACGAACCGCCGTGGAACGTGCTGCCCCGTACGACGCCGAAGCCCATCATCCGGGCGACCCGATCGAGGATGTTGGCGTCCCAGTGCCGAGACAGCAGCATCGAGATGTTGCTGTGCCCGCGAAGGTACAGCGGCATCAGGATGTTCTCGTGCCAGAAGACGTAGATCTTCGCGCCCCGGTAGCCGGGGTTCACGGGATCGGCCTCGGGATCTCCGAAGACGACCTGGTAGTCGAGCGTGCCCATCCACTGTCGGACGGCAGCGGTCGAAGCGAGCGACCAGGCTCCGATCGCGAATGTCGATTTCAACTTCACGGATCACTGTCCTTCTTGTGATTCGACGGGCCGACGGTCAGCCACCCCACCACGTGCCTTCGAAGACTTCCTCGGCCGGCCCCGTCATGAAGACATGGCCTCCGGAGGCCCACTCGAGTTCCAGCCGGCCGCCCGGCAGATCGGCTGCAATCGCACGATCGGTCCGACCGGTGAGCACGCCGGCGACGCAGACCGCCGACGCGCCGGTGCCGCAGGCCATCGTGATCCCGCTGCCCCGCTCCCAGGTCCGCATCCTGACGTGGTCTCGGGAGACAACCTCGACGAAGTGCACGTTCACCCTCCGGGGGAACGTCGCGTGTTTCTCGATGCGCGGCCCGATCGAATCCAGCGGCACGCGAGCGACGTCGCGGCAATAGAGCACGACGTGGGGATTGCCCATCGACACGCAGGTCATCCGCGGGTCGAGTCCGCATTCCCGCCACCACGGCTCCTCGACGCCGAGCGCCGCGCAGGCCGCATCGACCACGTGGCCCATGTCGGCTCCCGTCACGGGAATGTCGGCGGCGTCGAGCAGCGGTTCGCCCATGTCCACCCGCACTCGCGACGTCCGCGGCCCCGTGCGAGCGACGTCGAGCGTGAGCACGCCCCGGCCCGTCTCGATCGTCACCGGTCCTTCCGGAGCCCGCCCGCGCGAGACCACCAGATGGGCCACGCAACGGACGCCGTTGCCGCACATCTCCGATTCACTGCCATCGGCGTTGAACATCCGCATCCGGGCAGTCGCCTTTTCGGAAGGCAGCACCAGCACGAGTCCGTCACCCCCCACGCCCCGATGCCGATCCGCGATCAACGCCGCCACCGCAGGCGGGTCGGTCGGCGCCGGCTCGACGAAGCAGTCGACGTAGACGTAGTCGTTGGCGGCACCATGCATCTTCACAAACTTCATCGGTCGCTTCCTTGGTTCATGCCCGGCCGCCGTTCGCTGGCGTCGCGCGTCCTGCCCACTCTACCAATCCGGCCTGTTCTGCCCCGCCTCCACGCCTCACCGCGGCACCTGATCATCCCGCCGCGCGGCACGCCCTCCCTCGCCCCGGCGCTGCGACTGGAGCCGCTGCACAGCGGCCGCCAGCGTCGGAAACGCCTCCGTCGTCGTGATCGGATCGGCGATCGTGCCGTCGACCCTGACGAGCACGAACTGCCCGCTGGCGCCGCCGAGCATGCGTTTCATCGCTGGCAACTGCGTCTGCGCCTCCCCCATGATCGGCCGGAGCATGAGGTTGATGTTGGAGTCGAAGTCGAGATCGCCGTTCCCCACGAGGCTGATGGCGTCGCCTGAGAGTTCGATGGTATCGAGATAGGCGTGCGGACCTTCGATACGGAAATCGACCTGGCTGCTCGTGAACGCCTTGCGGTCGGGGATCTTCACCCGCAGGATTTTCAGCAGCGAGACCATCACGGGAAGCTCGTAGATGTCGGCATCGCTCAGCCGGACCTGGCCTCGGCCTGCGAGCGAGTGGGTGCCGGCCCGCGAGCCGCGAACCTCGACGCCGCCATGAACTCGGCCCTTGTAGTGATGGGATCCGCCGCACAGGTCGCCCGCCAGACGCTCGAGGTCGGCTTCGGCGAGCGCGGCGGTGACCGTGAAGCCCCCCGCGTCGCCTGCGGCGACGCTCCCGTCGACGGTGAGCGTGCCGTCGGCCACCCGCGCCGTCAGCTGTCGGGTGGCTGCCTGCGGATCGCTCCCCGCCGCTGAACCAAACACGGCCCCGGTCGGGTCCATCACCAGCGGTCCGCGGACGGCCGTCATCTGCACGTCGTTCCACATGGCGCTGTCGATGGCGATGTCTCCGGCCGTGCGCCAGGTCCGACCATCGCTCTGCCCTCGCAGGCGGATGCCACCATGCACGTGCGCGAGCGGCACGCCGACGTCGAGCGCGGCCTGCTCCATGTCGAGCTGCATGTCCCACGCGGCAGCGGCCGGACCGGGCACGGTCTCGCTGCGTCCGCCCGGTCGGGCGACGACCGTGGGCGCGGTCGAGTAGATCTCGAGCGCCCCATCGACGGAGAGCATGCCGCGGAGCCGCACCCCGGCGACGGCCTGCTCAAGTCCGGCGGGCAGCGCCTGGAGCACTTCGTGATCGGCGCGGAAACGGTCGGCGGACAGCCGTTCGAACGAGACATGCCAGCCACCGTCGGGTGTGAACCGGCAGACGCCCTCGGCGGAGACCGTCGTGCGGGCGTGGGCACCGCGCACGTCTTCGAAGCGGAGCCGGCCGTCCTTCCACTGGAGACGTCCCCGCAGCCGCTCGAGCCGGTAGGGAAACCAGGTCGGCTCGATCGAGACGGTGTCGCCCTGCGGCGCGGCCTCGAGCTCGACCTCCGTGCGGCGCAGCTTGACGCGATGCCGCACCTCCGCCGTGAACTGGGCGTTGCCGCGCGGACCGACGTCGTCCCAGATGCGCCGCATGCCCGAGGGGAGCGCATCGCGGAGCTCCCGTTCGAGCACGACGTTGGTGCCCACGAGGTGAAGCTTCAGCTCGCCGTCGTCGTCACCGATCCGCGTGAGCGTACCGGTGCACCGCACGACGCCGGTGTCGTTTGATCCGGTGATTTCCCCGATCTTCCAGTTGCCCCGGTCCATGGAGATGCTGCCCGACACGTTGCCGAGCGGATACGGAAAGCCCGCATAGGCCATGCTGCACTGCGTGAGCCGAATGCCCAAGGAGTTGGCAAACCCGCCGGCGAACTCCGGCGACCGGTTGTGCCGAAAGACGAAGTCGAATGCGCCGCTCCCCCGCAGCGACCGCACGATGTCAGCGCTCTTGGTCGGCATGGCCGCGAGGAGCGCGTCGTCGATCCGCATGCCGTCACCACGCACCTCGACGAAGCCGCGACCTCCGGCGACCGTGCCGACCGCAGCCTCGACGTGCACGGGATGGCCACCGGCCTCGCCGGTGAGGTGCATGGACAGCAGATCGTCCTTGAGCGTCACCGTGCCGACCGTGCGATCGACCCGGTAGGGAAACCGGTAGTAGGTGAGCGAGACGTTGCGGCAGCGTAGGGAGACGTCGGGCGTCACGATCCCCCGGCGGCGGACGAGGTGAGCCCGCAGGTCGACCTCGCCGGCCGGCAGGAGCTTGCTCCAGTGCGCCGCAATCTGCTGCGGCAGCAGGCCCTCCCAGTGGCGGCCCACGAGCATCCGGTCCGACTCGACGAGAAAGTCGAAGTCGGCATCCTGGTTCCAGCCCGCAAGTCGACCAGAACCACGGACCAGCGTCGAACCGGAATGGGCCTCGAGCCGATCGCACGACAGCCCGCTGCGATCGGCGGTGAACGCCGCCGACACGTCGCTGATCGCGAACGGGAGGGATGCATGCTCGAAACGACCTGATTGAAGCTGGCCGACGACCGCGAAGGACGCCGCGTCGAGCGCGTCGAGTCCGCCCGACGTCCGCCATTCGAGATCGAGTCGCCCCTGCAGGCCGGTGAGCCACTTGGGCGCGCCGGCCGCGGCGGGAAGCAGCGACTGCAGGCGGGGCGAAATGTCGAGCGCCTGGAGGTGTCCGGTAAGTTCGAAGCCACCGGCCGCGGACAGCTTCCCTTCGAAGCCGGCGCGATCGAAAAGATCGGCCGCAACCGTCCCACGGATCACCGTGCCCTTGCCACCCCCACTGTCGGCGAGAGGCCGGAGATCGACGCCGATACTCCGCAAGGTGAGCCGCGTGCCCAGCCCAGCTCCATCGACGAGCACGGTCGCGTCCTCGACCGTCACCGGCACCGGCAGCCCGCCCTGACCGCCCCGCGTCAGCTTCGACAGGCTCCAGCGACCATCGGCGCCGCGGCAGGCATGCACGACGGGCCTGCACACTCGGACGGCGGTGACCCGCGGTTCACCCGCAACGAGATCCTTGAGTGTCGCCGCGCAGGCGATGCGGACTTCATCGACCACGAGGAGACGCCGGTGTTCCGCCGGCAGCGTCGGATCGACGAAGGTCACGCCGCGAACCACGATCCCCTCGCCGTCGATCAGGCTTGCGGCACCGACCCGCACCGTCAGGTCCGGAAAGCGTTCCTGAAGCCGCGACTCGATCCGCCGCCGCACCTCCTCGCCAATCCGATTCGACCCCAGGGCGATCGCCACCACGACCGCCGCTACTGAGAGCGGCAGCGTCCAGCGGACCAGCATCCAGAGAAAGTCGGCAAGCGATTTCATGCAGGCGAACGACGGCCGTGAACGCGAGCCGCGGGGCGGCGGATTCCTTGAAAAGCGGGGCGGGAGGGTACGCGGCCGCCCGAGGGGTGGTCAAGCCACGGCGGGAGCCGCCGCCCGCCCCGAAAACCCGCCATTCCGCCAGCCTGCCCCGCTTGCTATAGTGCCCCCTTTTCCGGACTTCCAGGGGGATCGTGGCGACCGACTTCTGGTGTAGCACGCTCCCATTTCACCCCACGACCGAGGCTTTTCCGCATGGCCGCGACCCGCTCCCACTCTCATGACGACCGTGTCGGCGCCGTTCCCAACTCGCAGCGCCTGCTGTGGGCCGGCTTCATGGCGATTCTCGCCGCCGGCGTGGGCTTCTCGATCCGTGCCGGCATCCTCGGTCAGTGGGCCGAGCAGTACGGCTTCACCCAGACGGAACTGGGCACGATCACGGGCGGCGGTCTGACCGGCTTCGGGATCATCATTCTGCTGTCGAGCCTGATCGCCGATCGCATCGGCTTCGGCCCGCTGATGTTCTCCGCGTTCGTGATGCATGTCATCTCTGCCGGCCTCACGCTCGCCACCGGTGCCGCCTTCGCGGCCGGCGGCAAGCCGCTCGCCTTTCAGTGCCTGTTTTGGGGCATGTTCCTTTTTGCCATCGGCAACGGCATCGCCGAGGCGGTCGTCAACCCGCTGGTCGCTACGCTCTTCCCCAAGAACAAGACGCACTATCTCAACATCCTCCATGCCGGCTGGCCGGGCGGTCTGATCGCCGGCGGCCTGGCGAGCTACTTCATGGCCGGCAACGATGCCACCAAGCCCGTGGCGTGGCAGATCCAGATCTCGCTGTTCATGATCCCGGTCGTGCTCTACGGTCTGATGATGATCGGCCAGCGGTTCCCGAAGAGCGAGGCAAGCAGTTCGGGCGTCTCCTATCGCGATATGCTCGGCGAACTCGGGCTCTTGGGTGCCGCGGTGATCTGCGGTCTGCTCGCGCTGTTCTTCAAGAACGACCTCGGGCTCTCGCCGATCGTTTCCGGGTCGATCGCCGCCGGCCTGCTCGTCGCGTTCGGTGCCGCCACCGGCTTCCGCTTCGGCCACTTCCTGCTCGCCTTTCTCCTCCTCGTGCATGCGATGGTGGGCTACGTCGAGCTCGGCACCGACTCGTGGATCTCGAAGATCACCGGCACGATCATGGCCAGCAAGGCGAACGGGCTGCTGCTCTTCGTCTACACCTCGGCCCTGATGTTCATCCTGCGGTTCTTCGCGGGGCCGATCGTAGAGCGGATCTCCCCGCTCGGACTGTTGGCCGCTTCGGCCGCGTTCGGCGCCACGGGGCTGACGCTCCTCGGCAACGCCGAAGGCGCGGTGATGTGCATCGTCGCGGCCACCGTCTACGGCATCGGCAAGACGTTCCTCTGGCCGACGATGCTGGCGGTGGTGAGCGAGCAGTTTCCGAAGGGCGGGGCCATCACGATCGGCGCGGCTGGTGGCGTCGGCATGCTCGCCGCCGGCCTGCTCGGTGGCCCCGGGATCGGCTTCCTCCAGGATCAGAACGCCTCCGCCGATCTCCGCAAGGCGGATCAGGCTGTCTACGAACGCTACAAGGCGCCCAAGGAAAACGAGTTTCTCTGGCTCAAGACCGTCGGGCTCGACGGCTCGAAGGTGGGCGTGCTCGAGGATGGCGGCAAGGAGGCCCAGCGGGCCCTCGAACTGCTGCAGAAGGAGAACGCCAAGCCGGAGACGATCGAGGCACAGAAGTCGCTCGTGTCGTGGTGGAACGACACCGCAAGCACGTCGGCTGCAGCGGACAAGCCCCTCGTCGAACAGGCCGGCCTGTTCGGAGGTCGCCAGGCCCTGAAGCTCACGGCCTTCGTACCCGCCGCGATGTTCGTCTGCTACCTGTTGCTGCTCGGCTGGTTCCGCACCCGCGGCGGCTATCAAGCCAAGGGAATGCACCACTAAATCGCCTGCGACTCGTGGGGCATCTGTAGGTCGTAGAGACGCTTGAATAATCACGTCATGCCGATCCCGTCGCTTCCGCTCCGGGCTTCCTGACGGGCTTGCCCTTTCTGATCGACGAGAAAGCGAGGGGCTGCCCGTGCCCCGAGAGCCGGGAAGGCGTGCGTGTGGAATGCGGAGCGGCGATCCGCCCGTCGTGGCATGGGGTGCCGAGGAAGCCCGGAGCGCGAGCGACGGGTAGACGGGCCGCCTCAAGGCAACGTCACACGGCTCCGCACATGTCGGCCTCGAGGCCATCCGTTTACCCCGCGCTTGCGCTTGGGGCTTCCCAAAGCACGAACTCAGCGAGGGGCTGCCCATGCCCCGGGAGCCGGGCTATGGAAGCAAGCGCAGCCAGGATGGCGAAGCGCAGCGGACATGCAGTGAGCGGCGGGCAGGATGCCCGACGCGAACGTCCGGCTCTCGGGGCACGGGCAACCCCGAGCCACGCCACAGGTCCTGCGCGAGCCGTACCAAGCTGTTCGCCCGCCTCCCCGTCAGGCGTTGCGGGCGACGGTGAGCTGCCCGTCCGAGAGTCGCCGCACCGCCACCCGACCCGGTGCGTCGAAGGCGGTCGGCGTGGGTTTTTCCGCCGTGACCATTTCGGCCAGAGCCGTGTAGTGCTTTGCCGTCATGTCGCGTTGCGGCCAGCCCTCCCGGCGCCAGAGTGCCACGAAGACCTCGGCGACAAGATGGGCGTCGAGACGGGCCAGGTCGTTGATCCGCAGGACGATGCTCCCGTCCGCGTGCCGGCAGGAACACGACTCGAGCAGGTGCTCGGCCGCGCTGCGGATCGCGGCCGTCACAACCGCCGCCTGGTGGCCCAATCGCACGAGTGACGCCGTGGCGGCCGGAAACGGGCCGGCCTCGCAGCGCGGAAACACCTCGTGACGGAGGAAGTTTCGTGCATGCCGCGGATCGGCGTTGCTCGGATCCTCACGCCATTCCTGGCCGATCGTCGAGAGAAACGCCCGCGCGTCGGCACGCGACAGGCCCAGCATCGGTCGCAGCAGCGACACGCCCGGACTGAGGGCCCGCGCCGCCGCCATGCCGCCCAGGCCCGCAAGGCCTGTACCCCGGAGCATGCGGTGCAGGATGGTTTCCGCCTGATCGTCAGCCGTATGCGCCACCAGCACGTGCCTCGCGCCGACATCGGCGGCGACCTCCGCCAGAAAACCGTAGCGGAGCCGGCGGGCCCGGGCTTCGATCCCCTCGCCGTGATCATCGGCGTCATGAACGCCCAGCCGCCGCCAGATCATCGCCAGGCCGAGCCGATCCGCGAGCCGCTCCACGAACGCCCGGTCGTCGGCCGCCGTCAGCCGCAGGTCGTGTTCGGCATGCACCACGATCAATCGTCTCTCGACGGCGGATGGCACGATCTGCCGCAGTGCCATCAGGAGTGCCACGCTGTCGGCCCCTCCCGACACGGCGGCGACGACGGGCATCGTCCACAAGCCATCGGCCGGGAGCGATGCCTGCAACAAAGCCACGAAGTTCGGGCGGCCGTCGACCGCTGACTCCGTCTGCCTGTTCGCGTGTCTCGTGGATCCCATGGCTCGCTCCTTGCCCATTCTGCCAGATGACGCCGGAGGAAGCGGCATTGAGCGGCCAGGATGGCAGGGCTACCCTCCCCGCCCCGGCTCTCGTCTGGCCTCGATCACCCAGGAAACGATCATGTTCGCCTCCACGTCCCGCGGCGTCCGACTCGCGACCCTGTTGCTGCTCATGCTTCCGGCCTTCTGCGGCTGCTCGACGCTCCTGACGGCCGCCTACCTGCTCCAGCCGGCCGACGTGCCTGCGGAGTTCAAGGGACTCAGAGGCAAGCACGTGGCCGTGGTCTGTCGCCCGATCGTGGAACTCGAGTTCAGCGACGCCGGCTCCGCCAAGGAACTCGCCTCGCTCGTCGGCACCCAGCTCGATGGCAAGGTCCGCCGGGCGCGACTCATCGGTCAGCAGGAAGTGGCCCGCTGGATCGACGAAAACTCATGGGTCGACTACCCGACGCTCGGCAAGTCGCTCGATGCCGATCTCGTCGTCGGCATCGACCTCGAGGAGTTTCGCATGCACGAGGGCTCGACGCTCTACCGTGGCCGGGCGACGGCACACGTCCGTGTCTTCGAGGTCTCGTCGAAGAAGGTCCTCTTCGATAAACGAATCGACGACTTTACGTTCCCATCCAACACCGCGATCCCGGCGACTGACCGCACGGAGGCGGAGTTTCGTGGCATGTTTCTCCAGATTCTCTCGCAGAAAATCGCCCGCTGCTTTCACGCCTACGAGAGCCGCGAAGTCTTCGCCGAAGACAGCCTGACGTTCTAGAACGCATGCCAGGCATGGGGAGCGGCATGTTGCTTCCGTGAAGCGATCGAGGAGTTGTCTGAAGCAACCTCGACCGGCTCCCCACCGCTCGCGCGTGTCGCGCCCCGGATACCCGTCGCTCGCGTTCCGGGCTTCCCTGGCAACGGCCACAACCGCGAACCCGCGAGGGGCTGCCCGTGCCCCGAGAGCCGGGCTATGGGTCAGGCATTCCGCCATCGGCTGCGCTAGAGATTTTTCAGCGGCCGCTTCGGCTTCGGCGGGGCCAGCATCCTCTTTTTGTCGTCGGCCGGATTGGCGTTGCCGCCGCCCCCGTCCATCTTCGGGGTATTGACGCCGGTATGGTGCTCTTCCCAGCGATAGCCAAGCGGCTGCCGCAATTCCTCGGCCGCCATCTGGGCCCATGGCGTGCCCGGGTGATCGCCGACGACCCGCTTCAGAAACGTGAGCGATTGGGCGGCGAGTTTCTCGGTCTGCGACCCAACCGCCGAGATGTCGTCGTCGGGCACCAGCCTCCACGTGTCGTTCTTCGGATTCTTGAACTTCATCCCCGTCTTGGCCTGCGCCAGCATGATGTTGTACGAATCGGTCCTGACCTTGACCGCCATCACGCGGCCCATGGCCAGGTCATATCCGGCTTGCCAGCGCTTTTCAGTGACCTTGTCGCGGTCGGGAAGCCCTGCGGTGAGGATGCCGTACAGGGCGTCGATTTTTGGCTGGAGCACCGCCGCCTTCTTCTGGGCCTCTCCGAGCAGGAGCGCCAAGGCGCCGTCGTCCTGCCTCGGGAACTCGAGCGTCGGCGAATCCATCGGAGCCACCTGCGAACTCCGAGCGGCATCGACGAGCGACTTCATGGCACGGTTGGACGCGAGCATGCTCTCGATCTTGGCGGCCGGCTGGTAGTCGGGGCGATAGCTCCGCATCACGGCTGGATCGAAGAAATACCTCAGCCGCGAGGCCATGTCGGCGACCTCACCGTCATTCACGCGGCCGCTTGCATTGCGGTTGGCATGCACGCAAAAGTAGATGCCGCCCGTCTCGGCGCAGAGTTTCGAGAGGCTGAAGGGGCCGAATCCGGAGTCGATCGGCTCGTCGGTATCCCGCCCGGAACGCACTCGAACCACCTCGGGATGAAGCGTCTCGGGCCCCTGCTCGACGACCGCCCACTGCACGTCGTCGGCATAGCGGGGATCGAACTCCGTGAACTTTATTTTCACTTCGCGGGTGCCGAAGGGTGCGGGCACCCCGACGACGTAGACCCGCATCGCCTGGGAACGACAAAAGGCGGCGACCTGGTCGGCATACTGCTGGTCGTTGCCCACCTCGTCGGTGAACGCGATGATCATGACATTGCGTTTCGTGGGTGAGACCCGCACCTGCTTCGCCTTCTTGGCCGCCTCGGCGATCGCCGTGAACGTCATCTCGACGCCCGACTCATCGATGGGGATCGACTCGATCGCCTTGACCACCTCGCCGGTTTCCCGCGAGGGATCCTTGACGAGCGGCGTCACTTTCTGGCCGTAGGCGAATACGAGGTTGAGGAGTTCGTGGTCTTTGTGCTCGGCTCCGGAGAGCCCGAGTTCGTCGAAGACGCGATCCAGCCGTCCGGCGATCTCCTTTCGCTGCCCTGCGAGACTCACCGATTGATCGAACACCCAGCAAACCACGGTGGTCCGCTGCTGAAGCGACGCGGCGATCTCCATCGTCAGACGGTCGACGGCCCCGCCTGTGCCGGCTGTTCCCACGCCCGTGTCACCGTTTCCGACGCGACCGACCTGCAGCGAATCGCCGAGTTCGGCGCCGGAGGGGGGGAGATCGATCGGCGAGATCGCCAGTTCACCGTCGAGGGCCTCGGCCACGTCGACGTTCACCAGCGGGTCGTCCGACACCACCGACGCGACGGCGGTGGAGACCTCGAGATTCTCGGCATCCGACGAGGAGGCCGCCGACTCCTCTTCGACCGCCACGGTCATCTCCGGCGCCAGAAGCACGTCTTCCTCGACGACCTGCGTCGGGGCGAGGATCGTGATGGAGTTCTGCTTCGGGGCAATCGCCGGAAGGCCGATGAGCGCCATGGAGAGAAGCACGACGACGTGCAGGACCAGACTCATGGCCCAGGCCGGAGTGTCGCCATCCAGCGGCGTTTCCTCTTCGCCCGTGAACTCCTGCCACCACCGCCGCGCGGGCTCGAGCCAAGACATTGTGATCCCTCGTAGTAGGGCTTCGCGGCGCCGGCGGCGACCAGAAAGCCCATGTCAGCCGCCAGCGGGCGTCGGACCGCCATGGCAGAGTTCGTGAAAACCTCGGTATTCTATTCCGGACGGGTGATTTCCGCCCTGCACCTCCCGGACGAGCGATTTTCGCCTGCAAAATCCATGAAACGTTGTTTCTTCCGCAGGTCCGCCACGGCCGCCTGCCTGACTGCCTTCCTGACCGTGGGCTGGCCCGTGTCTGGCCAGCCCGGAGCTGCTCCCCCCGCGGCCGGCCAGGCCCAGAAACCCAAGGACACGACGGAGGAACTGCAGCTCGAAACCAGCGACGGCGCAGAGGTCGTCGCCTGGTACTACCCCGTGGAGGAAGAGACGTCGCCCCTGGGCACCGTCATTCTCGTCCACGACCTCGGCGGCTCGCACCTCACGGTCGAGCCGCTCGCCAAATCCCTGCAGGCCTCCGGCTACGCTGTCGTGGCTCCCGACCTGCGTGGCCATGGGAAGTCCGTGCTCAAGAACCTGCCGGCGGCGCAGGAAGACCAGTCGAAGCTTCTGAAGAAGCCCGACTTCGACATGATCGCCGCCAGTCGAGGCGGCCAGAAACGAGACCAGTCGGGCGTGCGCGGTGACATCGAAAGCGTGCGCAACTGGATCAAGCAGCAGGCCGACGAGAACAAGTTTCCCGTGAAGCCGTTCTTCGTGGTGGGCTCTGGCCTGGGTGCCTCTCTCGCCGCGACCTGGACGGCCGCCGATTTCCTCTGGCCGGAACTCGCCACGGGCCCCCAAGGTCGTTCGGTCACAGGACTGATCATGGTGAGCCCGACCTTCACCACCAAGGGCTATTCGATCGCCCCCGCATTAATGAGCGAGGCTGTGAGGCGTGCCGTCCCCCTGCTGGTCATCGCGGGCGCCGAGGATCGCGATGCGGTGAAGGTTTTCGACCAACTCAAGCGGCAGCGTCCCAAGGCCTGGTTCGACAGCCGACATCCTTTCGGTGACGAAAAGGATGCCTCTCCGGTGAACGCGGCCGACGCGTCCCTGCTCCTCATCGTCAACCCGGCGAGCCGGAGTGGCGATGCCCTGGCCGCTCAACGCTCTCCCGATCCGCGAGCCCGCGGTGGCGACCCTGCGGCCCTGATCATCGGCTTCATGAAGATCGCCGCCACCATGCAGCGGTAAAACGCATCCGACCGGCGTTTTTACGGGAGCCGCAGTTCCATGCCGGCGACGGCGAGGTCCGGACTCCGCAACCGATCGCGGTTGGCCTCCCAGATTCGTTGGGCGGCGTTCCGATCGCCATAGAATCGCACCGCCAATGACTCGAGCGTCTCGCCGGCCGCCAGGCGGACCGTGCCGCCGCTCACGGGCGGGCTGGTGATGGCCACCCCGGCCTGAGGAACGGCATGAGTGCCGAGCCAGACCGGCGGACCTCCCGCGGCCCCCGTTGCCGGCGACATCATCCGCGGTGCAGGAGGCCCCGCGGGCGGCTCGATCGACCGTCCGCCCCCCACCACCGTGCGCTGCGGCCCAGCCACCGACCACGACGGGGGCAGCCGGAGTTCGGCTCCGATGGGAAGCAGGTTGGGATCCGGAATAACGTCGCGATTCGCCTGCCAGACGGCGGCGGCCGCGCCGGGATGACCGTAAAACCTCGTCGAGATGCTGGTCAGGTCGTCCCCGTCCCGCACGCTGTAGGTCGCCGGCACGAGATCGGCGGCAATCCCGGTGGACGGCGCCGGCATGCGGGGTGACTCAGGCGCCGCCCATGCGGCGACCGGCGGCGGCGGGGCTTGGGCGTCCAAGAGCGGCGGGGGCGGAACTTCCAGCGTGGAGCGGTACATCCCGTTCATTGCCGGGCTGCTCGCCGTCAGTGCCGGATTCACGGGGGGCAGCATGTCCGGTGCCGGCGGCGGCACGTAATCACCACGCACGACCACCGGGCCGGGCTGCATGTCGTCCGGCACCATCCACGGGGTCGAGACGTTGGCCGCCGGCGCGGCCATGGGGCCCGCCACGACCGGCGCCGCGATCGCCGAAGCGTCTGCGGCCCCGGGGGTGCGGTTCCAGCCGTCCGCCACGAGGCGACCAAACGGCACGGCCATTGAGACGCCCGCCGTCACCATCGCCAGCCCGACGATGTATCGAATGCCGCTTGCAATGCTGCCCACGGGTGTCTCGCTCCAGATAGCGGCTGCCGGCCAGCAACCGCCTCGAAGCAATCATGCCCCACCGCCGGCGGCCGCACGGGCATTCGGTCCATCGCGAGATGCCCTGCGTCAAACTGCGATGCTGCGCGATCGTCATGAGCCGCCGGGTTTGCCCAGCCGGCACCGCCAGAACGCCTCGTTCAGCCCGAGCCGAACCGGGAGGCTCAGGCCCGTTGCATCGATCTCGACCCGTGGGCGGCCTGCTCACCCCCCGCGAACGCATGCTGAAGCCAGAGCACGATCGGCGACGCGATGTAGATCGTGCTGTAGGAGCCGACGATGATGCCGACGAGCATGGTGAAGGCGAAGGCATGGATTCCCTGCCCGCCGAAGGCGTAGAGAATGAAGGTTGCGAGCAGTGCCGTGCCCGAGGTGAGGATCGTGCGACTCAACGTCTGATTGACCGCCCGATCCACCATGTCGGACGTCACAAACCGTCCCTTGCCACGGAGTTCCCGCAACCGGTCGAAGATCACGATCGTGTCGTTGATGGAAAACCCGATGATCGTGAGCAGTCCCGCCACCACGTCGAGGCTGATCTTGAAGTCGTCCACCAGGGCCCAGCCCAGGAAGGGCGCGACATACTTGCTCAAGGCCAGGCAGGCGACCGCGACCAGCACGTCGTGCGCCAGTGCGATGACCGCCGCCAGCCCGAAGGCCACGTTCTGGAATCGGATCCAGACGTAGAGCACGATCATCAGCAGGCTCGCCAGGAGCGCGTAAACGGCCGTCACCTTGGTGTTGCCCGCCACCTTGCCGCCGATGGTGTTCGCGGCCAGATAAACCGGCGTCTCGGCGAGCTTCGCCTTGACACCCTCGAGAATCCCGCGGGTCGATGCCGGGTCGAGCGTGGTCGTCAGGGTCCAGTCGCGGCACGGCCGCCCGGCAAACGCGCCGGCGTCGGTCGATGCGATATCGAAGTCGGCATCGCCAATCTTCTCGGCCTCGAGCCCCGCCCTCACGGTGGCCCGCAGCGTGGACCGGCTGATTTTCTGCGGGAATCGCAGCGTTGCCGTGGTCACGGCCGCCGGCGGCGACTCGTTCTCTTTCTCGTCGGCTGCCGGCTTCTCGGCCGTGGTCTCAGGGGGGGCCGCGGTCGCCACGTCGATGATCTCCATGCCGTAGGTGGCCAGACGGTCGGGGAAGAGGTCGCGGATCTTCGCCTCCACGTCGTTCGCGTCATCACCACGAAGCGACGTGTCGATCTTGTACCGCAGGTCGGCATCGCCGGCCGAGGTCGACACGGCGCTCACGGCTGCGTCGGGGAGGGATCCGACAGCCGCACGAACGGCGCCGATGTCGAGGGGCTTGTCCTGCTTGAACTCGACCTGCACGCTCGTGCCGCCCGTGAAGTCGATGTCGAAGAGCCCCTGCCCACGCTGCCAGGCCGCCACCAGGCCGGCAGCGATGACCAGCAGCGAGCCGACGATCGCCGGCTTCATCCACTGGACGAAGCGGAAGTCGGTCTGGCCGAACAGCCTGGCCATCGACAGCGTCTTGATCCAGCGGTTGCGCTCCGCCAGATCGAAGACCACGCGGGAGCAGAACACCGCCGTGAAGAGATTGAGCAGCAGGCCGAAGAACAGCGTTACGGCGAAACCCTTCAGCTGGTCCGTGCCGATCGCGAACAGCACGATCGCCGTGATCAGCGTCGTGAGGTTCGAGTCGACGATCGTCGAGAATGCCCGCTGAAAGCCGTTGCGGATCGCCATCCGTACCGCGGCGCCGCGGTCGATCTCCTCGCGCATGCGCTCGTAGATGAGCACGTTGGCGTCGACGGCCATGCCCACCGAGAGCACGAGGCCGGCGAGGCCGGCGAGCGTGAAGGCAGCCTTGAAGGAGATCATCACCGCCATGACGAGGACGATGTTGAGCAGCACCGCGAGATCGGCCACGAGCCCGGAGAACCGGTAGTAGGCCAGCATGAACGTCAGCACGAGGAGCGTGGCCAGCAGCATCGCCATCCTGGCCGACTTGATCGTGTCGTCGCCCAACTGCGAGCTGATCCGCTGTTCGCTGATCGGTTCGCTGCGCAGGGCGGCCGGCAGGCTGCCGGCGTTGAGCACCTCGACGAGGAAATCGACCTCGGGCTGCTTGAAGTTGCCCGTGATCTGACCGGACGAGGTGATCGTGCTGCGGATCGACGGCGCCGACTGCAGCACGTCGTCGAGCAGGATGCCGAGACGGCTCTGCAGCCCGTTGGCGGGATCGGGGAGATTCCGGCCGGTGAGCAGGCCGAACCGGGCCGCGCCGCTGGAGTTGAGCGTGAAGTTCACGCACGGGCTGAGGTTTTCGTCCAGGCTGGGGCTGACGCGGCCGAGATCACCGCCGGTGACGTTGAAGGGATCGGCCATCACGAGCACCTCGAAGCCGCCGTCGGGCGTCGGCCTCGTGACGAGCCGCCGGTCGTCGGCGGGGTCCATCTTGGCGGGGTCGAGTTGCACCCAACGGGCGAGCACCTCCTCCTTTTGACGCACGGTCGCCCCGGCCGTCTTGCCGGCGAGCAGCACCGCGGCCTGGTGCCGCGGGTCCTCACGGTTGGCGAGAATCCGGAACTCGAGCACGCCGGCACTGGAAACGATCCGCTTGATGAGATCGACCTCCGACTGCTCCACCTCGGGAATGATCACCTCGATCTGGTCGAGGCCGTACTGCCGAACCGTGACCTCCTTCTGACCACCCGGATTGACACGGCGGCTGACGGCGGCGACGAGTTTGTCCATCGCGATCGGCGCCGCTTCCGGCACGACGTCGAAGTCGACTTCGAGAGCGTCGGCGGACGACCTCCGCCCCGACTCCCGGACGGATACGCGGTCAAACTCGGCCGCGGCCACCGCGGCCAGAAAAGCCTCCCGAGCCTTGGCATCGCCGGCGGCGAGCCGCACGGTCACGCCGCCGCCGGGCCTGCGGCTCAGCCGCCCCTGATCGCCTTCCTGGGTCGCCAGCATGCCTTCGAGCCGCCGGACGGTGTCGTCGACACGGGCTGCCGCCTGCTTCGAGGTGTCGACCTCGTAGACGAGGATCAGGCCTCCCTTGAGATCGATGCCCAGCCGCGGCGGCCATCCCATCCAGCAGATCACGAGCCCGGCCGTCAATGCGACGAGCACCGTGGCGATCCGTCCCCACATGTCGGCGGCGCGGAGGCGGCCGGCGATCAACCAGGCGACGAACGTCGGGACGGCGAGCGTGAGCAGCGTGATGCCCCAGAGGGCCCAACTCTCCCGCCACCACGGCACGGGCACGGCCGGTGCCGCGGGGATGGCGGCTGCCGCCTGCGCCAGAAGACCGAATGCGATGTTCGAGGTATTCATGCCTGACCTTGTTCCTGCAATGTCGTTCGTTGGACGATTCTGCCGCCGGCCGATGAAACAGTCGGCCCACGCAGCGGGGCTCAGGAGCCTCCGCCGCCGTCACCCGCACCGCCACCTGCGTCCCCATCGCGGAGCACCCGGGCGACGCTCGAAAGCGTGACCACGATCTTCACGTTGGACGCGTCATCCACCTTGAGGGTCACCCTGTCGGCATCACGCTCGACGTTGGCGACCGTCCCGTAGATGCCGGACGAGGTGACCACACGGTCGTTCTTCTTGAGGCCGCCGAGCAGTTCCTGCTGTTTCTTCATCCGCTCCCGCTCCGGCCGAAAGAGCAGCAGATACGCTGCGGCCGCGATCGCCAGCAGCGGGAGGTATTGGAGGGCGATCGGCACCTCGGGTCGCCCCCCGGCGGCATCCCCGGCCTGGGCGAGACACCACGCCGCGGCCACGAGCGGCGAGATCAGGGCGTTCGAGGGCAGGGTCATCATGGGCCAACCGGGTGTGGAATGGGGCGGCCGGGCCGAGGAGCCCGGAAACGCAAGACCCGCAAATGTAGTGGCCGCCGCGCGCGAGCGACAAGAGCGATGCGTGGCGGGCGGACGCCACGCACGGCGTTCACGAGGCGGCTTCGTCCTGCTCCGGCGTGGCCATTGCCGAGAGGAGCTCCCCGGCGGTCGCAGCCAGACGCCCCGCGACGATCGCCTCCCGGAGCCGAGCGACGAGCCGTTGATAGAAGGTGAGGTTATGAATCGAGGCCAGGATCGGCCCGAGCATCTCGCCGGCGAGGAACAGGTGCCTGATGTACCCGCGGCTGTGGCGGCAGGCGACGCACGGGCAGCCCTCCTCGAGCGGCCGATCGACGGCGGCGTGACGTGCGTTGCGCAGCCGCACCTGTCCACCGAACGTATAGACCAGCGAGTTGCGTCCGCACCGCGTGGGAAGCACGCAGTCGAACATGTCGATGCCGGCGGCGACCGCGGCGATGATATCGCCGGGCTGTCCCACGCCCATCAGGTAGCGGGGACGGTCGCCAGGGAGGTGAGGCACCGTGGCCGCGAGCGCCGTCACCATCGCCTCGGGGCCCTCGCCCACGGAGAGCCCGCCCACGGCATATCCCGCAAACCCGATCGCCTGCAGCCGCTCGGCGCTCTCGTGCCGCAGTTCCGGATCGAGCCCTCCCTGCACGATCCCGAAGAGCGCCTGATCGGGCCGTCTGTGAGCCTCACGACAGCGTTCCGCCCACCGGAGCGACCGCCGCATCGCGTCCGCGACGACGGTCCGCTCACCCGGCAGGGCGACGACGTGGTCCATCTGCATGGCGACGTCGGCCCCGATCCGCTGCTGGATGCGCATCGAGTTCTCGGGGGTGAAGTCGACCGGGCTGCCGTCGATGTGCGATCGGAAAAACGCCCCTTCCTCCGTCACCTTCACCTGTCGCGCGAGGCTGAAGACCTGGAATCCGCCCGAGTCGGTGAGCGTCGGCCCGCTCCAGCCCATGAACTTCGCCACGCCCCCGGCCGCCTCGACGAGCGCCTCGCCCGGCCGCAGGTGGAGGTGATAGGCGTTGGAGAGCACCATCCCCGCACCGGTCTCGCGCACGCGGCCGATGTCGACCCCCTTCACGCTCGCGAGCGTGGCCACCGGCATGAAAAGCGGCGTCGGCACGCTGCCATGCGGCGTCGTGAGCGTGCCCGCCCGTGCCGCCTTGTCCGTGGCCTCGAGAGTAAACGCAAATCCGGGCTGCATAAGGTCAGACTACCTCAGTCCCAGATCGTGAGGAGCCGGGGAGCACCGTCGACGTGCGAGCCGTATACCCCGCGCTCGCGCTTGGGGCTTCCTGAACCGGGTGTGGAGCGACGCCGAAACGAGGATGCGAGGGGCTGCCCGTGCCCCGGAAGCCGGCGTTGGCGGCCAGCGAAGACAGGATGTCGAAGCGCAGCCGGCATCGAGTGAGCGAAGGGCACGGATGCCCGCAGCGAACGTCCGGCTCCCGGGGCACGGGCAGCCCCGAACCAGCGCCAGCCGGCGCTCCCGGCCAGCGTCGAAGGGCGACCCGCATTCCCCGCGCTCGCGCTTGGGGCTTCCTGACGGGAGGCACTGAACTAAAAGATGCCCAGCGCCTCGAGCGAATACCGCACGATCAGGCCGGCGACCACCACGCTCACCATGCTCATGAGTTTCACGAGGATGTTGAGGCTCGGGCCGCTCGTGTCCTTGAAGGGGTCGCCCACGGTGTCACCGACGACCGCGGCCTTGTGAGCATCGGTCCCCTTGCCGCCGTGCACGCCGCTCTCGATGAGTTTTTTGGCGTTATCCCAGGCGCCTCCCGCATTGGCCATGAACACGGCCACACAGAAGCCGGTCGTGAGGCCGCCGACGAGCAGCCCCATCACGCCGCCGACGCCAAGCAGCAAGCCCGTCACGACGGGCACTGCCAGCGCGAGCACTGAAGGAAGAACCATCTCCTTCTGGGCGGCCTTCGTGCTGATCTCCACGGGCGCGGCATAGTCGGGCGTGTCGGTGCCCAGCATGATGCCCGGCTTTTCCCGGAACTGCCGGCGGACTTCCTCCACCATGCCCTTCGCCGCCCGGCCCACGGCCTTCATGGTCAGCGCACAGAACACGAACGTGCTCATGGCACCGATGAACAGACCGACGAGCACCTTGGGGTTCATGAGCGTTGCGTCGTAGAACCGCATGTAATCGGCCATGTAGGCGTTTTTCACCCGCACGAGACGGCGATCCTCCTCGAGCCTGACCACGTCCTCGGCCGAGGGCATCTTCTCGACGACCGCGCCCGACCGCACCGCACCGAAGTCAGGGATGGCCTTTCTGTCGAGGAGCATCCACGTCGAGTTGGTGGCGGGCGTCGCACCGACGCGGACGGCGAGGCCATTGGCGAGTTTCACCCACTCACCCTCGGTCACCGGCCGGACCTTGCCGTCGACCGTGATCTGCTGGACGGTCTCCTTCTCGCCGGGAATGTGATGCACCACCGAATGGCCCCAGCGGTCGAAGCCGATCCGCACCTCCTCGACATAGGCCGCGAGCAGGGCGAGCGCCGTGAGCGCCGCCGAGCCGATCGCGAAGCCCTTGCCGGTGGCCGCCGTCGTGTTGCCGAGCGCGTCGAGCGCGTCGGTCCGCTCCCGCACCACTTCCGGGAGCCCAGCCATCTGGGCATTGCCGCCGGCGTTGTCGGCGATCGGTCCGTAGGCGTCGGTCGCGAGCGTGATGCCGAGGGTCGAGAGCATGCCGACCGCGGCGATTCCGACGCCATAGAGCCCCAGGGCGAAGCTGCCGGGGTTGGCGAAGTCGAAGCCGTTGGCGAACGCAAAGGAGAGGAGCGTGGCCAAGCCGGTGATCAGCACCGGCGCCCAGGTGCTGAGCATGCCCTCGGCGATGCCGCCGATGATGATCGTCGCCGGGCCCGTGAGGGCCTGGTCGGCGAGTTGCTTGGTCGGCTCGTATTCGTTGCTCGTCGAATACTCGGTCCACTTGCCGATCAGCCAGCCGGCGACGAGCCCGATGATCACCGCCACGGCGATGCCCATGTGCGACCAGCCGACGAGCATCCAGGTGAGCACGAGCGAGGCGGCCACGATCGCCACCGTCGCGAGATTGATGCCCTTGGCGAGGGCGGCGAGCAGGGCCTTCTGCGAAGAATCCTCCTGGGTCTGGACCTGGAAGATTCCCCACACCGAGAGGAGCGTGCCGACCGCCGCGATGGCCATGGGGAGAAACACCGCCGCCAGTTGCATGCGGTATTCCCCGGGGAACGCCGCCACACCCAGGGCTGCCGTGGCCAGGATGCTGCCGCAGTAGCTCTCGTAGAGGTCGGCGCCCATGCCGGCCACGTCGCCCACGTTGTCGCCCACGTTGTCGGCGATCGTGGCGGGATTCCGTGCGTCGTCCTCGGGGATGCCGTGCTCGACCTTGCCCACGAGATCGGCACCAACGTCGGCGGCCTTGGTGAAGATGCCGCCGCCCACGCGGGCGAAGAGCGCCTGCGAACTCGCCCCCATGCCGAAGCAGAGCATCGTGACGGTGATCTCCTCGAGGGAGAGCGGCGTGAAGCCGAGGCCGGGCACGAGCCAGTAGAGGATGAAAAACCAGAGCATGATGTCGAGCAGGCCGAGCCCCACGACGGTGAGCCCCATGACCGCACCGGAGCGGAAGGCGATCTGGAGCCCTTCGTTGAGCGAACGCTCGGCGCCCGCGGCGGTGCGATTGCTGGCCAGCGTCGCCGTCTTCATACCGAACCACCCGGCCAGGCCGGAGAAGAGGCCGCCCGAGATGAAGGCGAACGGCACCCAGGCGCTCTGCACCTTGAGCACGAACGCCATCACGGCGAGCAGCAGGAAGATCGCGCCGAAGAACATCGCCACGACCTTGTACTGCTGCTTCAGATACGCGTCGGCGCCGGTGCGGACGTAGCCGGCGATCTCGATCATTCGCGGCGTGCCGGCCGGCTGGGCCTCCATCCACTTGAAAAACTGCCAGGCCTGGTAGAGGGCGAGCACGGACCCAGCCACGCCGAGGAGCCACCAGAAGCCGTAGGCACCGAAGAACCATGCCCGCTCATCGGCAGCCGCGGCCTCGGAGGCGGCCCGCGCCACGGTGGAGGACAACAGCGACAGCACGAAGGCGGCGATCGCTACCGGAAGACCAATGGCTTGTTTCACGTTCTCGGGCACTCCATGAGGAGAGAAAAAGTTCCCAAAGACTGGCGGGCGACATCGGCTGCCGCGGAATCCGCACGAGGATGAAGATTGAATCCGACGGCGCAGGGGCTGTCAAACGGCCCTCCCCGGCATGGTCGGGGGCGTGGCGGAGACCTCTCACGCCTCTGAAGAAAGGGCTCCGCCGTCGTCCCGGCCGGCTGGCTGCCGGTGCGTCAGACCGGCGCCTTACCGATCGAGTGATAGACGAATCCCCGGGCATGCATCTCGCCGGGAGGATAGAGGTTGCGGCCGTCGAAGATCACCCGCGACTTCATCCGGGCGGCCATCGCGTCGAAATCGGGCCGCCGGAAGTCGCCCCACTCGGTGACGATCGCCAGGCAATCGGCGCCGTCGAGCGTCTCGATGCCGCCAGACGCATACGTCAGCCGGTCGCCGTAGATCGCGCGGACGTTATCCATCGCCTCCGGATCGTACACGCTCACACGGGCGCCGCCGGCGAGCAGCCGGTCGATGAGGTCGATCGCCGGGGCATCGCGGACATCGTCCGTCCGCGGCTTGAAGGCCAGGCCCCAGACGGCCACGTGCCGGCCCCGCAGATCACCGGCGAAGTGGGCGACGATCTTCTCGCCGAGCACCTGCTTCTGCGCCAGATTGGTCTCGTGCACCGCCGTGAGGATCCGCGGCGCCACTCCCCTGCTCCGCGCCATGGCGGCGAGCGCCTGCACGTCCTTGGGGAAGCAGCTCCCGCCGTAGCCCGCGCCCGGAAACAAGAAGGCGAAACCGATTCGGCTGTCATGGCCGATACCCCGCCGCACGTCGTCGATGTCGGCCTCCATCCGTTCGCAGAGGTTCGCCACCTCGTTGATGAAGCTGATCTTGGTCGCGAGCAGCGCGTTGGCGACGTACTTCGTCATCTCCGAACTCTCTGGCGACATCACCAGAAACGGGTTCTCCGTCCGCAGGAACGGTCCGTAGAGCGACCGCATGATCTCGCCGACGTCCGCCGACCGGACCCCCACCACGACGCGGTCCGGCTTCTGGAAATCCTCGATCGCCGCCCCTTCCTTCAGGAACTCGGGATTGCTGGCGACGCGGCACTCCCGGCCGAGCACGGCCTGCAGCCGCTGCTCGATGCCGGCGCACGTGCCCACCGGCACCGTGCTCTTCGTGACCACGACCGCCCGGGGGGCGAGGTGCGGCGCGATCGACTCGACGACCCTCCAGAGCGCCGACAGATCGGCCGATCCATCGGCCGCAGGCGGCGTGCCCACCGCGAGAAACACCACCTCCGCGTCGCGAATCGCCTCGGCGGTGTCCGTCGTAAACCGCAGCCGGCCGACGCGGGCATTTCGCTCGACGAGCTCCTCGAGCCCGGGCTCGTAGATCGGCAGTTCCCCGCGCTTGAGCCGGGCGACCTTGGCGGCATCGATGTCGAGACAGGTCACTGAGTTGCCGCTGTCGGCAAAGCACGTTCCCGTCACCAGTCCGACATACCCTGTTCCGACGACGGCGATCCGCATCGTTCCCCCTCCGGTGTCACCGCACAAGTTTCTTCCGAGCGATCGTTCGCCGCGGTCGACCGTTCAGGTCGACTCGCCGGGCGCGTCGGGCGTGTCGGAGCCGACCGGAGCGTCGGCCTCCTCCTGCTCGCTGGGCGGCACGGGCACGACCGCGGCGAGCCCGTCGCCCTCGTCGACCCTCATGATTCGGACGCCCTGCGTGTTGCGGCCCATCGGCCGGATCTCGCGGACATTCACCCGCTGAATCTTGCCGCGGGCCGTCATCATCAGCACCTGGTCCTCGTCGCCCACCGACACGATCGACACCACGCGGCCGTTTCGGGACGTGGCCTTGATGTCGCGAATCCCCTTGCCGCCGCGACGCTGCGTGCGATACCGCATGCCGCTCGAGCCGCCGTCGCCCTCGCCGTCGCCCTCTTCTCCGGCGGCATCGGCCTCCGTCGGCTCCTCGGCCGCGACCTCGTCTCCTGCGGCTTCACCGTCGGGGGCGGGGCCCGACACGGGCGTGCCGGTGCCAAAGGGCGTGCGTTTGCCGTAGCCGTTTTCACAGACGGTCAGCAGCGTGGCGGCGGGATCGGCCACGACCATGCCCACGAGGTGATCCCCCGCCCCGAGCTTGATGCCGCGGACGCCGCTCGTGTCGCGGCCCATCGGCCGAGCATCCGATTCGGGAAACCGGATCGCCATCCCCTTCGCCGTCGCCAGCACGAGTTCGTCTCCCGGCTTCGTGATCACGGCGTCGATCAGCTCGTCACCTTCGCGGAGTTTGACGGCGATCAGTCCCTTGGTACGCCGCCGCCGGTATTGCTCGAGGGCCGTCTTCTTCACGATCCCGCTCCGAGTCGCGAGCATGAGGTATTGATTCGGATCCTCGAAGCCACCCACGGCACGGCAGTCGGCGACCTTCTCCCCGGCCTCGAACTCCAGCAGGTTGACGAGGGCCCGCCCCTTGGCGTCGCGGGCGAGTTCGGGCAGTTCGAACACCCGCATCGAAAACACCTTGCCGAGCGTCGTGAAGAAGAGCAGCCAGTCGTGCGTGCTCGCCACGAACAGGTGTTCGATCGGATCTTCTTCGTCGGTACGGGCGCCCGTCAGGCCCTTGCCGCCCCGCCGCTGCGCCCGGTAGACGTCGGCCGGCGTCCGCTTGACGTACCCGGCACGGCTGATCGTGACCACCATCGTGGCCTCGGTGATCAGCTCCGCCATGTCGCGGATGTCGCCCGCCTCGCCGCTGATCTCGGTCCGCCGCTCGTCTCCGTGCTTCGACTCGAGGTCGAGCAGTTCCTGGCGAATGAGGGCCTTGATGTTGGCCTCGCTGGAGAGGAGGCGGCGATACTCGCCGATCTTCGCCAGCAGTTCGCTGTGCTCGCCGCCGAGCTTCTCCTGTTCCAGATTGACGAGCTGGCCAAGCGTGAGCCTCAGGATCGCGTCGGCCTGCACGGGCGAGAGCCCATAGGTGTCGCTCGCACCCCGCTCCTCCTGGAGCACGGCGAAGCCCTCGTCACCGAGCGCCCGCTCCAAGAGGGCGGCCGGCGCCTGGAGCTGGCAGAGCCGCTCCTTGGCCTCCGCCTGCGACTTGGAGCTACGGATGATCTTGATCACCTCGTCGATGTTGGCCAGCGCGACGAGCAGGCCCTCGAGCGTGTGCTTGCGGCTGCGGGCCTTCGCGAGCATGTGCTGCGTGCGGCGGCGGATCACCGCCAGGCGGTGCCGGAGGAACTCCTCCAGCATGTTCTTGAACGAGAGGATCCGCGGCTTGCCGTCGACCAGCGCGAGGAAGATGAGCGAGAAGGTCGTCTGCAGCGGCGAGAACTGATAGAGCTGGTTGAGCACGACGTCGGGGTCGGCGTCGCGCTTGAGCTCGAGAATCAGCCGGACCGGATCCTTCAGATCGCTCTCGTTGCGGATCGCGGAGATGCCCTTGATGCGGTCGTCGTTGACGAGCTCCGCGATCTTTTCCTCGATCGCGTCGCGGGTCTGCTGGTACGGGATCTCGGTGACGACGATCCGATTGCGGTTCTTGCCGAACTCCTCGACGTGGGCCCGGGCACGGAGCGTGATCGTGCTACGACCGGTGAGGTAGCCGCGCATCAGGGCTTCGCGGCCCATCACGATTCCGCCCGTCGGGAAGTCGGGCCCGGGCACGATGTCGAGCAGTTCCGCAATCGACACGGCCGGGTTGTCGATCAACGCGACGAGCGCGCGGCAGACCTCGCCGAGGTTATGCGGCGGGATGCTCGTGGCCATGCCGACCGCGATGCCACCGGCACCGTTGACGAGCAGGTTGGGAAACCGGCTCGGCAGCACCACCGGCTCGGTGTTGCGTTCGTCGTACGACGGCACGTAGTCGACCGTGTCGAGATCGAGATCGGCGAGCATGAGCGCGGCGATCGGCGAGAGGCGGGCCTCCGTGTATCGCATCGCGGCGGCGGGCAGACCGGCGATCGAGCCGAAGTTGCCCTGCTTGTCGACCAGCACGTGCCGCATGTTCCATTCCTGGGCCATACGGACGAGGGTCGGGTAGATCACGCTTTCGCCGTGCGGATGGTAGTTGCCGCTCGTGTCGCCGGAAATCTTCGCGCACTTCACCCGGGAAGCACCCGGCGAGAGATTGAGGTCGTTCATCGCGACGAGGATGCGTCGCTGCGACGGCTTGAGCCCGTCGCGGACGTCGGGCAGTGCCCGGGCCACGATCACGCTCATCGCGTAGGTCAGGTAGCTGTCCTTCAGCTCCTGCTCGATCGGCAGCTCGATGAGCCGCCCCCCGGAGATGTCGCGCAATCCATCCGCTGCGGGGAGTTCGTCGGGCCGTTCCTCGCCATTTGCCGCGGGGTTCTGTTCGTCTGCCAAGAAACGTGCCTCCGGCCGCGTTCGGACCCTAACCCCTGGCCAACCTGGGGCGCCTCCGGCGTTGCTTGAACATACCCGTCCCCCGGGGTCGGTCAACCGGCCCGGAACGCGGGCAAATCGGCTGATTTCGCGGCTCGGCTCACGGCTTGACCCGCGCGTGGGCCGCCTCCTACTCTCCCGCCCCCGTCCAGCCGCCCCCGTACGGGCACGTTCCGCAGGTTCGCACCCCCAGGCATTCGGGCCTTCGCCATGTCGATCACGAACCGTTCGGGCCTGACCGTCGCCATCGTGGCGGCCCTCGTGCTCCTGCCGAATCTTGGCGGCCCCCCGCTCTGGGATGACGACGAACCGCGAAACGCGGCTTGCTCGCTCGCCATGCACACAACCGGCGACTGGGTCGTGCCGACCTTTAACGGCCGGCTACGGGTCGAGAAGCCGGTGCTCGTCAACTGGCTCCACCTCGCCGGCTTCGCCGTGGCCGGCGTCAACGAGACGGGTGCCCGCCTCGCATCGGCCTTGCTCACGATCGGAACCTGCCTGCTCACCCTGCGCATCGGCCAGGCCCTCTTCCGCCCCGACGCCGGGCTCTGGGCCGGGCTGGCGATGGCCACGTGCCTGTCGACAGGAGTGGGCGGTCGCGCCGCAACGCCCGACGCGCCGCTCGTGTTCTGCACGACGCTGGCCCTGTGGCTCTTCATCCGCGGGGCCCGCATCTCCACAGCGGACGGGACCGGCTGGCGAGACGCCGCAGTGCAACTCCCGGCCGGGGCGGCCATCGGCGTCGGCGTCGCCTGTGGTCTGGCCGTGCTCGCCAAAGGGCCGGTCGGCCTGATCCTTCCGCTCGTGGGGTTGGGGGGTTTCTGCTGGTGGCAGGCAGCCGTCGACCCGGGCCGCGAAGGCGGCCGGCTCCTCCGACTCGCGACTGCGTTCATCGCCGCCTGCCACGGCCTGCGGCTGCACGTCATCCTGGCGACCGCGGCGGCGGTGTCGCTGCCGTGGTACGTGCTGGTCACGATCCGCACCGGGGGCGCTTGGCTGCACGACTTCCTGCTCGTCCACAACGTGGGCCGCTTCGCGACGCCGATGGAGGGACACTCCGGCTCGGTGATTCTCTACTACCCCATCGTCGTGCTGATCGGGATGTTTCCCTGGTCGATGGCTTCGGCCCTGATCGCCGCGCACGCCAGGCGGACCGTCCGCTCCGACGCCGACTCATCCGACACGGTCGGCATGCGGCTGACCGTCTGCTGGATCGCCGCCTGGGTCGTGCCCTTGTCACTCGCCGGCACCAAACTGCCGGGCTACGTCTGGCCGGCCTATCCCGCGATCGCCGCCGCGGTCGGGCTGTTCGTCGCCGACTGGATCCGCCGCCCGAGTGTGGCGACCGACGGCTGGATGCGGTGGGCGTGGTCCTTCCTCGCGGCGTCGGGCATCGCGATCGGCGTGGGCGTGCCGCTCGTCACGCATCGCTTCGCCCCGGGGGCCGAGTGGCTGGGGCTCGTCGGACTCGCGCCCGTGATCGGAGCCGCGGTCGCCTGGATCTGCCAAGCGGCGTCTTCGCGGCGGGCCGCCGCCACGGCCTGGGCGGCCACCGCCTGCTGCACCGTCGGCATCCTGCTGTCCGTCGGCCCCGCCTGCGTGGGCCATGTCGGCGGCACGCGACAACTGCTCGCCGCGATCCCTGTCGACCGCACGGCAACCCTGCCGATCGCATCGTTCGGGGCACCGGCCAGCGCCGTCTTCTATGCGGGCCGCGTCACTCCCCTCGGCACGGTCCCGCAGTTGGACCACCCGACCGAGGCGGCCGCCTTCGTCGCGGCCCATCCGAACGGCCACCTCGTGGTCCACGCCCAGTTCGCGGACCAGGTCACCGCGGTGTTGCCCGACTCCTACGGCGTGCTCCGCTCCGCGAACTCATTCCCCACGTTTCATGAGGTGCTCCTCATCGGCCCGAAGTCAGCCGCCAGGCCGACCCGGCTCGCCCTCGAGGACGCCGGACGCCCGCCGCGTCGCTGACCGATTCGCTCCTTCATCCAGGAAGACCCGACATGCCTTGGAATCGCCCCGTGATCGTCGTCCTGCTCGCTTCGATCGCGACACTCGCGATCAGTACGGCCCCCACGCCCCTCTGGGACGAGGATGAGGCGCGATTCGCGGCCGTCGCCCGCACGATGGTCGAGACGGGCGACTGGGTCGTGCCCACCTTCAACGGCACGCTCGCCGTGGACAAGCCGGTGCTCATGCACTGGTGCATGGCCGCCTGCATGCAGGTGTTCGGCGTCAACGAGTTCGCGGCCCGGCTGCCTTCGGTGATCGCCACGCTGCTCACGGCGCTGGCCCTGCTACGGGCGGGCCGGCGCTGGTTCGACGACACGACGGGCGTGGTGGCGGCGCTGGCCTACGTCGGCTGCCTCCTGGTGTCGATCGAGGCCCATGCCGCGACCCCCGACGCGATCCTCACGGCGCTCACCGCGTGGTCCACGCTCCTGGCCGCCGAGGCGCTGATGCCGGGCCGGGATGGCCGCCTCTCGCGGCTCGACGTGCCCCGGGCCTTGGGCATCGGCCTGCTGCTGGGCCTGGCCGTGGTCTGCAAGGGACCGATCGGCTTCGTCGGCCCGCTTGCCGTGCTGGGCCCCTGGGCCTGGTGGCTCGCCGTCGAGCGGCGGCTCGGCGACGGTGCGTCGGGGACGACGACGGTCGCTCGAATCGCCCGCGTGACGCTGCCGGCCATCGGCGACGTGCTCGCCAGCATCCGGCCGCTCACGATCACCGCCGGTGCGATCGCCGCGGCCGCCCCCTGGTACGTGGCCGTCACGCTCCGCACCGACGGCGCCTGGACCACGGGCTTCTTCTTCGTCCACAACGTCGGCCGCTTCATGGCGCCGATGGAGAAGCACGGCGGCAGCGCGTTCTTTCATCCGCTGGCGATGCTCGTCGGCTTCTATCCATGGTCGTGCTTCCTGCCCTTTGCCATCGTCGTGGCCGCCTGGCGGGCCTGGAAGCGCGCGGACGGCGGGGGAGTCGTGCACCACGCCGTGCTGCTCTTGCTGGCCTGGCTCGCCGTCTGGGTCGGCGCGTTCTCGGCCGCCGCCACCAAGCTTCCCAACTACGTCCTGCCGGCCTATCCCGCCGCCGCATTCCTCGTGGCGGTGATCGGCGTCGATGCGGCCCGCCGCGCGGCGGCCGGCTCGTGGCCGCATCCGCGCTGGATGGCGACGGGCCTGGCGGCGCTCGCCTTCGGGGGCATCGCGACCGCGGCGACGATCTGCATCGCGGCACAGTATGGCCTGCCGGGCGGCGAGCCGGCGGCGATCGTGGGGCTCGTGCCGGTGCTGGGAGTCGTCGCCTGCGGCCTGCTCGCGATCCGGCAGCCGATGGCCGCCGTCGGCGCGTTCGCGGTCACGGGCCTCGTCTACGCGGCGCTCGCGGTCGGGCCCGCCCAGACGCGGCTGGCCCAGGCCAACACGCTGCCCCCGTTCGTCAGGCAGTTGCATGCCCGCTCCGATGCCGCGCCGCGGCTGGGCACCTACCTGCTGGCGAGCCCCAACGTCGTCTTCTATGCCGACCAGCGGGTAACGCAGATCGGCGACAGCCAAGCGGCCGCGGCGGCCAGGTTCCTCGGGTCCGACCCGGAGGCGGTGCTGCTCGTTCCGGAACAGCACTTTGGCGACCTCGAACAACTGCTGCCGGAGGGCTACGGCGTGGTGGCCCGCACGAGGCCCGTCTTCCGCCGGCACGACGTGCTCGCGATCGGCCGCACGCCGCCGGATGTTCCGCGAACGGCCAGCGCCACGGAGGTGACCCGATGACCGACATTCATTCCGCGAGGATGGGCCACGGCCTGCTCTCGATCGTCATTCCCTGCCACAACGAAGTCGAAGTCATCGACGACACGCATGCCCGTCTCGTAGGCGTGCTGCCCTCCACCGGCATGGACTTCGAGATCGTCTACGTCGACGATGGCAGCCGCGACGCGACGCTCCAGCGACTGGAGGCGATCGCCGCCCGCGACGCCCGCGTGCAGGTGATCGAACTGGCCCGCAACTTCGGCCAACAGGCGGCCATGTCGGCCGGTCTGGCCGCGGCCCGCGGCGACGCGATCGTGATCACCGATGCCGACCTCCAGGACCCGCCCGAAGTCATCACCGAGATGGTGCGGATGTGGCGTGCGGGCGTGGACGTCGCCTACGGGCGCCGCCGCACCCGCGACGGCGAGACACGCTTCAAACTCGTCACCGCCAGCCTCTTTCACCGGTTCTTCGCCCGGCTCATCCCCTACCCCATGCCGGTCGACACGGGCGACTTCAAACTCATCGACCGGGCCGTGGCCAACGCCGTGATCGCGCTGCCGGAGAAGCGCCGCTACCTGCGGAGCCTCGTGCCCTGGGCGGGCTTCCGTCACGAGCCGGTCTGGTATGACCGCCACGCCCGGGTGGCCGGCGTCACAAAGTACTCGCCGTGGAAGCTCCTCAAACTCGCCGGCGATGCGCTCGTGCTCTCGTCCGACGCACCGGTACGGTTCACCTGGCTGGCCACCGCGGCGCTCGGCATGGTCGGCGTCACGGCCACCGCGGTGGCGACGATCTCATCGCTCACCGCGGCCGACCGGCAGCCGGGCGTGTCGCTCGCGGCGATCACCGCAGTCGCCACACTCGTGGCCGGCGTGCAGACGGCGGCCGTGGCGATCGTCGGCGAATACGTCGTCAGGGCCTACCGCGAGGCGCAGGGCCGTCCGACCTGGGTGGTGCGCCGCACGATCGGCCCCGGCCGCGCCCAGACCAGGCCCTCGTCGAAGGCCGCCTGATGCGCCGCGGCAGTCCACGAGCGACGGCCTACTTTGCGAGCGCCGCTTCGACGGCGGCGACGAACGCCGCGTCGTCGGGCCCGACGCCCGACTTGTAGCGGCCGATGATCGTGCCGTCCTTGCCGATGAGGAACTTCTCGAAGTTCCACTTCACGTCGCCGGCGGGAGTGGCCGATTCGGTGAGTGTCTTGTAGAGCGGGGCGATGCCCGCTCCCTTGACCACGATCTTCGAAAACATCGGGAAGGTCACGCCATACTTCGACGAGCAGAACTGGGCGATCTCGGCATCGCTGCCTGGCTCCTGTGCTCCAAACTCATTGGCCGGAAAGCCGAGCACGACGAGGCCCTTGTCCTTGTAGGAATCGTAGAGCTTCTGCAGTCCGGCATACTGCCCGGTGTAGCCGCACCTGCTGGCGACGTTCACGATCACCACCACCTTGCCCTTGTACGACGCGAGATCGACGGCCTTGCCGTCGATCGTCTTCATCTCGCCGGTCAGCGGCGACTCGGCCCGCGCCACGGACGCGAACACATTCCCCAGCGCGATGACCGCGAACAGCATGCATACCTTGTCGAGCGACATCGAAAAACCTCCAGGAAGCGGGCGAACGAAACCAGCGCCATTAAAGGCGGTCAGCCCAGGGGTGTCCACTTGTCGAACGTGGCCGCCTGGCCCCGATGGATTTCCCGGGCATCGGTGAGATTCCAGACGACGGCCCGCTCAATGCGAAACCGCCGGCCCGTGCGCGAGATGCGCACGCCGGTGTAGTCATCGACAAACCCGTCGCTGCGGGTCCGTTCGAGGAGTCGGGCCCGTTCGCCGCGGTGCATGGGCTCGGCGGTCAGCCGCGACGGCGTCCGCGTCAGCAGATCCGCATCCATTTCCCAGAGGGCGAGGGCGGCGGCATTGCCGTAGCTGAGAAGGGGGTCATCGTCCGTGCCGTGCGAGACGACGACAAACGGGGCTCGGTAGAGCCGTTCCGCCTGGGCCACGGCCGACCCCTCGCGAGCGACGAGCTCCCGACCGAGCCGCTGCGAAAACGAGTCGAGGAGCAGCCCGGCATGGGCGACCCAGTCAGGCCGGCTCCAAGGTTCTGGGCTGGTCGCCACGTGAATCTCTCCGAGTACGTCGCCACAGTCTAGCGATTCCCCCGTCGGTGACATGCTGTCCTCGTCGGGAAGCCCCAAGCGCCAGCGCGGGGAAGACGTCCTCCAGCCCGCCCCGCTCAGCAACACCCGCTCGCGAAGCCACCCCGATCCCCGTCGCTCGCGCTCCGGGCTTCCTGAGCATCCGAGATCACCCCCTCATGAAACGCCCGCCTCCTCGTCGGGAAGCCCCAAGCGCCAGCGCGGGGAAGACGTCCTCCACCTCGCCCCGCTCAGCGGGTCGCCAGCCAGATGGCAACGGCCGCAATCGTGAGGCCGAGGCCGGCGAATACGGCCGCCCACGGGCTCGAACGCACCTGGAGCAAGCGAATGGACCGCCGCAGCCTGCGGCTGAACTCCGACCAGGCCTCGGCCGATGTTCGGCCGCCGACGGCGATGATGCTCACCGTCCGCGCAGGCCCACGGTCGTCGAGATGCAGTTGGAGCCCGCGGGCCGGAAGGGCGGCCGTCTCGCCCGCCCATCTGGCCGACGCATCGAGGCCCGCCACGAGTTCCGCTACGACCGGCCGCAACTGGTCGATGCCGATGTTGTAGACGACGAGCCGGGGACGGACGGCGAGCATCCCGAAGGCGACCGCGAGCACAAAGCCGACGAGGAGCGCGACGGTCGTCCACGGCGACGTGCCGACCGCGGGCTGCAGAATCGCCAAGGGCCCCGCGACCACCAGCCCACACACGGCCGCCGCGAGGAGCGCCGCGTCAAGCGGGCCCGACAGGGCCACGGGCCTACGGCGGGCATGCAGCGCCGCCAGCGCGATCAGGTAGGCCGCCAGCGGCAGGAGGGCCATCCACAGGGGAATCTGCGTCAGGGCGCTGCTCATGGAAAACCAGCCGGTGCGGCCCTCACTCCGACGATTCAGATCCACCGACCCATCAACGCCACGCCATCCACGCCAGGAGTGCCAGCCAGGCCGCCTCCACAACCACCGCGATGGCGAACCACCGTCGCGGCATGAGGGCCTCGTCGGACGTCCGCCTCAGCTGCTCCATCGGACTCCCCGTCAGATCGGGTCGGGCACCACGAACGACAGGTCGCGGGAAAATGCCTCGTCGAACCCATACACGTCGCGAAAGTCTTCGCGCTTGTCGGCGCGGGTCTTGCGCATCTGTCCGATGTCGATCATGTTGAACACGATCTCACCGATATCGTCTGTCCGACGAAGTCCCCAGGTCGCAAGGACGGTGGGGGCGAGATAGCCGTACTGCTGCAGTCCGTAGAGGCGAGCCGCTTCGCAGAGTTGCTGCCCGGAGACGTGCCGCTCGACCCCCCGGCGGCGGCGTCGGCCGGGGCGGGCTCGGGGCTCCCCGGATGATTCGCTCTCTCCTCTCGGGAGCGGCTCCAACTCCTCGGCCGCCGGCTCCTGCCCCATCCCGAGCGACTCCTGCGCGAACGAGAGTGACTCGAGCACGAACAGGTAAGCATCGAGCGTGTACCGCTGATCTCGTTGCAGCAACTGGAAGAGCGGATGGGCGGGATCGACGAGCGGCATCGCGGGTCCTTCGAGGGGCCGGAAGGACGCAAGTATATCGCGAAGAGCCGCACCGACGAGCCGACAACGCGGAACGCGAGCGCCGGGGATGCCCCGCCTGATTCGATCAGCGAAGCTGTGCCGCCGGGGCGGCCGGCGCGGGGGGCGGGGCCTGTGCCGTCAGGTCGTCGAGCACGTACTTGTAACCGAAGGGGGTCATCGGCTTGGCGAAGTCGCGAATCATGTCGAGTCCCTTGTCGATCAGGTTCGTGCGGGGGTCGAACTGGTAGACGTCGCGGTCCTGCCCGCCGGGCTTGTAGATCTGGATCGCGAAGGGCATCAGGTCACTGGCCTGGAGAATCAGTTCCACCTTGGAGAAGTTGGAGGCGTCCGCCTGAAATCGCGGCAACGACTCCAGCCAGATCTGATCGCGGACGCCCGGAGGCGTGACCAGCCGCATCCAATACCTCTTCTTCAACGTGTCGGCCTTCGCACCGAAGACGAACGGAAGTGGCCCGTCGCTGATCGCCTTCCCACGCATCTCCGGAGGCAACTTCGTCTCGCGCAGCTGCCTTTCAGAGTGCCGAAACTCGTAGATGCTCTCGCCGTTGCACACCCAGTGTTCCCCGGTATCGCCACCACGGACCTCGTACCGCCGGACCTCCGGGCTCCACTGCTTGGTTTCCTTGACGCGAAACAGTCCCTTGTCGGGGGCCGCGTATTTCAGCTCTCCGCTGCTCTCGGCGAACGCCAGCCGCTCGCCAGCCGCATCGACGGGGCTCCACGCGTTGTATTCCCACTTGTGAAATGTGCACGACCAGGTGCGGACGGCGGCATTGCGGGTCTCCCAGGCCGCGAGCAGTTGATCGAGCGCGGCCTGCTGCTCGGGCGTGAGCGCGGCGGGCTGCTGCGGCGCCGCGGGGGGAGCGACGGCCGCGACCCGCTGCGGCGCCGGCTGCTGAGTCTGCGGGGCCGCGGCTGGAGGCACCGCCACCTGGGCCCATGCCGTGCCGCCAGAGGAGAGCGTGGCGAGAACGGCGGCCATGGCCGCAGCGCGGCGAAACGTCATCGGCAGGCGACGGGTCATGGAACAACTCCGCGTGGCAGTCCGGGCAGGCGGCGGACTCTAGCAGGCTTGTTTCAGCCCGGCGAGGCCGTTTTCACCGCTCCTTTCCCAGCTCGATTGCACCCGTTTTCAGAGCCTTGCCGGCGTGGGGGCGGCAAAAGTCTCCTCACATGGGGCCGCGGCGGCCCCATGTTCGTCGAGCGTTCGCCGACCCCCGCGCCTCGTCCGTCGACGTGCGATGCTCCCGCCGGCAGGCGACGGAGGCTGACGAGCGTTGAAGATTTCGCTCGCTCGAGGTCGCGGTCCACCCAGGCACCGCGCGAAATATTCCCGCGAAGGAAGCCTCCGTCGCCTGCCGGCGTCTCGCACGCGCGGAGCGTCACGACTCCGACGCGACCGCCGCGCGGAGCTCCGCGAGTTCGCGGGCGAAGCCCCCCGAGAGGATCGGAAACCGGCACCAGGTCTTGGGATCGAGGTTCTGGTCGTCGAGATGGAAGGACGGCGCATAGCGCTCACGCTTCCACTGGTTGCGGCTCCAGAGCGTGAAAAATCGCTGCGTCCAGACGGCGAGTTGCCGCGAGTCATGCCCCGGAAACTCCCGTCGCAGCCGGTGCCAGGCCTCGAGCGGCGTCTGCTTGTCGCGAATGGCGGCCCGTTCGATCGCGTCGAGCACGTCGTAGGGCATCAGGTCGGCCTCGTCGGTCTGACCTTGTGCTGCGGGCCGCAGTTCGGCCGTCGGGGCTTGCACGTTGACCGCGGCAAGGGCGGGGATCGGGCCGACGCCCTCGGGTCCCGTCCGCTCCAGCCATCGCAGCCACCGTCGCAGGTAGGCCTTGTCGATCCCGGCGATCGGCGCGATGCCGCCAGAGGTGTCGCCGTCCATGGTGGCGTAGCCGACCGCCGCTTCGGAGCGATTGCTCGTCGATACCAAGAGCGCACCGGTGATGTTGGCGAGCATCCACACGCCCGGAGAGCGGGCCCGGGCCTGGATGTTCTGCAGGGCGACGTCATCCTGCTGCCACGTGAGCGGCCGGCCCACGGCGCCGGCGACGATCGTCTCGTAGCCGCGAACGAGCGGCTCCACGTCAAACTCATGAAAGACCGCGCCGAGGGCCGCCGCCAGGCTCTGGGCCGCGTGTCGCGTGACGGCGCCCGAGTTGGCCGTCGACTGGTACACGCATGTCAGCGCCGTTCCCACGAGCGATCGCGCGGCGGCGGCTCCTGCTGGCGACGGCAGGCCGAGGCGGGCGGCCGCGGCCGGCGGCGACAGCTCGGCGACGGCCAGTCGGACGGCGATCGCCACCAGGCAGGCCACGGCGGAGGAGTCCGCACCCCCGCTCGCCGAGACGACGAACCCCCGGGAGCGGCTTTTCCTCATGTAGTCAAAGAGCCCGAGCGACACGGCCCGGGCAAACTCCTCCTCCTTGAAGTGCTCGCCCCGCTCCCAGGCGTCCCGGGCGTCGTGCCCTTCGGCACCGGCGTGGCCGGGGACCGCAGGGGGCGTGAACGGCACCGCGATCCGGTCGCCCTCGATCGCGTCCGGCACCGGCTCCACCGCGAGCCGCGCCTGCGCGAGCCGCAGGCCGTCGAGATCGACGACCGCCGTGGTCAACGCATGGTCGGCAAAGGAGAACCGACGGCCCGAGGCGAGCATCCTGCCCGCCGCCGCGACCATCACACCGCCGTCGTAGACGGCCCGGCCGGCCTCATTGCCCACGAGATTCGCATAGACGTAGGCCGAGGCGAAGGCTCGCGAGCCGTCCACGACGAATCGGCGACGGATCTCGTCCTTGCCGAAGGCGAAGTGGCTCGCGGAGGGATTCAGGATCAGGTCGATCCCGCGGGCCGTGAGCATGGCCCCCGGTCGATCCGCCACCCAGGCATCCTCGCAGATTTCGAAGCCGATGCGGACTCCTCCGCAGTCGAATCGCAGGTCGCCGATGGGCACGTCGCGGCCCCCGAGAGAGAGCGTGCCGCGGCGACCGCGGTGCCAGGGCCGAAACCATCGCGGTTCATAATGGATGCCGTCGCCGGCGAGATTCTGCTTGCAGGCGATGCCGGCGATTCGGCCGTCGGCCACGACGGCCGCGGCATCGTAGAGACCGCTCTCGAACCGCACCGGCAGTCCCAGTGCCACGACCATGCCGGCCGTGTGCGGCACGATTTCCCCGAGCACGTCGATCGCAAGCCGCTGCACGCCGGGAGATTGAAACGCATCCTCGCAGCCGTAGCCGGTGATGCAGAGCTCGGGCAGGCAGAGCACCGATACGCCGACGTCCCGCGCGGCCCTGATCGCGGCGATGATCCGGTCGCGGTTGCCGTCCCAGTCGAGCGGCGTCTGATTGAGGGCCGAGCCGCCGACGCGGATCAGATGCATGGGAGTTGGGCCGTCACCCCTGCGACGGTTCCTCGAGGTAGGTGTAGCCCCCCAGCCCTTCCTCGTAGAACTTGAGAAACCGGCCCGCCTGGCTGTCGCAGATGCGGCCTTCACGGACCGCCTGCTCGATCGAGTCGCGGAGCCGCTGGACGAGCTGGTTGGAGTCGAACTCGACGTAGTCGAGCACCTCGCGGACGGTGTCGCCCTTGATCACGGCGTCGACCACCACCTCACCCCGATCATCGGTGCTCACGTGGACGGCGTTGGTGTCGCCGAAGAGGTTGTGCAGGTCGCCGAGGATCTCCTGGTAGGCGCCGATCAAGAAGGCCCCCAGGTAATACGGCTCGTTCTGCCAGCCGTGGAGCGGCAGCGTTCGCTTGACGTCCCGCCGGTCGATGAACTGGTCGATCTTGCCGTCTGAATCGCAGGTCACGTCGCCGAGCACGGCCGCCCGGCCCGGCCGCTCGTTGAGGCGATGGATCGGCATCACCGGAAAGAGTTGTTTGATCGCCCAGCTGTCAGGAATCGACTGAAAGAGGGAGAAGTTGCAGAAATACGTGTCGGAGAGCGAGGCCTGCAGGCCTTCGAGCTCCTCGGGGACATAGTCGAGGGTCTTCGAGAGTTTGTAGATGCGGCGGCAGATCGCCCAATAAAGATTCTCGACCGCGGACCGCTGGTCGAGTGGCAGATAGCCGCTCGAAAACAGGTTCATCGCGGTGTCGAGCGACTGCTGTGAGTCGTGATAACTCTCCAGCAGATTCCGCACGTTGATGTTTTGGTAGGTCTCCCACAGGTCGTGCAGCGGCTGCTCGGCGTCGGCCGGCGGCTCCGTCACGTCGCCCATCCCCCCCTGCTCCGACACGCCCAGCACACCGAAGATCAGCATGCTGTGGTAGGCGACGACGGCCCGGCCGCTTTCGGAAATGATCGTTGGATGGGGAACGCCCGCCTCGTCGCAGGCGTTCTGCACGTGGTAGACGACGTCGTTGGCATATTCCTGCAGGCTGTAGTTGACGCTCGACTCGAAGTTGGTCTGGGAGCCGTCATAGTCCACGCCGAGACCGCCACCGACATCGAGGTAGCGGAGGCCGGCGCCTCGCTTGACCAATTCCGTGTAGATGCGAGACGCCTCGTTGAGGGCGGCCTTGATGTGGCGAATGTTGGTGATCTGGCTGCCCTGATGAAAGTGCAGGAGTTGCAGGCAGTCTTCCATCCCGCGGGCCGCCAGCAGATCGAGCCCCTTTACCAACTCGCTCGCCGTGAGGCCGAACTTGGAGCGAAACCCGCCCGACGACTGCCAGCGGCCGCTGCCCCGCGTGGCCAGCTTGACCCGCATGCCGATCCGCGGCCGCACGCCGAGTTTCTCGGCATAGTCGAGCACCAGTTGGAGCTCCGAAAAGCGTTCGACGACCGGGATGATCCGCCGCCCGATCTTCTGGGCGAGCATGGCGGTCTCGATAAACTCCGCGTCCTTGAAGCCGTTGCAGATGATCGGCGTTTCGTTGTCGGCCAGGGCGATCACGGCGAGCAGTTCCGGCTTGCTGCCGGCCTCGAGGCCGAAGCGATACGGCTTGCCGAATCGCAGCACCTCCTCCACCACCTGCCGCTGCTGATTGACCTTCACAGGGTAGACGCAGCAATACTCTCCTCGATAGCCGCTCTCCTTCATCGCGTGGGCGAACACGCCGTGGATCTCCCCCAGCCGATGCTGGAGGATCTCCGCGAAGCGGAGCAGGATGGGCAGGTCGATGCCCCGCACCTGCAGGCGGTCGACCAGTTGCTTGAGGTCGATGCTCTTCGTCGGATCCTTGTCGGGATGGACGAGCAGGTTCCCGTTGGGCCCCACCGAAAAATAGCCGTTGCCCCAGCGTGCGACCTCGTAGAGGTCGGCGGCATCCGCCGTGGTCCAATGCTCGAGTTCGAGGTCAACCGCCATGCCTGCCCCAATCGGGGAACAGCGCCGCGCGGGGCACCGTCGATGCGACGGGTCCACACGAGCGACCGCTTTCACAGAGTGTAGCGTCGGCCGACGCCGAGGCCATGCCAATCCTCGGTGCCGAGACGCCGCGGTGGTTCAGACCCGCACCCGCGTCCACCCGGGCCGCGCGAAGATCGCGAGCATCGCGACGCCGCGGGCAGTGAGGTCCGTCGCCATCGCGAGCCACGCGCCGCAAACCCCCAAGCCCAAGCCCCGCACGCTCCCGAGCCCGATCGGCAGCGGTACCACGTCCCACGCCAGGAACATCGCCAGCGGCAGACGGATGGCGACCAATCCGAGGAAGTTCACCAGCATGGGCGGGCGGGTCGCGCCACCGCCGCGGAGGCCGCCCGAAAGGACCATCAGCAGGGCCAGGGGCGGCTGGGCGAAGGCCACGATCCGCACGAGTGACGCCGCGAGTCCAGCGACCGGCGATCCGGCCGTGGAGCCGCCGACGAACCACCCGGCGAGCGGTTCCGCAAACCAGAAGAAGGCCGCTCCGGCGGCCGTCATCAGAGAGACACAGGCCAGCGCCGCGAGCCAGACACTTCCGCGGGCCCGACGTTCGTCGCGAGCCCCGAGAAACTGCCCGGCGAGCGTCGCCGCCGCGACCTGGAAGGCGCTGCCCGGCAGAAAGGCGAGCGACTCGATCGTGACGGCCACGGCATGAGCAGCCGCATCGACGTTGCCCATCCGGTTGACGATCGAGAGAAAGGTGAGGTGGCAGGCCGCGTTGGCCGCCGCATCGACGCCGGCGGGCAGACCCACGCGGGCGATGCGTCGCAGCCACGCCGCGTTCGGCCACCAGTCGCCGAGCAGCGGCCGGAGCCCCCGCCGCCTTCGCGACAAGAGCGCGATGACACAGACCGCCCCGCAGCAGTATCCCGCGAGCGTGCCCCAGGCGAGACCGTCCCAGCCGAGCCGGGGGAGGCCACCCAGCCCGGCGCCGAGGGCAAAGCTGGCTGCCGCATTGACGACGTTCACCACCGACATAGCGGCAAGGCCCGCCACCATGTCGCCGGCCCCTCGCAGGCTGGCGATGCCGATGGCGATCACCATCATCGCGGGGAGCGCGGGCATCACGATTCCCAGATAGCGGGCCGCGAGCCGGCTGCTCTCGTCCGGCAGCCCGAGCAGGGAGACGATCCGACCGCCCTCGAGACCGATCAGCAGCATGACGGCGAGCGTCAGCACGCTGGCGACCAGAAAACTCTGCGCCATCGCACGCCTGGCGCCTTGCATGTCGCCGGCCCCGACCCGCCTGGCAACGAGGGCCGTGGCCGCGACGGCCGGCAGGGTGAAAGCGACGGGGATGAAGGCGAGGCAGTAGGCGACGAGCCCCACGGCTGCCAGCGGTTCAGCACCCGTGAAGAGATTGCCTGCGATCCACTTGTCGACGAATCCCACCGCCAGCGCGAGCACCTGCTCGAGCAACACGGGGACGACCAGCCGCACCAGGGGCCGGAGCGTGCCTGCAGCACCGTGCACCGCGGCCGCCGGTGAGACATCCGGCGGCACCACGGCCTGCCCGTCACGGCCGCTCAGGCGAAGAGTTCCTTGATGACCTTGCCGGAGTTGGCGATCTTCATCGGCCGACCATTCTTGGCCGTGAAGGTCGTCTCGAGTGAGATGCCGAGCGACTTGAGCACGCTGGCCATCAGGTCCTGCGATGAATAGGCCTCGGACACCACTTCCTTGCCGTCGGAGCTCGTCTCGCCGACCACGACGCCCCGCTTGAAACCGCCGCCGCCGACGACGACGCTCCAACTGCGGGCCCAGTGGTCGCGGCCGCCGCCGCCATTGATATTCGGCGTGCGGCTGAACTCACCCATCCACATCACGACCGTGTCATCGAGCATGCCGCGGTCAGCCAGATCGGCCACGAGGGCGCTCATCGCCTGGTCGAGCATGGGCAGCTTCTGATCCTGCAGCGTCGGAAAGATGTTGGCATGATTGTCCCAGCCGCCGAGATCGACCTCGACGAACGGCACTCCCGCCTCGACCAGCCTGCGGGCCATCAGGCAGCCACGACCAAAGCCGCTCGTGCCGTACTTCTCCTGGATGTCCTTGGGCTCCTTCATCACCTTGAAGGCGTCCATCTGCGGACTCGTCATGAGCTTGACAGTCTTGTCGAGCACCTTGGCGTGATCGTCGGCCGACGCACCGCGCCGCTCGCCGATGAACCGCTTCTCGATCGTGGCCAGCATTTCCATTCGCTGGGCGAGCCGCGCCGGATCGACGCCCATGTCGAGGTTACGGACGTTGCCGTTGGAGTCGACGACGAACGGCGCCCAGGTCATCCCCAGGAAACCGGGCCCCACGCTGCCGCCACCGACCGAAACGAACGGCGGGATCTCGAGATTGGGCACCTGGTCGGCAAGCTCGTGGGAGATCACGGCGCCGTAGCTCGGATGCTCGACGTTGGGATTGGGGACATAGCCGGTGTGCATGTAATACCGGCCCCGCATGTGATCAGCCTCGCGGGTGCTCATCGAGCGAACGATCGCCATGTGGTGCATCTGCTTCGCCATGAGCGGCATGTGCTCGCAGATGGCGACGCCGTCGGCGCTGGTCGAGATCTGCTTGAACGGCCCGCCCGTCGGGGCGCCCGGCTTCAGGTCCCAGATGTCCATGCTGCTCGGCCCACCCCCCATCCACAGGAGGATCGCGGCCTTGTGCCGCTTCCGCATGTCGGTGGCGTTGGCGAGGATCGAGTTGGTGAACGCGGTCGCCGGAGCGGCGAGCGCGGCGGCCCCCGCCATGTGATTCATGAAATGGCGGCGGCTCATGCCATCCGGAACATCGATGAAGCGGGCCATGGCGAACACTCCTGAGGGCGGGCGGGGGAAATCCCCAGTGAAATCGTCAGTCAAAGTATGGTTTATTCCCGACTTCGTCGCCAGCCGGCCGAGGAGGCCGGAAGGGCCGGGGAAAGCTGGAATCTCAGTGCTTGATGATGAACTCGTTCGAGTTGAGCACGGCCCACCAGACGTCCTGCAGGGCCCCCACCACGTCGCCCTTGCGGGCCGCCACCATCCGATTGGCCATCGATAGCTCGGAACTCGAGGGTTTCCGGGCCAGCGCCGCCATGTAGAGCGTGTCGATCTTGGCACCGTTGTTCATGGAACTGCCGGCGACCTTGTCGAGAAACCCGCCCTTGCCCGTCGAGACAGCTTCCTTGACCATTTCGCCGTTGAACATCATCAGGACCTGCGGGATCGAGCCGTTGAAGGTCGTCGCGTCGTCCCCTTCGTCGGTGCCGAAGGCGATGATGAACTGCGCGAGCCACGCGTCTTTCTTCTTCGCCGCCTCCTCGCCCCGCGCCGCCTGACCGGCCTCGGTGGCGGTCAACAGCGATTCATACAACTCCTCGGCCTGCATCTGCCGCAGATAGAAGTGGGTGAACTTGGGCTTCTCGCCGAGGGCCGGATCGTCGCGGACGTTGGCGGCGGTGGATCGGCTGGAGACGGCGTAGGGCTTGGAGAGGACCAGCCAGCGGGCGAGTTCCTTGAGATCGAAACTCTGTTCGCGAAAACGCTCCGCCAGGCCGTCGAGCAGCTCCGGGTGAGAGGGCGGATTGTGCTCGCCGAGATCGTCGACGGGCTTCGTGAAACCGTACCCGAAGAAATGCCCCCACATCCGATTAACGATCGCCTTCGGAAAAAACGGGCTCGCCTTGATCAACTGCGCAAGCTCCTTGCGCCGATGCACACCATACGCCGTGCCATCCTCCATCTTCGCGGGCAGATACCCGCTCTTGGCAACCTCGGTCCCATCGACGAACACCGGATAGGCGACCTTCATGAGCCCGTTGCGGAGTTCGTAATACAGTTCCGCCTCCTCGGGATTGCCCCCTTCGCCGGCGAAGTCCTCGTCGACGAGCTCGACCCACTGGACATCCTGCGACTCCTCGAACCGCCGCAGCGCGCGGGTCTGCCGGAAAAATGCGTTCAACTCCCAGAACTGATTTTGCTTGCCCTTGTTGAACGGATGATTATGGCACTGCGTGCACTGCACCTGGAGGCCGAGAAAGATCTGCGCCGTCTTGGCCGTGGCCTGCACGCCGTTTTCGACCCCCATCTCCTCCATCTTTCCGCTGAGGAAGTTGGTCGCGCCGTTGAAGCCGTCGATGTTTTTCCGATTGGCGTTGGTTCCGACGGCGGTGACGAGTTCCTCCATGAACCGGTCGTACTGAAGATTCTTGGAGAACGTGCGACGCAGATACTGCCGCATACCCGGACGATTGACCCGTTCGTTGGTCACATCGCGACCGATGAGAACGGTCGTCCAAACATCGGTCCAATGACGGGCGTACTCGTCGGTGTAGTCGTCGCCGAGCAATCGCGACACAAGATCGGGCCGCTTGGTGGGGGATGAATCCGTCAGGAACTGATGGAGTTCCTTGGCACTGGGAATCCGCCCGATCAGGTCGAGGTGCACGCGACGGCACCACTCCCCTTCCGTGGCGGCCGGGGACGGCTGAAGCCCCGACTCCGTCCATCCGGACGAGATCTGCTCGTTGATGAACTTGACCTGCGGAATCCCGTAGTGATCCGCGACACCGCTCTCGGCGGCGACAGCCGCCGCCGAAGCAAAGATCGCCACCACCTGAAAAAGCATGGTCAGCCGGCTGCGCATGACGCCCTCCGAGGTCGGGAAAGCCGAAATCCTCCGCACGGACGGATTGTATTCGGCGACAACGCCCCAGCCTATTCCCGAAGCCAGGCCCCCTCGGGGTCCAGCCTTCTGCGGCTCGATGTCATGCGGCGAATCCGCGAACGTCGGCGTCAGGTCGCAACCGGCCTGGCCGATTCGACCCGCGGCTTTTGCGACCCGCTCGCACTCTCGGGACCGACGAACTCGAGGATGGCCCGGGGGCCGGCGTCTCCCAAACGGGGCGTCGCCAGCTTGAGGATCCGCGTGTAGCCACCAGGACGATCCGTGAACCGGGGTGCAATCTTTTCGAACAGGATCCGAGCTGCTTGCTTGTCGCCCAGAAGTTGAACAACCCGGCGGCGGGCCTTCACGGCCGGCGCCATGGCGCGGGCCCACTGATTCCACTGGTCACCCGTCCGCCACTGCTTCCAAGCCGCCGAGTCGCGCTCCGCCGACGTGCCGAACTGGGCTGCCCGTTGGGCCGCCACGAGTCCGTGCTTGGCCACGGTGATACACCGCTCCACGAGCGGCCGCACCTCCTTGGCCTTCGCCACGGTGGTCACGATCCGGCCGCGCACCTTGGCCGCCCCGACTTCACCCGCCTCCACCTCCCGCTCGGTGAGCATCAGCGCCGACGCGAGATTGCGGAGCAGCGCCCGCTGATGCGAGGGGCTCCGACCGAGAACACGACCCTTTCGACGATGACGCATGGCGGATTCCTTGAATGTCTCTCGATGCTTGTGGTGGCGATGACGGCGGCCTCAACGGCCCGCCGGTCAGGCATTCGCTCCGGCAGGGACGTCCATCCCGAGATGGAGCCCCAATTCCCGAAGTTTCTCCTCGATCTCCTGCAGCGTGGTCTCGCCGAAGTTCCGCACCTCGAGCAGTTCCTCGCGGGACCGCGACACGAGATCCCGAAGCGATTCGATGCCCGCCTCGTGGAGGCAGTTGTTCGCACGCAACGACATCCGCAGGTCCGAAACGAGCATGCCCAAGCGGCTCTCCAGCGGAGCCTCCACGGCAAACAGGCTGGCGGCGCCCGGCAAGGGCACGCCGGGACCTGGCTTGGTGTAGCCCACGAACGGATTGAGGTGCTTCCGCAGAATCTTGGCCGCTTCGACGAGCGCCATTTCCGGAGTGACGGTGCCGTTGGTCCAGATCTCCATCGTCAGCTTGTCGTAGTTGGTCTTTTGGCCGACGCGGGTCTCTTCGACCTCGTACTTGACCCGGGTAACCGGACTGAAGACCGCATCAACCGGAATGATCCCGATTTCCTGCGAGGCCTGGCTCTGCTCGCCCGACGGGACGTAACCCCGGCCGTTCTCCACGACCATCTCGAGTTCGAAGGGCACGTCGTCGGTCAAGGTCGCCAGCACGAGGTCCTTGTTGACGATCTCCACCGCCTCGTCGGTCTGGATGTCGGCACCCGTGATCGGACCACGGGTGCTCTTCTCGACACGCAACACGCGAGTCGAGTCGCTGTGGTTCTTCACCACAAGGCTCTTGATCGCGAGCACGATGTCGGTCACGTCCTCGAGCACGCCCTTGATCGTCGTGAACTCGTGGAGCGAGCCCGCCAGCTTGATCTGCGTGACGGCGCTTCCCTCGAGACTCGACAAGAGCACGCGCCGCAGGCTATTGCCCACCGTCGTGCCAAAACCCCGCTCGAACGGCTCTGCGGTGAACTTGCCGTACGTCGACGTCAGCGTCTTGGGGTCGGCAGTGACCGCACCGGGCAGCTCGAGACCACGCCAGCGGATATGCATGCGAAACTCCTTGGAAAATCACTTGGAACAAAGTTCGATGATCAGGTTGGCCTGCACGGGGATAGACACGTCCTCCGCCGCAGGCAGCCGATCGATGCGAGCCTCGGGAATCGCCCCGTCGGCACGCGAGAGAAAGTCGGGCACGTCGCGGCGGAACTCGGCGAGCGCAGCATGCACGAGTTGCAGGCTCTTCGCCCGATTCTTCACCCGCACGAGGTCACCGGCCTTCACCTGGTAACTGGGCACGTCGACCCGGCGACCGTTGACCGTGATGTGGCCGTGCAGCACCACCTGGCGGGCAGCCGCCCTCGAAGGCGCGAAGCCGAGGCGATGAATGACATTGTCGAGCCGGCGCTCGAGCAATGACATCAGTGTCTCGCCGGTATTGCCCTTGCCCTTCGCGGCACGGGCGAAATAGGTGCGAAACTGCGCCTCGAGCACTCCATAATAGTGCTTGACCTTCTGCTTCTCGCGAAGATGCAGACCGTAATCCGTCGGCTTGCTCCGCCGCTTCTGCACCATGCCCGGAGGCGTGGGGCGACGCTCGATGGCGCACTTCGGGGTGTCGCAGCGGCTCCCCTTGAGAAACAGCTTGAGTCCGTCGCGGCGACAGAGGCGGCAGACAGGTCCGGTAATACGTCCCATGGTGGCGTTCGCTTGCAGGAAAAAGGAGGAAGGAAATGTTTCGTTGACTGGGAGCGCGGCGATCAGACGCGACGCTTCTTGGGGGGCCGACAGCCGTTGTGAGGCAGCGGGGTGACGTCTTCGATGCTGCGGACGTTCATGCCGGCGGCCTGCAGGGCGGTGATCGCACTTTCCCGACCGCTCCCCGGCCCCTTGACCCGGACTTCCAGTTCCTTGACACCGAATTTCGCGGCCTTTTCCGCAGCCTGCTGGGCGGCACACTGCCCGGCGAACGGAGTGCCCTTGCGACTCCCCTTGAACCCACACGTGCCACCGCTCGCCCAGCAGAGCGTATCGCCGCGGGTGTCGGTGATCGTGACGGTCGTGTTGTTGAAACTCGCGACGATGTAGGCGATGCCCGCCGTCACGCTCTTCTTCTTCGTCTTGGCAACCTTCGACATGCTCGTTGATCTCGCGTCGGAACTCAGGGTCGTAATCGGGGAAAATAAGAACGAAAACCACGCTTCGGCGTGGAGGCAACGCCAAGGCTACTTGAGGTCCTTGACGCCCTTCTTGCCGGCCACCGTCTTCTTCGGGCCCTTGCGGGTGCGGGCATTCGTCCGGGTTCGCTGACCGCGCACAGGCAGTCCGCGGCGATGCCGCAGGCCGCGATAGCTGCCGATGTCCTTGAGCCGGGAGATGTTTTGGGACACCTGCCGCCGCAACTGCCCCTCGACGGTGTAGTCCTTGTCGAGCAGAGCTGCGAGACGCGCCAACTCGTCCTCGTGCAGGTCTCGAGCCCGCCCGAGCGGATCGACGCCCGCCTTGTGACAGAGTTCACGCGCGACCCGTGCTCCGACTCCGTACAGATACTGTAAGGAGTAGATGGTCTTCTTCTCGGAGGGGATGTCGACGCCCATCAGACGCGGCATGGCTTGCTTTCCGATTCGCGGTGGCTAGGGACAGTGCTGTTTGTTGCAGACGCGGTTTTCGGCAGGTGTCGCACTCAGGCATTTCCAATCAGGCACGATCGCACGGAGACATCACCAACCCATGCGAGACCGTCATCAACGATGGCCTCACTCGGCTGTGCCGACCACGGTCGGCCACCGGCATCGCCCACGAACATCCGTCACCCCTGCCGCTGCTTGTGCCGCGGGTCAGCGCAGACCACGAACACGACGCCACGGCGTCGAACGATCTTGCACTTCTCACACATGCGACGGACGCTGGCGCGAACCTTCATGGACGAACTCGTGACGACGGCCGTGAGGCCTGAGACTGACGGAGTGACACCAACCGAGCCACAAACTATAAAACCCCGTTTCGACCGTCACAAGGGGGTAGCCGGATTCCCGTGGAGTCCGCGTTTTTCCCAGCTCGGACCGGCCTCTGGAGTGAATTACGCGGCCGATCCGGCCGGATCCAGTTGCTCACCTGCGGCCGGAGGTGCGGTGAGCACCTTTGGACCGCTTTCCGTGATCGCCACCGTGTGTTCGAAATGGGCGCTGGGCCGGCCGTCCACGGTCGATTGGGTCCAGTAATCCGGCAGCGCCCGCACCTTTTTCGAGCCCATGTTCACCATCGGCTCCACGGCGACCACCAGGCCGGGCTCCAGCTCGAAGTCATGGTTTTTGCGGAACGCCGGCGTGCAAAAGTTCGGCACCTGCGGATCCTCGTGCATGCTGCGGCCGATGCCGTGCCCCACGAAGTTCTCGACGACCGAAAATCCGTGATCCCGCACAAACTTTGCCATCTCGGTGGCGACGTCGCTCCAGCGGCTCCGACTGGCCATCAGTTCGATCGCCAAGGCCAGCACGCCCGACGTACAGTCGAGCAACCGCTGCACGTCGGCTTCGACCTCGCCGACGGGATGCGTGACAGCCGAGTCGCCACACCAGCCGCCAACGCTGCATCCGGTGTCGATGCTGACCACGTCGCCGGGCCGCAGCTGCCTCGGCCCCGGAATGCCGTGAACGACCTCGTCATTCACCGAGATGCAACACACGGCCGGAAACGGAACCTTGCCGGGAACACCCTTGAAGAGTGGCACAGCGCCGTGATCGAGAAAAAACTTCTCCACCGCGGCATCAATCTCGCCCGTGGTGACGCCGGGCTTCACCATCGATCTGGCGAGCTGGTGGGCGCCCCAGACAACGAGACCGGAGCGGCGCATCAGAGCGATTTCACGCGGGGACCGAAGATTCACCACGACAACACTCACCGGGGAACGAAAACAAAACCGACCCAGTCACGCGAAGTATACCGCCGGGACGTGCCCGGGCGACCGCCGATCGAAGACCCATTATCGGGTATGGCTGCTTCTCTCAAACCGCCGCACCGCGGCCTTGACGCGGGTGAAAATCTCTTCCGCGGTCCCGAGCCCGTCGATCGAGGCGAGCTTGCCCTGCCTCAGGTAGTAGTCGAGCAACGGTGCGGTCTGCACCTCGAAACTCGTGATCCTCTTCGAGAAGATCTCCGGGTCGTCGTCCTCCCGCTTGCGGGCGAGCATCCGGCGCACCAGTTCGTCGCGGGGCACGGCCAGTTCGATCACCCCGTCGACGCTCATCGCCCGTCGCTCGAGAAGGTCGTCGAGTGTCTCGGCCTGCGGCAGCGTTCGGGGGAAACCGTCGAGCAGGCAACCGGAGCGACAGTCGGGCGCCTGGAGTCGCCGGCTCACCATGCCGACGATGATCGGGTCGGGCACCAACCGACCCTGTTCCATGAAACTGGCGGCCTCGATGCCGGCCGGTGTTCGCGAACGCACCTCGGCACGCAGCATCTCGCCGGTCGAGAGGTGGGGCACCTTGAGGAACTCCACCAGCCGCTGGCACTGCGTGCCTTTTCCGGCTCCCGGTGGACCGATCAGGATGATCCGCATGGCTGGCCCACATCGCTGACGGAAGGGCTGGTCGGACGGCTCGACGGCCGCGCGTGAAGCCTCAGCCGATGCCTCCCGGCGCCGGCCGACCGTGATCCGTTCAGCTTTTCTCCAAGAGACCGCTGTAGTTCCGCATCACGAGATGGCTGTCGATCTTCTGGACGAGGTCAAACGCCACGCTCACGGCGATCAACAACCCGGTGCCACCATAGAAACTCGCGATCTGTGCCGGAATTCCCAGTGCCCCGCCCACGATCGTGGGGATCACGGCGACGAGCGAGAGAAAGCCCGCCCCGACATAGGTGATCCGCTCCATGACCCGCTCGAGATAATCGGCCGTGCGCTTGCCCGGACGATAGCCGGGAATGAACGCGCCGAAGTTCTTGAGGTTGTCGGCCATCTCCTTGGGATTGAAGGTGATGGCGGTCCAGAAGTAGCAGAAAAAGTAGATGAGCGCGATGTAACAGATGTTGTAGAGATACGACTGTCCCCGCATGAACGAGTCGTGCAGCGCACGAAGCACATCGCTGGTCGGAAACGCGTTGCTGAGATACTGGAAAAGCAACTGCGGGAAGAGCAGAAGCGAACTGGCGAAGATGATCGGCATCACGCCCGCCTGATTGACCCGCAGCGGCAGGTATTGCCGCGTGCCACCGTAGACCCGGCGACCGCGAACGTGCTTCGCACTCTGGGTGGGAATCCGCCGCTGCCCCTGCGTCATGAACACGACTCCCGCCACCACGCCGACGAACAGGGCCGCGAGCACCAGCAGTGTTTCCACGCCCATCTTGCCGCCACCGCCACCGAGTTCCCAGGTCGTATCGCTCCCGAGCTCGACCAGGGCGCTGGGCATGCCCGCGAGAATGCCCGCCATGATCAGCAGGCTGATGCCATTGCCGATCCCGAATTCGTCGATCTGCTCTCCGAGCCACATCAGGAAAATCGTTCCCGCGGTCATCGTCATGACCGCCACGAACTGCCAAGAAATCGGCAGCCGACCGTCGACGAGGAACGCCGGCGAGATGAGCGACTGTTCGCCAACCCGCTGTGAGGCAAGAAAGGCCACGTAGGCCCAACTCTGCACGACGCAGATCACGACCGTGGCATAGCGGGTGTATTCGTTGATCTTTTTCCGGCCGGCCTCGCCCTCCTTTTGCAGACGTTCGAGGGGCGGCCAGACGGTGCCGAGCAACTGGAAGATGATCGACGCCGAGATGTACGGCATGATGCCGAGGCCGAAAATCGTGGCCTGCGACAACTGGCTCGCCGAGAAAACGGCGACGGTCCGCAGGAGTTCGCCGATGCCACCGGTTTCCTTCGCGAACTGATTCATCACGTTCGCGTCGATGATCGGCAGCGGCACTTGCCAGCCGACCCGATAGATCGCGAGCAGTCCGAGCGTCAGCAGAATCTTCTGCCGCAGTTCGGGAATCGTGAAGATGACGCGAAGTTTCTCGAGCACGGCGGTGGACTCCTCCGAGTGACGCTGCAATCAGGAGCCCATACACTAACCGCCGGCAGGCTTTTTCCGCGATGCCTTCTTTGTCTTGCGAATCAGCGGGGCGGGACCGGGAAGCTCCGACACCGTACCACCGGCCGCAAGAATCTTCGCCTTGGCCTGCTCGCTGAAATGGTGGGCCGAGACTTTGAGGGCTTTCGAAATCTCACCCTCTCCAAGGATCTTGATCTGCTGCCAGATGCCCTTGGCGACCCCGGAAGACCGCAGTGTTTGCGGGGTGACATCGCTTCCTGCGGCGAAGGCCTCCTCCAGTCGCGAGACGTTCACGCCCTTCACGATCAGCCCGTGGCGGTTGTGGAAACCACGCTTGGGGATGCGGCGAATGAGGGGCGTGCCGCCGCCTTCGAAGATCGAGGCGGCCGCCCAGCCGGCAAGCTGTCCCTGTCCCTTATTGCCACGTCCGGCGGTACGGCCACGGCCCGAACCCGGCCCGCGGCCCACGCGGAGACGCCTGCTGTGCTTATGGATGCCCTTGTTGACGTCGTTGAGTTTCATGACCGTTTGCCTTGAGATGGACCGCTGAGGGATGGCCCGTGATTCGGTGAGTCGCTGTTCAGGAGAGGGTCACGCCGCGCAACCGCTCGACTTCCGCCTTGGTCCGCAGTTGCTTGAGTCCCTCGATCGCAGCCTTGACCAGGTTAACCGGGTTGGTGGAGCCGTGGGCCTTCGTCAACACGTCGCGGATGCCTGCCGATTCGCAGACCGCGCGAACCGCGGCCCCGGCGATGATGCCCGTTCCCGGACCGGCCGGCAGCATGATGACCTTCGCCGTCTCGTAGCATCCCTCCACGCGGTGCGGAATGGTGCCCGCTTCGACCGGCACTTCGATCAGGTTCTTCATGCCGTCCTTGATGGCCTTCTCGACCGCCGGCGGCACTTCGTTGGCCTTGGCGTAGCCGCAGCCGACCTTGCCCCGTCCGTTCCCCACCACGACGAGCCCCGCGAAGCTGAAGCGGCGACCGCCCTTCACGACGGTCGCACAGCGACGGACCTTTACAACCTTCTCGGCGAACTCGCCGGAGCGGGATTCTTTGCCAGTGGACACGAGGAACTGCCTCCGTTGATCTAACCCTGTTCTCGGACGTTGAATCAGAACTCGAGCCCGGCTGCACGGGCCGCATCGGCGAGTGCCGCCACCCGCCCGTGATAGCGGAACGAACCACGATCGAAGCAGACCTGCTTCACGCCGGCAGCCTTTGCACGCTCGGCCACTGCCTTACCGATGGCCTCGGCCGCCTGCTTGTTGCCGCCAAAACCGAGCCCGTCCCGCAGCGACTTGTCGGTGGAACTCGCCGAGGCCAGCGTCCGTCCGGTCGAGTCATCGACGATCTGCGCGGAGATGTGCTTGTGAGAGCGAAAAACGGTGAGTCGCGGTCTTTCGGTCGTGCCCCGAATGGAGCGACGGACGCGGAACCGACGCCGTTCACGCTGCCTGAGAATCGTTCGTGAATGATCCATTGCTGATGCCTTTACTTCGTGACGGCCTTGCCGGCCTTGCGGCGGACCTGCTCGTTCTCGTACCGGATGCCCTTGCCCTTGTAGGGCTCGGGTTTCCGCAGCGACCGCACCTCGGCCGCAAACTGGCCGACGAGTTGCTTGTCGATGCCCTTGATCGTGATGTGTGTCTGATCCGGGCAGGTCACGTTCAAACCGGCGGGGATTTCGACCTGGAGTTCGTTGGCAAAGCCCACTCGCAGTTGCAGAACGTTCTTTTGAATCGCGGCGAGGTAACCCACGCCTACGATCTCGAGCTTCTTTTCAAAGCCCTTCGAAACACCCTCGACCATGTTCGCCGTGAGGGCACGAGTGAGCCCATGCACCGACCGGGCGAGGCGACCGTCCCCGTCACGCGTGACCTTGATTTCACTCGCAGCCGAGTCGACCTCCACCGCGACGGACGGATGAATGGGTTGCTCCAGCTTGCCCAGCGGACCCTCCACCTTAAGCGCGCCGCCAGACACGGCTGCCTTGACGCCCTTGGGGATCGAAACCGGATTTTTACCAATGCGGGACATCGCCTGCCTGACCTTTCGGACTACCAGAGCTCACAGAGGACTTCGCCACCGAGTTTCTTCTGCCGTGCCTCGCGGTCGCTCACCACGCCGCTCGAGGTGGAGAGGATCGAGATGCCCAGACCGCCGAGCACCGGCCGCAACCGAGCCGACCGACTGTAGACCCGGCGACCAGGGGTGCTGACGCGACGGATATGCCGAATCAGTCGCTCGCCGTTCGGACCATATTTCAAATCCAACTGAATGTGGGGAACGGGGTCGGCCTCGACTTCCCGCCACTCCCAGATGAAGCCTTCGCGCTTGAGCACTTCCGCCAGGCCACGCTTCACCTTCGAGCTCGGCACATCGACGGTGGCGCGTTCCACACGCACCGCGTTGCGAATGCGGGTCAGCATGTCGGCGATCGGGTCGGTCATCATGTCAACTGGGCCCTCTTAAATCTCGCTCGTCGCAGGTCGTTGTTTGATCGTGTGTTCGGCGTGGCGCGAAAACCGCTTACCAGCTCGCCTTTTTGACGCCCGGAATCAGCCCTTGATCGGCCAGCTTCCGGAAACAGATGCGGCAGGTGCCGAACTTGCGGTAGACGGCCCGCGGCCGGCCGCAGAGCATGCAGCGGCGGACGATCCGCGAGGAGTACTTGGGCTTGCGCTTCGCCGCCGCGATCTTGGATTTGCTTGCCATGGTTCTTCAGTGCGTGCTGCGGGACTGGTCCGAATTCATCGTCGAGCCGTGTGATTGGAGCGCCCGCGGTGCGGGCACGGGATTGCCGCTACGCCGCGGCGTCCCCTTCCTTCTTGAGAGGCATGCCCATGGCGACGAGGAACTGCCTCGCGTCATCGTCGCTGCGAGCCGACGTCACGAACGTGATGTTCATCCCCTGGGGGCGGGTGTATTTGTCGGGATTGATCTCCGGAAACACCATCTGCTCGGAAAGGCCGAGGCTGTAGTTGCCGTGCCCGTCGAACGCCGTGCTCGACAGGCCGCGGAAGTCGCGCACCCGCGGCAGGGCCACCGACACGAGACGGTCGAGAAACTCATACATCCGCCGGCCTCGGAGCGTGACCTTGCATCCGATGGGGAGATTTTCACGAAGCTTGAACCCGGCTACGGCAGCCTTGGAGATCGTCGCGATCGGCTTCTGTCCGCTGATCTGCGCGAGTGCCCCGAGCGCCTCCTCGAGAAACTTCTTCTCCGTCACGGCCGCGCCCACGCCCATGTTCACCACGATCTTTTCGAGCTTCGGAATCGCATGGGGATTGCTGGTGCCAAGAGCCTTGGCCAACTGCGGCCGCACGTTTGTGACGTAGTGCTCGAGCATACGCGGCGTGCCCACCGGCTCCACCGATGCCGCTTCTACTGACTTGCTCTTCTTCGCCATCGCAAACGATCCTTGAAGGATTCCCTATTCGTTAGTCAATCGTGTTTTGGTGGTTTCCGAATCAGCCGCCGGCCGCCTTGACCCGGGCACGCTTCAGCGTTCCGAGATCGGCACCGCACTTGCGACAGACACGAGTCTTGCCGCCGTCCGCCGAAACCTTCGCACCGAGCCGGGTCGCCTTGTCGCACGCCGTGCAGACGACGAGCACGTTCGACACGTCGATCGGCATCTCCTTGCTGAGCCGGCCACCCTGGGGATTTTTCTGGCTCCGACGAATGTGGCGGTAGACGCGATTCACACCCTCCACCACGATCCGCTGGCAGCCCTCCTTCTCGGGAAGCACCGACAGCACCTTGGCGCGGGTGCCCTTCGCATTGCCCGTTCGCACCTCGACGGTATCGCCTGATCGGATCAACATCACACCACCTCGCTCGCCAGACTGACGATCTTCATGAAGTTGCGGTCGCGAAGTTCACGGGCCACCGCCCCGAAGATCCGCGTTCCTTTGGGATTCTTTTCGTTGTCGATGATCACGCAGGCGTTGGTATCAAAGCGGACGTAGCTGCCGTCGTCTCGACGCGTCGGCTTCTTGACCCGGACGATCACGGCCTTCACGACCGCCTTCTTCTTCACTTCACTACCTGGAATCACGCTCTTGACGCTGCAGACGATGACGTCGCCCAGGCCGGCGGTCCGCTTGCGGCTCCCGCCCAGCACCTTGAAGCACATCACTTCCTTCGCGCCCGTATTGTCCGCGACGGCGAGTCGCGTCTGCATTTGGATCATGTCGCCCGTCCTTCCGTCGCAACGGCACTACCGGTAGCTGCGGCCGCCTCGGCCTTCGCCGCGGTTTCCCTGAGCTGGGTGGCCCGCGCCCCGCTGCGCAGCGACGCCACGTCAACGGCCGTGCTCTTCTTCACGACACGCAGGAGTTCCCAACGCTTCAACCGGCTTCGCGGCCGGCACTCAACGATCTCGACAAGATCGCCATTGTGCGACTCGTCGTTTTCATCGTGCACATGGCAGACCGTCCGGCGGTGAAGAATCCGACCGTACTTCGGATGCCGCACGATGCGTGGAATCTCCACCCGCCGCGTCTTGCTCGCGGCGTCGCTCGTCACGGTACCCGTTTCCACTCGCTTCGGCATGTCCTCGTTCCTGGATGGCTTTGGTTCTGATGTCTTAGGAGCGGGCTAGGTGCCGCTCTGCGTTCGCTTTTTAAAGGTTCGCTTGGGCAGGACGCCTTCCTTGCCGGGCGGCTTCAACTTGGCCCGACCGCTGGGGTGGTGCTTCTTGGCGTGCTTCTCATGCCGCGGCGTTTCATCGGCCGCGACGGCCGCTGGAGCAGGGTTCAACGTGCCACGCTGCGACAGGATCGTCTGGCAACGAGCGATCGTGCGCCGATGCTTCTTCATCTCGGACGGTGCGGCGATCTTCTCCGTCTGCGCCTGGATTCGCAGGCGGAAAAGCGTTTCCGCAGCGTCCTTCCAGACGAGCCGGATCTGCTCGTCGCCCATGTCCCGTAACTCTTTGACCTTGGCCATCGTGTCTCTTTCCTTACATCACCCGACGCTTTACGAACCGCACACGCACCGGCATTTTGTGCGCCAGCCGTGCCAGGCACATCCGAGCGGCATCCTCGGCGACGCCGCCGATCTCGTAGAGGATCATGCCCGGCTTGATCACCGCAGCCCAATACTCAGGTTCACCCTTGCCCTTACCCATGCGGGTTTCGAGCGGGATTGATGTGATCGACTTGTGGGGGAATACGCGCACGTACAGCCTTCCCTCCGTGCGGAGGTATTGCTGGGCCGCAATACGGCCAGCCTCGATGGTCGCCGCGGGGAGCCACCCCGGCTGTTCGGCCTGAAGACCGAAATCGCCGAAGACGACGCGATTCCCGCGAGAGGCGTCACCTCTTATACGACCTCTTTGGCTTTTTCGGTGCTTGACCCTCTTGGGCATCAGCGCCATCGCCAGTCTCCTCGTACATGCCTTGGTTGACCCACACTTGAAT
>JAIOPD010000092.1 GCA_021414115.1 Planctomycetia bacterium
CGTCGCCACGGCGCCGCCGTAGCCCTTGTTGCGAGCCAACGCATCGGTCGACACCTCCGTCGTCTTGGTCCCGTCCTTAGCGAGCAGCGGCACAAGCTTCGTCGCGGCCAGCGGCGATTCGAGCGCCACCATCAAAATGGCGAGCTGTTGATCGTGCGCGGTCGACTGGCCGGGAAACAGGCCATCGAACTTCTTGCCGAGTTCGACGCGGACCGTCTCTTCCGGAATGCCGAGGCGGATGAACACGAGCTGGTAAGTACGCAGATACTCGAGCTGTTGGAACTCGCTGAGCTTGGCGTAGTCGAGCTTGTCGAGCGCGGCAAGCAGTTGCGGCTGCGCCGGCTTGTCGGCTTGTCGGGCCAGACCGCAGACGCCGGTGATCACTGTTTCCGGATCGCTCGAACCGAGCACCGTGTCTTGCCAGACGGAAAGCGGCAGGCGTTCGAGAGCCACGCGCGCGGCGTAGCGAATGTGCCGATCGGCGTGAGCGAGGTGCGGTACGAGAAACGCCGCCGCCTTCGACGGATCGGCGACATCGGCCTTGTGATACTCTTCGATCGAACGGCGCAGCGCTCGCAACTCGGCGCCGGCCTCGTCCTTGGCGTTGGCCGGCTCGGTCGATTCCTTGCCGACGTACGTCACGCGGAACAACTCGCTCTGCGTGCCGCGGCCGCCGACGGTGAAGTACATCGCGCCGTCGCCGCCGATCGTCACGTCGGTCAGCGGCAGGCCGTTGCGGGCCACGAACTCTTCCTTCGTGGCTTTATAGCTCGCGCCATCGGGTTCGATGTGAATTGCATACATCGTGGCGAACGTCCAGTCGCAGATGTAGAGCGCCTTCTGGTACTTCGCCGGGAACTTCGCGCCGTGGCCGAACGTGACGCCCACGGGGGATCCGGGCCCGATGTTGACGCACGCCGGCAGGCTGTCGGGGAAAGCAGGGGCCCACTTGCCCGAGCCCGACCGCCAGCCGAGTTCACTGCCGCTCGTGGCGTGGTTCACCCGCGTGGGGCGATACCAGGGCAGGCCGACGTCCCACTCCATGTCGGCGTCGTAGACGAACATCTCGCCGTCGGCGTCGAACGCGAAGTCGTAGGGATTGCGGTAGCCGGCAGTGAAGATCTCCCAGGTCTTGCCGTCGCGATCGGTGCTCGCCACGTAGCCGCCCGGTGCGAGGATGCCCGTGGCGTGGCCGCTGGCGTCCCAGAGCCGCGTGATGATCTGATCCTCGTCCCAGTTCGCCGGCAGCCGGCTCGTGCCGTCGGCGGGCAGTTCGACCCGCCGCTGGTTCGGGCGAATACCTCCCATGGTCTGCGGCGGGGTGAGGTTTTTCAGGGCGAAGGGGAGCTTCGTGTGGTTGCCGCAGATCACGAAAAGCTTCGTGCCGTCGGGGGAGAGACGGATGGCGTGGGGGCCGTGCTCGCCCCGGCCGTCGAAGGCCCGCAGTTTCTCGACCGCGTCGAGCGTGTCATCACCTTGAGGATCGCTCACGCGGTAGAGGCCGCTGTCCGGGCCGTTGTTGCAGACGACGTAGAGGGCGTCGAAGGCCCAGAGCAGACCTTGGGCGCCGCTGATCGTGGCGGGGATTCGCTCGACGACGGTCGGCTTCGATCCATCGAGCGGCGCTGGGGTGATCCGTACCAGCCCCTTGTTGCTCTCATCGCTGGCGATGAGCCGGCCCTGCGGATCGGTGGCGAGGCAGACCCACGAACCGAGTTCCTCCTTCGGCACCACGAACAATCGTTCGATGTGGAAACCAGCGGGCGCGGCAAAGCGCCGCAGTCCCGCAGCGGCTGTGCCATCGGCCGCCGTCTCGCTCGCAATAGGCATCCGCTCTGCCGGCTGTTCCCAACGCTCAGCGCCAACTGCGACGGACGCAGTGACGACGAGCAAGCCCGCCGGCAGCCCACGCAGGACGGTACGACAAAAGCCATGCGGCGTGGGCATCGATGTCATGGTGTTTCTCTGGGGTGGCGAGTCGAACGATTTCCGCGATTTTCGAGGGTATTTCGAAACACACCTTGCCGCCAATGCTCCCATGCGCATTCCTCCAGGTATGAGGCTGCACAGGGATTGCGCGCGAGATTCCGCTCATGCGTGAGATAAACGGCGGGATGCGGTGGACTCAGCCCATGCAAGAGCGGGTGCGTATGTCTGCGTGCGCAGCCCGTTGACCGTCGAGCACGATGCGGCGTCAAAACAACTGCTGACCTGAGTACACTGCCTCGCACACCCACGGAACCTATTCATGGCGTTGTCCGACACTCCCGAACTCATCGATGCCGCCGTGGCCCTTGCGGCCGAGCTTCAGCGGGAGGCCGTGAAGCTGCAGTCGGCGGCTGAACGGCGGCAGCAGGCCGAGCTCGATCGGATGCTTCGCAATCCGGCCGACAAGGCGACGCTCGTCGAGCTCACCGATCAGGCGTTTCGGTCGCATGCAGCCGCCCGCACCGCCGAGCAGTTCACGCACATCCTCGACGTGCAGGGGATTCCGCGGTTTTTTAGCCCGCTCGATCAGGCGCTGCTGCTCGGCTTTCAGACGTTCGGCGACTGGCTGCCGTCGGTGACGGTGCCGCTCGTGAAGGAGCATCTGCGGCATGAGACGGCGAACGTCGTTTTGCCGGCCGAGCCCGAACTGCTCCACGAGCACCTCGCCGCCCGCCGCCGGCAGGGGCTGCGGATGAACGTCAACTTTCTCGGCGAGGCGCTGCTCGGTGAAGAGGAGGCGCGGCAGCGGCTCGAGAAGTATCTGGCGGCACTCCAGTCGCCGGACGTCGAGGTGCTGTCGGTGAAGATCTCGACGCTCGACTCGCAGATCATGCCGATCGCCCGCGAGCACACGCTCGGCCGGCTCTGCGATCGCCTGGAGCTGCTCTACCGTGCCGCCGCGCGGGGGAACAAGTTCGTGTACCTCGACATGGAGGAGTATCGCGATCTCTCGCTGACGGCCGAGGCCTTCATGCGGACGCTCACGCGGCCGGGACTCGGGCGTGTGCAGGCCGGGATTGCGCTCCAGGCCTACGTTCCCGACTCGTTCTGCTGGCAGCGGCGGATCACCACCTGGGCGCGGGAGCGGGTGGCGGGCGGCGGATCGCCCGTGACGATCCGGATCGTGAAGGGTGCCAACATGGAGATGGAGCGGATCGATGCCGCCCTCCACGATTGGCCGCAGGCTCCGTTTCGCACGAAGGCCGAGACCGACTCCAACTACAAGCGGATGCTCGGGTTCGCTCTCGAGCCCGACCACCTCGCGGCCGTGCGCGTGGGCATCGCCTCGCACAACCTCTTCGACGTGGCCTATGGACTCGTGCTCGCGGCCGACCGTGGGGCAGGAGACCGCGTGCAGTTCGAGATGCTCGAAGGGATGGCCAACCATCAGCGGCGGGCCCTGCTCGGCCACACGAAGCGGCTCCTCCTCTATGCCCCTGCATGCCGCAAAGAGGAGTTTCTGAACGCGATCGGCTACCTCATCCGCCGGCTCGACGAGAACACCGGCCCCGAGAATTTCCTGGGTCATGCCTTCCGGCTCACCGTGGGCAGCGACGATTGGAATCTGCTGGAACGCGGCTTCCGGGAGTCGTTCACGACGCCCGTGTCGGATGCGCCGCAGCGGCCGCAGGATCGCCGCACGGAGACGTTCCCCGAGCCGCAGCCGGAGCGGCCGTGGCACGAGTTCGAGAACGAGCCCGACACCGACTGGGCGCTCGAACAGAACGGGATCTGGGCGACCGAGATCACGGCCGGCGAGCCGGACGAGTTTGCCAATGGCATCGTGCCCGTCGTCGTGGCCGGCCGGGAGGTGCCCGGGCTGGAGGCCCGTGTCTGCCGCGATCCGTCGCGGCCGCACGCCGTGCTCTGCCGTCATGCCGTGGCGACCGATCGCGAGGTGGACGAGGCCGTGGCCTGTGCAGCGGCCGATCCAGACGGCTGGCGGTCGCTCGCGGTCGATGCCCGGAGTGCCGTGCTCGGGCGGGTGGCGCAGGAGCTGCGGCGGGCCCGCGGCCGGCTGCTCCGCGTGGCGCTGCTCGACGGCGGCAAGTTGCTTACGGAAGCCGATCCCGAGGTGTCGGAGGCGATCGACTTCGTCGAGTTCTATCGATCGAGTGCCCGGTCGTTTCACGAGCTGCCGGGCATCGAGGCACAAGGGTGCGGCGTCGTCGTGGTCGTGCCGCCGTGGAATTTTCCGATCGCGATCCCCTGTGGCGGCATCGCGGCTGCGCTCGCCGCAGGCAACACCGTGATCATCAAGCCCGCCTCCGACGCCGTGCTCACGGCGTGGGAGCTGTGTCAGTGCTTCTGGCGGGCCGGCGTGTCGCGGCAGGTGCTTCAGTTCGTGCCCTGTCCGGGGGCCGGGCCCGGGGCGCGGCTCGTGGCGCATGCGGGCGTGTCGGCCGTGATCCTCACCGGGGGCACCGACACGGCCCTTGCGATGCTCGCCGCGAAGCCGATCCTGCGGCTGTCGGCCGAGACCGGCGGCAAAAACGCCACGATCGTGACGGCGATGAGCGACCGTGAGCTGGCGATCAAGCACGTGGTGCATTCGGCGTTCAGCCACGGTGGCCAGAAGTGCTCGGCCACCTCGCTGCTGCTGCTCGAGGCCGAGGTCTACGATGACCCGGCCTTCAAGCGAATGCTCTGCGATGCGGTCGAAAGCCTGCACGTCGGGTCGGCCCATGACCTGCACACGCGGATGGGCCCGCTCGTCCGGCCACCGGCCGGCCTTCTCGAAGAGGCGCTCAAGACGCTGGAGCCGGCGGAGACCTGGGCCGTCTTGCCAGGGCGGGTCCCCGACAATCCGAACCTCTGGTCGCCGGGCGTGAAATATGGTGTGACGCCCGGGAGCGCGACGCACCTCACCGAGTTTTTCGGGCCGCTGCTCGGCGTGATGCGGTTCGAGCGACTCGCCGATGCGATCGAGATCGTCAACGCGACGGGCTACGGGCTCACGAGCGCGATCCACAGCCTCGACGACCGGGAGATCGACGAGTGGAAGCGGGGCGTTCGGGCGGGCAACCTCTATATCAACCGGGGCACGACCGGCGCGATCGTGCTTCGGCAGCCATTCGGTGGCATGGGGAAATCAGCGGTCGGGCCTGGGCTCAAGGCGGGCGGGCCGAACTACGTGGCGGCGTTCATGGACTTTCGGGATGCGGCCAAGCACAGTCCGTCCGCGCCGCATGCGATCGACAACGTCGACCTTGCGACGCTCGTCGCACGGCTGCCCACCGACGCCGAGGGACTGCGGCTGCGGGCCGCGATCGCGAGCTATGATACCGCATGGGCCGACGAGTTCTCGCGGGAGCACGACCACCTCCGGCTCCTGGGGCAGGACAACATCCGCCGCTATCTGCCGTTCCCCGTGGTCTGTGTGCGGGTCACGCCGCAGGACTCGTGGTTCGACATCGTGGCCCGGGTGGCTGCCGCGCGGGTGACCGGGGCGCGGGTGCTCGCCTCGTTCGCGCCGGGGTGCCCACGGGCATGGCACGACACGCTCGACGAGTGGACGCATGTCTGGGCCGCCGGCATCGAGCTTGCGACGGGCGGCGGCGGCAGCGGGCCAGTGGATCGCCGACGTGCCGGTCGTGGCCGCAGGCCGGATCGAGCTGCTCTGGTATCTGCGTGAGCAGAGCATCTCCTTCGACTATCACCGCTACGGCAACCTCGGCCGCCGCGCGGGCGAGTCGCGACGTCTGCTGCGTCGATAGGCCGCGAGGAGGCTTTTGCCGCCCCCGACCTCGCGATCCACCACAGTCGGATGCGCTCTAACGAAGTTCGATCGGCTTGACGTCGAGGCTGCCGATCTCCGCCCGGGCCGCCGGCTTCGGTGTCGTGGCTGGTGGGCTCGCTGCCGCAGCGACCGGCTGCGAGGGACCCTCGAGCATCCGTTCCATCTCGGCGACGCGGGCCTGGACCGCCGTCGGCATGCGGCTGCGGCCCTCGGGCGTGTCGATCGACTCGTTGAACACGACCCGGCCCTGCGGATCGGAGACGACGAGCGTCTTCTCGTCGCCGCTGGTCAGACGAATCTGGTAATCGGCGTCCTGCCGGACGAGCGTCTCGTCGGCGAGCCTCCGCAGGCGGCCCGCGTCGACGGGTCCGTTCCTGGCAATGCTCTGCTGGACCAGCGCGAGTGACGAGGCAGCTGGACGTAGTCCGCCGCGGGTCGCCGTCCCTGGCGACCGGCTTGCCGCGCCGACCCCGCCATCGGCGAGTGGAATCGAGACTTCACGGCCTGCCCGCATGATCGTGCAGTCGAGCCGGACATCCTTCTCCGCCGCCGCGAGCAGCGCGTCCAACTGCTCGGGCAGCACGAGCAGCTGGTCGTCGAGTTTGACGAGGACGTCATGCTGGGCAAATCCCGCCCGGGCTGCGGGCGACTCGGGAGCGACCGCCTCGACCACGAGTCCTGCACCTCGCTTGACCGCCAACTGCTGCCGCAGCACCGCCGACGCGCGGGAGAGGGTGAGACCGAGACTCGCCGACGACCGTGGACCACTGGGCACGCCTCGTGCCGGCTCGAGATGCGAGCGGGGCTGCTCGTTGGCGCCGGCGGTCAGAGTAAGACTCCCGGCGATCGCCAGCGTGGCGAGGAAGCCCGCGCACGAACGGCGACAAGGCGGCGGTGTGATATTCATGGCACACGGGGGTTGGAGCACGAGCTTCGAGAAGGTGTGCATCACCGTCCCCGTGGCTCGTGGGAGACGAACCTATGACGTTTCCGAGGCCGCCACGCCAGACCGACTCCGATGTGGGGGAGGGTCGGACCCCGATCCGCGGGAACATGGGAAACGTGGCGATCGCAGGACGCTTCCGCAGGCACGGCGGCCTGGGGTGATTCGGCAACACGACGGCGAGATTACCGGTCGCCGGGAACCGTACCGATCGAGCGTGTCGTTCCGTCCGATATCAATCGAGGTGGAGGGGGTGGCCCTCCGTTTCGTCGCTGTTTCGGAGGCCCTGGATCATGTCGCACCGCCCGCACCTTGCTTCGCTTTCGGCACGCGTGGCCCTCGCTGCCGCGTGCCTCGGCCTTACCGCCGCGGTCGCCACGGCCGCCGATGGCACCAGCGGTCGCGGCCCATCGACCACGTCCAAGTCGGCGAAGCGGGTCGCGACCGTTCCCGCGGCTGTCCAGCCGCCCGCTCCCAAGAAGCCGGTGCTGCTGCCCGGCACGGGGTCGCTCGTCAAGAACGTCGTCGATGACTTCGAGGACGAGAAGTGGGCCTGGCGCTACAACCATCCGAAGAGTTCGGAGGAGCAGGACAAACGCATGCGGGGCCCGCTCGCAAAAAGTACCAACGGGCGGTGGTTCGAGGGCCCCAAGCGCGGCACCCCCGACGTCGTCAAGCGGGTCGAACTACCCGCGCCCGGTCTCGAGGGGAGCGAGCACGGCCTGCTGGTCGCGACGCTCCACGGCGGCATTCCGGGCCGGGTCACCTACCAGATGCAGCAGGACGACCTGATCTACAACCTCGGCAAGTACAGCGGCCGCAGCATGTCAGTGGGCGACAGCCCGAGCATCACCGTCAGGGTGTACATGCCCCCCTTCGAACAGTGGGAAAACCGCAGCGGTCCGAGCTTCGGCTTCCGCGCCGGGTGCTTCACCCACGCGATCATCACCGGCGACGATCATCCCGACGAGGGAGAGTTTGGCGTCGAGGAGTATTGGCCGGGCATGTTCGTGTGCTTCGAGAGCAGTCACGACGGCCGTTACAAGGAAGACGGCGGCTACATCCGCGTGCGCAGCGGCCGCAACGGCGGCGAGATCCGCGGGCCGCGGGTCGAGCAGCTCGGCTGGTGGACGCTCGGAATGTCATTCACGCCGGATGGCATGGTTCACTACTTCGCAAGCCCCGGCGTGGACGAGTTGACGATGGACGACCACATCACCTCCCAGTTTCCCTACGGCTACCGCACCGAGTGGGTGAAGACGTTCTTCTTCAATGTCTGCACCCAGGACGACGGCCGCACGTGGAGCACGCCGTGGGTCATCGACGACCCGAAGGTCTATTTCGTGAAGCGGCCGCAGATGGCGACGACGAAGTCGACGAAGCGCTGAGCCGCCATCTCGGGCGTCAGCGACCGAGCCGCCACCAGCAGGCAAGCCCGCTGCCGATCAGGGAGTGGACCACGCTCGAGATCGCGCAGGGCACGGCGGTGAGCGGTTCGGCAGGAAAGTGCCGCTGGGCGAGCACGACGCCGAGCCCCGAGTTCTGCATGCCCACCTCGATCGAGATCGTCCTCGAGATCGGCAGGTCGTAGCCAAAGGCCCTCGCGAACATGTAGCCGACGCCGAAGCCGATCCCGTGGAGGGCCACCACTGCGGCGAGCAGCCGCGGACCGCTCGTCCACACCGCAGCGGCGTTCTGGGCGATCACGCTCGCGCAGACCAGCGCGATCGCCAGCACGCTGACGACCGGTGCCAGGGGCTGCACAGCGACGGCCACCTTGGGCACAAACCTGTTGACGGCCACTCCGACCGCGACCGGTAGCACGACCACCTGCAGGGTCGACGCCACCAGACCCAGGGCATCGACCTCGACGAGCTGGCCGGCAAGGAGTTTCGTGAGCAGCGGCGTGAGGACCACCGCCGCCATCGTCGAGCAGGCGGTCATCACCACGGAAAGCGCGACGTCGGCCCGGGCGATGTAGGTGACCACGTTCGAGGCCGTGCCCCCCGGACAGCAGGCCACGAGGATCAGGCCGACCGCCAGCGGCGTCTCCAGATCCAAAAGCGTGGCCACCGACCAGCCGGCCGCCGGCATGATCAGGAACTGCGCGACGACTCCCGTGACGACGGCCAGCGGCCGCGTGGCCACCCGCGTGAAGTCGTCGACCGACAGCGTGATCCCCATGCCGAGCATGATCACGGCCAGGGCGGCCACGATCGCGGGGCCGCGAAACCAGGCGAACCACCCGGGCTCGGCCAGCGCGAGCCCGCACGCCACGAGAACCCAGAGAGGAAACAGGTTGGCGACGAGTTCGAGGGATCGCCGCATGCCAGTCGCCGTTACCGCGCGATGCGGATGAAGTCGCAGGCCGGAGCCAGACCGGCGGCCAGGCCGGTCGTCGGCCCGCGCACCGAGACCTCGTCGGCACCCACGCGGACAAGCATGCATTCGCAGTCGCGGCCGGTGTCGCCGCCACGGCCCTCGATCTGCACCCTCCAGTTGTCGCCATCGCGGGTCCACACACCTTCGGCGAAGCGACCGTCCGACGTGAACGTCCATGAACGGATGGCCTGGCGTTCCGGATCCCAGCCGATGATCTCCGTGACCTCGCGATCGGCGACGTCAGCCGCGGGCAGCAATCCGGGAATCGCGTCGTCGCCAGCGGCAGGACCGGTTTCGTCTTTGTCAGCCGTGACCGCATGGGTGCGGATCAGGAATGCCCGACCGGCGCTCCAGAAGCACCGCGTGCTTGCCGTCACCCCAGGACCGACGTCTTCCCAGATGCCAACGAGCCACGACAACGCATCGAGGGGTCGCGCGACCGCCCCTGCGGCCTCCGGCCGGGCCGCCTCGCGGACGCTTTCCAGCAGCCAGCGGCCATCCTGTTTGACGACGACCGCCGAGAAGCGGCTGCCGGCCCTGTTGCCGTCGCCGAACATGATCCGCGAGGTGCCATCGACGACGGCCACATCGGCACGCACCGGGCGAATGGCCTGCACGTCGATGTCGATGGTCGCGGCCGCATCGTCCGCGAACAACGCCGTGAACACCTCGCGAACCGCCTCCCGCCCCGCCGTCACCTCGCCGGAGTCGAGATCGATGTTCTCGCCGGCAGCGGTCCAGTGGGCGACAAGAGCGGCGGCATCATGCTGATTGAAGGCCCGCAGATACCCTCCCAGCATGTCGCGAATCTCGGCCCGCTCGTCGGCGACGGCAGTCGGGGCAGCCGTCACGGACGCTTCCGGCGCCAACCGGCGCGGCTCGCCGACGCGGGCCAGAGTCAGTCGCGGCCGCGCTGCCGTGTAGGGACGGGGGCCCGCGATCACCACCGGCACTGGCACCACGGCTCGCACCTGGTGGGCCTGGAGTTCGGGCTCCACCCGCTCTTCGCCGATCTCACGTCCGCCACGGCGTGAGGAGCATCCCGAGGCACCGATCAGGAGCAGGCCGACGACGGCCGCTCCACGGAATGACATCCGTTCCATCACGAGTCACCCTCCTTGTCGTGCAACCGGCGCGGCGGCCCTTGGCCGCCATCATCCGATGGCCATCAGGGTACCCGGTTTGGGGAGGAACGGACAGTCACTTCGCCTCGACCGTCAGCCCCGGGAAGTCGTCGGTGCGAAACGGCGTGAGGGGCAAACCGGCTCCGGAGTACATGTTGCACACCGGATTGTCGGCCCAGGCGTACCGCACTGCCACCGGGTCGGCCACCGTCTCGCTCCAGACCTCGATGCGGCCGTCGCCGAGGACCGCGGCCTTTGCCGCCACGAACTTTCGGTCGGCGCCGGCGATCGTGAAGCCGCGCGGCTCGGCGACGTCGAACGGCCGCCATCCCCCAGTCGCATGGTCGAAGGAGAGCACGATCTTCGAGCCTTGCTTTTCCATCGACTTGTACAGCGGGCTGCGGCACGCAATGCCGGGCACCTTGTAGGTTTCGGCCAGCGCCCAGCGGGCCAGCCGCTTGGCCACGTCCTGCTTGTTTTTCGGGTGGATGTCCTTGCCCTCGCCGAGATCGATGATCACGGCTTCGCCCGTGTTGGGCAGGGCCTTCATCGTCAGCGTCTGGGCCTCGCGGAGTTCAGCCCAGGCGCTCTCGGCGGGCTCGGCCTTTTCGGCCTGGTAGTCAGCCAGCTGCACCCAATAGAAGGGAAAGTCTCCAAGCCCCCACTCCTCCCGCCATGATTTGATCATGAACGGAAAGAGGTCTCGGTATTGATACGCCCGGCCGGCGTTCGACTCGCCCTGGTACCAGATCGCGCCGCGGATCCCATAGCCGATCGACGGCACGAGGACTCCGGAGTGGATGTTGCCGGGACGGGCATTGCCCGTCATCTGACCTGCAGGGTTGGCCGGCTGTTTGGGCACCGGCTTTCCCTCCGCCTTCGCCGTCTCAGACGCCGCCTTCCACTCCGTCATCTTCTTCTCGAAGTCCGCCTTGGCGGCTTCGAAGCCCTCTTCCGTCTTCAGCCAGCGCTCGTGGATCGCCTTCAGCGCGTCGTGGGCAGCGAGCTTGTCGCGCTTCACCCACGCCTCGGCGGCGCTGCCGCCCCAGGCATTGTCGATGAGCCCGACCGGCACCCCGAGCGTCTGGTGAAGCTGTCGTCCAAAGAGATACCCGACCGCCGAAAACTCACCGGCCGTCTCCGGCGAACAGACTCCCCACTTCCCGTTGAAGTTCCACTGCGGCTCCTGGGTGCCGACCTGCGGCACCGAGAGCAGGCGAATGTTGGGGAACTTCGCAGCCGCCTTCTCGATGTCGGGGTCGTTCGCCTGATTCAGGCTCCACTGCATGTTCGACTGGCCCGCGCACACCCAGACCTCGCCGATGAGGACGTCGTCAAACGCGACGGTGTTCTTGCCCTTGATGGTGAGCGTGTGCGGCCCGCCGTATTCCTGCACCGGGTCGAGGAACACGTGCCATGAACCATCGGCCGCAGCGGTCGTCGAGTGGGTCTGACCGCCGAGCGTCACCGTCACGGCTTCGCCCGCATCAGCCTTGCCCCAGACCTTGTTGCGAATGCCCTGCTGGAGCACCATGTGGTCTCCGAACATGTTGTTGAGCGACACGTCGGCCGCGGCGATCGAGCCGGCGGCGGCCAGAATGGCGGCCAGTGCGAAACGAATGCGGAGCATCGAAGAGTCTCCCGGAAACACATGGATATTCGCCCAGACTTTGGAGGATAGCCTGCCGCCCCCCCTCGTGAAACCCACCCTCGCGAGGCGACGCCGCCTTAGAAACCCGGCGTGGTCACCTTCTGTGGATCCCAAGGGATTGGGTGTTTCTCGCATCCCGTTTATGCGCAGGGTATGGTGTGGTCGTTTTGTGTCCGCAGAAGGAGTTGCAGCATGGCCGGTGACGAAGACCCCGATTCTCACGAACGCACCGACCCCGATGGGGGACGGTCGGCATCGACCTCCGCGGTGGCTATTCCGCTGGTCGCCCTCGGGCTCCTCGGGGCCGCGATCTGGCTCGGTTCCAAGCCCACGACTGTTCCGCAACCGGTGGTCGCACCGCTGTCCGGTGGCACGACCGCGGCCGATCCCCTGCCCTCGTGGAGCGATGGGGCGACGAAGCAGGCGATCCTCGATTTCGTCGCCGCGGTCACCACTGAATCCGCTCCGACGTTCGTGCCCGTGGCGGAACGCATCGCCGTTTTTGATCACGACGGCACGCTGATCTGCGAGAAGCCGGTCGTGCATGGCATGTTCCTCGTCGACCGCGTGCAAGCGCTCGTCGAGCGGCGGCCGGAACTCGCCCACGAGGAACCCTATGCCACGATCCTCACGGGTGACCTCGAGTTCATCCGCAAGCTCGGCAAGAAGTTCTTCACCGAACTGACCTTCTCCACGCTCGCGGGAGTGCCCGAGGAGAAGCTGGAGGCCGAGGCCCGCGACTTCATCCGCACCGCCCGACATCCCGTGTTTGACGTGCCGCTGCGTGAGGTCACGTACCAGCCGATGCAGGAGTTGATCGCCCTGCTCAGGTCGCGAGGATTCAGCGTCTGGATCTGCTCGGGCAGCGGGGTGCACTTCATGCGGCCCGCCGCGGAACTCTGGTACGGCATCGGGCCGGAACACGTGATCGCCTCGCGTCCGGTCACCGAGCTGCGGGAGGTCGAGGAGGCCACGCCGGAGAATGAAAAACACCCGAATCGCCGGCTCGATCTCGTCGTCCTGCCGCACCTCCTCGTGCTCAACGACGAGGAGCGCAAGCCCGTGAGCATCGGCGAGCAGATCGGCCGACGGCCGATCTTCGCCGCCGGCAACGTCGGCACGACGGGCGACATCGAGATGCTGCGCTGGTCGCAGTCGGGTCCGCGGCCCAGCCTGCAGCTGCTCGTGCTCCACGATGACGCCGACCGTGAAATGTCCTACTCCGAACCGACCAACGAGTCGCTCGCCGCCGCCGCCGCGTACGGCTGGCAGGTCGTCCGGATGGCGACGGACTGGAGGCAGCCCTTCGCGAAGCCGCTGGTGAAACAGCAGCCGGTCGCTACGGGCCACGCGACGGCCCCCGTTGTGGCGACATCGGCGAACGAACCGCAGGCACCGCCGACTGCTGCCATCGGCGAGGGTCCTGCGCCGACGAAGTGGGACGAGGAACTCGCGGCGTTCGAGCGGCTCGATCGCGAGCGTCCGCCCCAGCCCGGTGGCATCGTGCTGCTGGGCTCCTCGAACATCCGCCTCTGGAACACGCTGGCCGATGACTTCCCGGGCATGAACGTGATCAATCGCGGGGTCGGAGGCTGCCGGCTCGGTGAGTTGGCCGAGTTTGCCTCACGGCTGGTCGCCGCGGCGCGACCAAAAGTGATCGTCGTGGCCGCCGGCACCAACGACGTGAATGCGGGCGCGACTGCCGCAGAAGTCCGCGATGCCTTCGAACGGCTTGCCACCGAACTGCGTCGCGAGCATCCCGAGACCACGATCCTGTTTCTGGCGATCTCGCCCACCGTGAAGCGGTGGGATCAAGTGGAACGACAAACCGCAGCCAACGCCGCGGTGAAAGATTTCATCGAGACGGCGAACGATGGCCGGCTCGTCTACCTCGACGCCAACGCCGCCTTCCTGGGCCCCGATGGCAAGCCGGCTGCGGAGTGCTTCATGGACGACATGCAGCACCCCAGCACAATCGGCAACTCGCGGCGGGCCGAGATCCTCCGGCCGGCGCTTCAGGATCTGCTCGACGGCCGTTGACGGTCCGCCGGCCCGGAAACCCGCGTGGGAAGGAAGAAGGTGTCCCGAACTCGATGGGGAGACCCCGTGCTCCCTGGAAATCGGGAGTTCCGGATGCTGGGTTTTCCCGGGCGGTACTATCTGTCGAGGTCCCAAAAGCAGACAAAACGTGCCGCGGCCGCGTAAAAAACCCTTTTTTTGCGGACCAAGCCGCAAGCAGCCACCCCCGCGTACGGGTGCATGATCGGCCAAAACGCGGAGGCCAAAAAAAAGTGTTTTTTGTTTTACGACCCAAACCCTTGAAAGCCAGATAAGTCAACGTAATCTATCCATCTTGCCAGGCGGCCGGCTGTTCGGTCGTCGCGAGAGATGGGTCTCTTCGATCGACCGGCGTTCGGACGCGTTCGAGAAAAGCCTGCTCGATTCTTCGTGTTTCCTTTCCTTTTCCTTGGAGGTTTGCGTGATTCGCAAAGTTCTTTCTTGCCTCCTGCCGGCATTCGCCGTCGTCGCCCTGTGCACCAGCACGTGGGCCGCGGACTGCGGTGCCTGCGGTGGCGGTTGTGAGGGTGCCGTCGTCAGCGGTGGTGCCTGTGGTGATTGTGGCAATGCCGGCGCAGCCTGCGGCGGCACCAAGACGGTGTATCAGAAGCAGTACGTGACCGAGATGAAGACGGTCACCTCGACTGAATACACCACCGAGACTCGCGAGCGGACCTACACGGTCAACAAGCGCGTCCCGCGGACCGAGACGAAGACCCGCACGGTCACCGTGCAGGTTCCCGAGACTCGGACCAAGACCGTGAACTACACGGTCAACAAGAACGTGACGGAGACCAAGACGGCCGAATACACCGTCCAGGTCCCCTACACCGAGTCGGTCGAGCAGACCTACACGGTGAACGTTCCTGTCTCCGAGGAGAAGACCGCCACCTACACGGTGATGGTGCCGAAGCAGGAAGAGAAGACCTCGACCTACACGGTTCAGGTTCCCTACACCGAGGAGGTCGAGCAGACCTACACGGTGATGACCTCCGTGCCCGAGGAGAAGACCTCGACCTACACGGTTCAGGTTCCCTACACCGAGTCGGTCGAGCAGACCTACACGGTGAACGTTCCTGTCTCCGAAGAGAAGACCGCCACCTACACGGTGATGGTGCCCTACACCGAGGAGAAGGTTTCGACCTACTCGGTCAGCGTTCCCTACACCGAGCAGGTCGAGCAGACCTATTCGGTGAACGTTCCCTACACCGAGGAGATGACCGGCAGCCGGACCGTGCAGAAGCGCGTCCCGGTTCAGTCGTCGAAGACGGTGCAGGTCCGCGGTGGCCACTGGGCGACGGAGCAGGTCGAGGTCGCCTCGGCCGGCACCGACGCCTGCGGCTGCCCGTGCCCCCCGAAGACGTGCTGCAAGCGTGTCTGGGTTCCGACGTGCGAGACGAAGGAAGTCCCGGTCACGACCTACCAGTGCACGACCGAGGAAGTTCCCTACTCCTACACGGTCACCAAGTGCCGTCAGGAGCAGCGGAGCCGAATGGTGAACGTGACCAAGTGCCGCACCGAAGAGCGCACCCGCACCTACACGGTGTCGAAGTGCCGTCCCGAGGAGCGGACGCGGACCTACACGGTCACCAAGATGGTTCCCGAGACGAAGACCCGCTCGGTCAACGTCACGAAGTACCGGTCGGAGGAGCGCACCCGGACCTACACGGTCACGAAGTGCGTTCCGGAGACGAAGACCCGCAAGGTCAGCGTCACCAAGTATCGTCCGGAGGAGCGGACCCGCAGCTACACCGTCACGACCTGCGTGCCGGAAGAGCGGACCCGCACCTACACCGTCACGAAGATGGTGCCGGAGCAGAAGACCCGTACGGTCAACGTCACCAAGTACAAGGCCGAGACCAAGACTCGGGAGTACACGGTGACCAAGTGCGTGCCGGAGACGATGACCAAGGAAGTTTCCTACACGGTCATGGTCCCGTCGCAGAAGGAAGAGTCGTACACCGTGACGGTGTATGACTGCGTACCCGAGACGAAGACGCAGACCTACACGGTTCGCGTCCCGCATACGGTGACGAAGGAAGTGCCGGTGCAGAAGTGCGTGACGGTCGCCGTCGAGGTGGCCGTTGAGAACGCCTGCGGTGGCTGCGGTGACGCCGGCTCGGCCGGTGCCGCTGGTGCTTGCGGCAGCTGTGGCGAGGCTTCGGCCTGCGACAGCTGCGGCGATGCTTCGGCCGCCGCTTGCGACTCGTGCGGTGGCCGCCGTCGCGGCTGCCGTCGCTGCAAGTAAGCACTGACTGCCGTCGGGCCTCGTGCCCGACGCGTGCTGTGCCCACAGAAGGGGCCGGGCGTGAAAACGCCCGGCCCCTTCGCTTTTTCCAGGTCGTGGCTTGCGACTCACGCTCGATTCTGGTGCAGTAATGGCCTTTTACGGATGGGTTCCCGCAGGAGGCGGATACGATGAGTCAGGTCTGCGCCGATGTGATCGATGCACACCATGGTTCAGCTGGCGACGAACTGCCGACGGCGTCGGCGGCCTGGATCCATGAAGTTCGGAGGGCCGTTCGCAGCGCCCGCCACGATCTGTTCCGCGTGTCGCCCCTGCGGTATTGGGTCGACTTCCTCGTCAGCCTGACGGCGTCGTACGCCGCTGCCTCGGTCTACCTGCTCTCGCCGCTGGGCTCGTGGCAGCAACTCGTGGCCTTTCCCATCGCGACATTCTGGCTGTACCGGATGGGGTCGCTCGTGCACGAGGTCTGCCATCTTGGCGAACACGAAATGCCCGGCTTCAAGGCGGCGTGGAACATTCTCGGCGGCATCATGATCCTGATGCCGAGCCCGTTTTTCACCCGGCACCATCGCGATCATCACAGCCAACGGTATTACGGCACCCCCCAGGATCCCGAATACGTTGCGAACTGGGTCGAGGGGGGCAACGCGACGAGCGTGCTGAGCTATGTGCTCAAGATTCTGGTGATGCCCATCGCGGTCTTTCTCCGATTTTTGCTGGTGCCGCTCACGTTCATCACCCCGCAGGTCCGCGAGTGGACGCTGCGACACGCATCGGCCCTCACCTTCAATCGCGAGTACGAGCGGCGGCTCACCGCCGCCGACCGGAGGGCGATCCTCGCCGTCGAGATCCCTTGTTTTCTTCGTGCCCTGATGATCCCGCTGCTCGTCATCCTGGGGCTCAACCCCTGGACCAGACTGCCGCTGCTCTACGCGCTGGCCGTGGCGACGGTCGCGCTCAACCAGTTTCGCTTCCTCGCCGACCACCACTGCGAGGGCGACGGGAGCCGCGTCGACATGGCCGCGCACATTACCGACTCCTGCAACTTCACCCGAAACGACCCGCTTACGCTGCTCTTTTTTCCGTTCTCGATCCGCTACCACGCGCTCCACCATCTCTTCCCGTCGATGCCCTACCACAACCTCAAACGGGCGCACGAGCACCTGGTGGCCACGCTGCCCGCCGACTCCCCCTATCGCTCGCTCGATCGACCGAGCTGGTGGAGCGTGGCGAAGCGGAGCATCTTCGGACCGGCGGCGACGGCGGCCGGCTGAGGGCTGCCGACTCGGGCCTGGTTTTGTCCGTTCGGCCGCTTGCGTCGCGTGGGAAGAAATGGTCTTTTGATTGGTCTGGATCGCGATCCAGATCGATCAATGCGCGACCAAGCGAGGAAACCACGTATGAGGCAGAGCATGCCGAGCATGAGCACGGATTCAGGGTGGCCCGGGACCGCGGGGAGCTTGCTGATGGCCGGGTGGTGCCTGGCCATGGCGGGCGTGGCATCCGCGCAGGCCGTGGTCGCGACGCAGCCCGCTCGAGTTGCCGCCGCGATCAGCACCGTCGAGAAGGCGATCACCGCCGAGGCCGAGGCGACCGTGAAGGCTTTCAATGCCGGGGACGCGACGGCGCTCGGGAGCATGTTTATCGAGGATGCGGAACTCGTCGATGAGAATGGCAATGTCACCGAGTCTCGCGGCGAGATCACGGCCCTCTTCAAGCGGTTCTTCGAGCGGTTTCCCCAAGCCGTGCTCGAGATGGAGGTGACCGATGCCCGCGCCATCGGTGACGAGCTCGTCATCGAGGAGGGCATCCGACGGATCACGGCGGACCAGGGAACGGCCGCCGCTCAGGTGCGCTACGCGGCCGTTCGCGCGAAGGAGGGCGACCGCTGGCCAATCGCCTCCTATCGCGAGTTTTCCGACGATCCGCTGCCGACGCCGGCCGAGATGCTCGCCCCGCTCGATTGGCTCGTGGGCGAGTGGGTCGACGAAAGCCCGGAGGGCAGAACCCAGATCCAGTATCAGTGGAGCGAGGACGGCAACTTCCTCATCGGCGACTACAACCTCTCGGTCGGCGGTCGGGCGGCATCGCGGAGTACCCAGCGGATCGGCTGGGATCCCGTGGAGAGCAGACTGCGGTCCTGGACCTTCGACTCCGACGGCGGATTCAGTGAAGGGGAATGGATGGCCGTGGACGACGGCTGGCTCGTGAAATCGGAGGCGACGCTCCCGGACGGCACGACTGGCTCCGCCACGATTTCCATCCGTCCGTCCGATCAGGATCACTTCGTCGTCGAGAGCACCGACCGGATCGTCGCCGGCGCCAAGGAGCCGGACTTCAAACTCGTCATCGCTCGCAAGCCGCCCGCGCCCGCCGCCGCGGCAGCCCCTGGCAAGTGAGTCGTGATCTGGACTGTCTTGCGGTGCATTTCGTAAGTCGCTGGTCTCTGTCTCGTTTCTCGGTCCTTTCGTTCTGGTCTCTCCCGAGGAGGAAGCTGCCCATGCGACTGCGTGCTGGCTGTGCGTGGATCATGATCGTGACCCTGCTCATCACGAGCACGGCCCACGCTCGACCGTCGGTGGGCCGCGCCGGCGGTGGCGGCGGCGGTGGCGGACGACCGGCAGCGGCTCGGCCACAGATGCCGACACCTCGTCCGCAGTCGCGACCGCAAGGCATGCCCCAGGCACGGCCGCAGATGCCTCAGTCCCGACCGCAAGCGATGCCACAGGCGCGACCGCAGATGCCCAACAACGGGATTCAACGGCCAGCCGCCCGCCCGGGAAGCAGTGGCCCCGGCAGCATGGGTGCTGGAGGCGTGAGCGGCATGGCCCGCCCGCAGGGGCCGAATTTTCAGCGGCCCAGCGTCGGTTCGATGCAGCGGCCCAATCCCGCGAGACCGTCGCTGCCCAACGCCATGGCACGGCCACAGCCGTCGAGCCCGCTTCCGGGCGGCACGTCGCGTCCGGGGCTCGGCGCAATCCGTCCCGGTGCCGGTTCCGGGTCTCTGCCGGGCACTGCCGGGCTGCCTGGAACTGGCGGCCGGCCAGGCACCCCCATGACAAAGCCCGCGCCGCAGCCCGGGCTCCCCGGCCTGGGTGGCGGCAACGCAACTCGGCCAGGCGGTGGCTTTGCCAATCGTCCGGCCCTGCCACCGCGTCCAGGTCAAATTGGTGGCGGGAGTGGTCCTGGCGGCGCGAGCACACTGCCCGGGCAACTGCCCGGCAATCGCCCCGGCCTTGGCCCCACCACAAAGCCCTCGTTTCCCAAACCGGGCCTGCCTGGTGGGGGAGGCGGCGGTGTTGCCGGTGGCAATCGGCCCACAACCCTTCCCGGCAGCATCGGTGGCGACCGACCTGGCGGCGGTGGTGGCACTCGACCTGGCCTGGGCAACGTCAATCGACCCACTCCGCTCCCCGGCGATCTCGGCGGCAACCGTCCCGGTGGCGGCGCTGGCAACAGGCCCACCGACCTCACTCGGCCGGTCCGTCCCGGGATCGGAGGCAATCGTCCGACCACGCTGCCAGGTGACCTCGGTCATTGGAATGGTGGCGGGAACTGGAACGGCGACCATCATCGTCCGGGCCGTCCCGGGATCGGAGGCAACCGCCCGGGCATCGGCAACGGCAACTGGAACAGCGGCAACTTCAACGGCAACAACTTCAACAACATCAACGTCGGTGGTGGCGGTTGGGGTTACGGTGGCGGAGGCTACGGCGGTTGGGGCTACGGTGGAGGCTACGGCGGCTTCAACAACGGGTGGGTCAATCCGCACTATGGCAACTGGTACAACGGCGGATGGAACGGCGGTTGGGGTGGCTACAACGGCGGCTGGTGGGCGCCCTTCGCGGCCGGAGCGGCGACCTGGGGCGTGCTGTCCTCCATCGGAAGCTGGGGCCTTGGCTACGGTTCGCTCGGCTACGGCGCCGCCGGCTACGTGAATCCGTATTACGCATCGATGCCGGCCACGGTGGTCGCGTCGTCGCCGTACGACTACTCGCAGCCGATCGTAGTGAACAACTACATCCCGAGCGAGGCAGCGGGAGAGGGCTCAGCGGAAGCGGCCGTAGAGCAGACGGACACGGCTGCGGCCACGCCATCACCGAGCGACGCCGCCGTGGATGACGCACTGGCAAAGTTCAAGGCCGGTGACTACGCCGCCGCGCTTGCCGGCTTCGACAAGGCGCTCAAACTGTCGCCGAACGACTCCGTCATTCACGAGGTTCGAGCGCTGGCCCTCTTCGCCTTGGGCCGGTATCCCGAAGCAGCGGCTGCGCTGAATGCCGTGCTGGTGTCGGCCCCCGGCATGGACTGGACCACGATCAGCAATGTGTATGGCTCGGTCGACGCCTACACAACGCATCTCCGCCGGCTGGAGGATGTCTGCCGCAGCAAGCCCGACGACGCTGCAGCCCACTTCGTGCTCGCCTATCACTACCTCGTGGGCGGCCACGCCGACATGGCAGCCGCCGCCCTGCGGGTCGTCGTGGCGAAGCAACCCGGCGACGTCGTGGCCAAGCGGATGCTCGAAGCGATCGAGGCCGCCGAAGCCAAGGATGACTCGGCTCCGGCGCCGAGCGCCGACTCCGCCGCGCAGAAGACGGATGCCGCGGCGGCTGCGGAACAGCCACTTCCCGAGATCGACCTGGTCGGCACTTGGAAGGCGACCAGCGGCACCGACACGATCGAGCTGGTCATCGCTGCGGATTCCACGTTCTCGTGGAAAGCAAAACCCAAAGACAAGCCTGCGGTCGATCTCAAGGGCACGATCGAGACAGCGGCGGATGCGATCGCCTTGGTCAGCAAGTCGGCCGGCACGATGGTCGCGAAGGTCGCGGCCAAGGGTCCCGATGCCTTCGAGTTCAGTCTGCCCTCGGCACCAAAGGACACCAAGCCGTTGCTCTTCGCCCGTCAGCCGTAGCGATTCCTACCAACGGGCCTCCAGGCCCAGGTTCGCGCCGTGGAGAAAGACGCCTCCGGCCCCTGCGACGCCGGTGCCACTGGTGGGAGTGTCGGTGAAGTCCCACTGGTTCGGGGCGAGCGCGACACCGCTGAGCCACGCCAGGTTGTAACCCAGCCGCAGCCCCCACACGTCGGTGAACCGGTAGGCCATCGAAAGGTTCATGCTCGAGAGAAAGCCCATGCCGGTGTCGGCCGCCTCCCGGCCCCGCCGCCATTCGTAGTTGGACGAGAGCGAACTGGTGATCGGTGACGCCGATTGCGAGAGCCATGCGCCTCCTAGCCCGGCCTTCAGCGTGCCGTCCAGGGAAAACCGGTCCCAGGTCCTCCTGCCGCGCATGCCGAGCTGCCCGCCGAAGAGATTCGAGCTCGTCGCCACTCGGTAGGCCGTGGACGGCTCGCCTGGAGATGCCGTGACCCGGAGCGCTGCCTGTTCGTCGAGGCCGGCCCAGAACAGACCGCCGATCCAGTCGAACTCGGTCTCCTGGCGGCAGCGCCGCGACGGCCAGCGTGACCGAGGGTCGCAACCGTTGGAAAAATCGCTTTGCAGCAGATTCAGCTCGACCACGTTGAGCGACGAAGACCACCCGGTCCGCACCGTGCTGGCCTGGTTCCACCCCGGAACGATGGAGCCCAGATCACCGGGCACGGCGAGTCCGCCCTGGAGGTCGGCCCGCGCGTCGCCGTACCAACCAAAAGCACTCCAGTAGCCCATTTCCCAACCGATCGAGCCGCACTCGTGACGACCGACAAAGAGCCGCACGCCGGGGGCGGTCGTGGGCGTCATGCTCCGCGTGGTGAGCACCGTACCACCGGCTCCCGGCACGTTCGCTCCCTCGACGAGGATCGGCTGGTTGTTCGTCGCGTTGTCGCGATCAAGGAACAGGACATCGAAGACGACATAGTCCCGCACGTCCTCCACCGCCATCGCCGCCTCACCGGCGACCGCCGGAAGAGCATCCTCCGGAAAGGGATCGCCCATCACCTCTTGGGCGACGGCTACCGACCACGGCAGCAGAATGAACGCGAGCAGACGAACGATCATGCTTCTCCCCCCGGCAGACTCGACCGCGGCCGCCGACATCGACACGCCCCATCCAACCCGCAGAATCCCTGCCCGTGGAGCGATCGGACTTTTTGGGGCCGATCATGAGAAGAATCGTTGCAACGGGAAGAGTCGTTCGGGGGGTGGGCAAACAACGGCGACTCTGCGGTCCGCCGCCCCCTGCGGCCGACTGCTGGCGGAGCCCGTTTCAAAACGCTAGGCTTTTCCCCAGGGCCATTACATCTTGCCCGGCCTCACAACCTTGCCAGAGCGAGCATTCATGGATCAGTTCCGTCGTATCCAGACCGGAAAAAAGGGGGACATTCATCTCGTCCTTCTCAAGGACAAGAAAATCCTCGATGACACCGTCCTCGACGAGATTCGCACGGAACTGACGCAACTCATCGGCAAGGCGTCTGGGCCAGATATGCTGCTCGATTTCGCCAACGTCGAGTTCATGTCGAGCGCGATGCTCGGCCTCCTCGGTCAGTTGCACCGCAAGATCACGAAAGGGCAGGGACGTCTCAAGATGTGCGGGATTCGCCCGGAGATCCTCACGGTCTTCAAGATCACGAATCTCGACAAGCTGTTCAGCATCCACAAGGATGCCCCGACCGCCCTCGCCACGTTCACCTGACGCGAGCGCGGCCCGTGGCACAGGCACCAGAAGGCATCGTCGCGGCTGCGAATGCGACTGGCGTCGACGTGCTGATCGCCGAGGACAGCCGGATCCAGGCGAAGATGCTCCAGAAGCGGCTCCTGGACGCCGGCCATACGGTCCGCTGGGGAGAAAACGGGGCGCTCGCACTGGCGCTGGCCCGTGAGCGGCGGCCCGACATCATCGTCTCCGACATCGAGATGCCGGAGATGACGGGCTACGAGTTCTGCAAGGCGGTGAAAACCGACCCGGCGCTGCGGACGGTGCCCTTCATTCTGCTGTCCACGCTCTCCGATCCGATCGACATCATCCGGGGCCTGGATGCGGGGGCCGACAACTACGTCACCAAGCCCTATGAGCCTGACTACCTGCTGGGCCGCATGGAGTCACTGCTCGCGACGCCGCTCGCGGCGGCTGATGACTCGGGCGACGCGATGCTCGAGGTCACGCTCGCGGGCCAGAAGTTTCGAGTGCGGGCCGGCCGCCAGCAGGTGCTCAACCTCCTCGTCTCGACCTTCGAGAATGCCGTCTCGAAAAACCAGGAGCTCGTGGTCGCCAACCAGGAGCTCTCGGTGGCCCGCGACGACCTGCAGAAGTCGAACGAGGAGTTGACCACGCTCAACGCCGAGATCTCGCGGATCAACGCCCACATGGTCCGCGACCTCAAGGCCGCCGCCAAGGTCCAGCGGTCGCTTCTTCCAGCCGATGACGTCGAGATCCCGGCCACGAGCATCGCCTGGAAATACGTCCCCTGCCAGAGCCTCGCCGGCGACTTTCTCAACGTCTTCCCGCTCGACGACGAGCATGCGGGGCTGTTCGTGGTGGATGTCAGCGGTCACGGCGTGCCCTCCTCGCTGATGGCCGTCACCGTGGGCCGGTTCCTCACGCCCAAGGTCTCCGACTCGTCGCTGCTCGTGCGGCAGGCAACGGATGGTCGCGTGAGCGTCGTGCCTCCGGCTGAGGTGGCCACGCAGCTCAACAAGATCTTTCAGGCCGACGAATTCTCCGGCCTCTACTTCACGCTCCTCTACGGAGTGCTCCACCTGCCCACCGGCCGGTTCGACTACTGCTCCGGCGGCCATCCGGCCCTGGTGCGGGTGCCGGCCTCCGGGGGTGACGTCGAGTTTCACACCACCGAGAGCTTCCCGATCGCCTTCGTGCCCGACGTCGAGTATTCGCAGAGTTCGCTCCAGCTCGCCCCGGGAGACCGGCTGTTCCTCTATTCCGACGGCGTGCCGGAGGCGATGGACAAGGACCGCAACCCCTACGGCGACGACGCCATGGCCGCGTGCATCGCGGCCTCGCGTGCCGCCTCCATCGACGTGGGCGTATCGACCCTGCTCGAGGCCGTCGAAAACTGGTGCGTGCCCAACGGCCCCCTCGATGACGTCTCCATCCTCGGCGTCGAGTGGCGGCCGTAGGTCTGGTCGACCCCAATGGCTCGGGGCTGCCAATGCCCCGTCGCCGGACGTTCGCCTCAGCCCTCCAGGCTTCGGCTCTCTGCATGTCCGCTGCACTTCGCCCTCCAGGCTTCGCTTGCTCCCATAGCCCGGCTCTCGGGGCACTGGCAGCCCCTCGCTGCGTTCACGGTCAGGGAGCCGGGGGCTGCCCGTGCCCCGCGAGCCGGCGTAGGTGGCCAGCGCAGCCCGGAGGGCGAAAGCGCAGACAACTCCGAGTGAGCGGAGGGCAGGGATGCCCGCAGCGAACGTCCGGCTCTCGGAGCACGGGCAGCCCCCGGCGGCGCGTCAGCGGCGCGTCTTCGGCGTGTAGTGGCTGCAGCCGCTGGAGGTCACCCGATTCCAGCCGTCGTCGATGCCGATCATCGTCTCGGCGCCGCCGAGAAAGAGCGCGCCGTCCTGGCGGAGCGTGCGCCGGACCCGTTGCACCAGGGCGGCGCGGGTCGGGACGTCGAAATAGAGCATCACGTTTCGCAGGAAGACGACGTCGCAGAGGGGCATCATCGGCCAGGTGCCGTTGAGGTTTATGCTGCGAAACTCGATCAGCTGGCGGCACTCCTGCACGACGCTCCACTTTCCCTGGAGCGGCCGGAAATACTTCTTGAGCAGCGGACCGGCCAGGCCGCGATTCGTCTCGAGTTCGCTGTAGAGGCCCTCCCGGGCGCGGGCGAGCACCGGCTCGGAGAAATCGGTCGCGATGATCCTGATCCGCCATGTCTTCAGGAGGTCACGAAAGTGCTCGTTGAACATCATCGCCATGCTGAGCGGCTCCTGGCCGGTCGAGCAGGCGGCCGACCAGAGCGTGAGCTGCCGCTCGGTCGACCGCTTCGTGACAAGGTCGGCAATGATGCCCCGGAGGGCCTCGAACGGGGCCTTGTCGCGAAAGAACGAGGTCTCGTGCGTCATCATTGCGCAGAGCACGTCCTTCTCGAGCGACGGATCCCCCCCCTGCCGGACGCGGTCGATGAGCGTCTCGAGGCTCGGGATCCTCCGCTGCCTGACGATCGGCATCAGGCGGGCCACGACGAGGTAGTGCTTGGATTCGTCGATGCATACGCCTGTCCGTTTTCGCAGCAGGCTGCACAGGTAGTCGAACTGCGGTGGAGCGACCTTCATGGGGCGGCGGTTCGTCGCGGCGTCAGCCGCCACGCCTCTTGAGCCGCAGGCCGATCTCGACACCCACCTGCGAGAGCGGCAGCACGGCGTCGGCCAGACCGGCCCGCACGACCTCCCCCGGCATGCCCCAGACCACACTCGAAAACTCATCCTGGGCGATCACACCCCCACCGGCGGCGACGATCGCCCGCGAGCCGGCGAGGCCGTCACGGCCCATGCCCGTGAGCACCACGCCGAGCGTGCCGCCTCCCCAGAGCCGGACCGCCGAGCGGAAGAGCACGTCGGCCGATGGTCGGCAGGAGTTTTCCGGCGGATCATCGGTGAGCCGGATGCGGGGCTGGACCGCGTCACCCACGAGCTCGACGTGCCGGCCGCCGGGGGCCAAGAGCACCTCGCCCGGCTTCGCGCTCTCCCCCTCGGTCGCCTCGCGAACGGGCAGTCCGCTCACCTTCGCGAGCCGTTCCGCCAGGGCTGCGGTGAAAAAAGCAGGCATGTGCTGGACGATGATGATCGGCACCCGCGCCTCGGGCACGAAGGCCGGCAGCACCTCGGCGAGCGCCGTCGGCCCACCGGTCGAGACCGCCACCACGACACCCTCGATCCTCGAGTTCCGAGCGGGCCGCGACGACCGCAGAACCGTCGAACCGCCGCCATTCGGTCCGGCCGCAGCACCCCGGCCCGACATCGAGGCGGTCCCTCGCGACACGAGCGACTTGATCCGGCCGATGACGTCGCTGCGGATGCGGGCGGCCACGTCGTCCGCGTTCAAGCCGGCAGGCTTGGCAACGTAGTCGTTGGCCCCCGCGAGAAGAGCATCGACCGTGGCCTTCGCTCCCCGCTCCGTCAGGCTCGAAAACATGATGACGGGAAGTTTTCCGAATCGCTTGCGGATTTCGCGAAGCGCCGTGAGGCCGTCCATGACCGGCATTTCCACATCGAGCAAGACAAGATCGGGCGGCGCCGCGGCGATCGCATCGAGGCAGGTCGCACCATTGACGGCCGTGCCCACGATCTTGAGATCAGGATCGGCGCCGAGCGTCGCCGTGAGGATGCCGCGAATGGTCGCCGAGTCGTCGCAGATCAATACGCCGATCGGACCGCGACCACCCACCATTGCCAGCTCCCGTGGGACAAGACCGAGATCGACGAGCTTGCGGGCGAGTGCCGCCGCCGTGAAGGGCTTGGCGAGGTAGTCGTTGATACCCGCTGCCCGGGCCAGGGCGATCCGCTCCTGATCGTGCTCGGTCGCAATCATCAGGATCGGCAGGCCTCGATAGGCCGGATCGGCCCTGAGCCGCCGCACGAGTTCCACGCCGTCCATCACGGGCATGTGCCAGTTGACGGTCACCAGATCAGGCCGGCCGCCAGAGGCGAGCGCCGCGAGGGCCTCGACGCCGTTGCCGGCCTCGCTGCAGGAGAAATTCAACTCCTGCAGCGCGCGCGCGACGATGCTCCGGCTCGGCTTGGAATCGTCGACGACGAGCGCACGCACCGCTGGGATCCTCCCTGACCCGTCCGGCCGTCCGGCAGCCGGTCACGAACCGCCGCTATTTACGCCTGTATTCTTCCACGAGCTGCTGCAGGGCCTGTGCCATGCGGGAGAGTTCCTGCGACGAGACCTGCGTGTTGGAAGCCCCCTCGGCCGTGCTCTGCGCGGCCTGGGCCACCTGCACGATATTCTCCGCGATCTCCGACGACCCCGTGGTGGCCTCGGCAATATTGCGGCTGATCTCGCTCGTCGTCACCGATTGTTCCTCGACCGCCGCGGCGATCTTCGTCTGCAGGCTGTCGATCTCCTCGATCACCTTGCCGATTTCCGCGATCTCGTCAACGGCTCGCCGCGTGTCACCCTGCATCGACTCGATCCGGCCGCCGATGTCCTCGGTGGCCTTCGCGGTGTCGCGGGCAAGCTCCTTCACCTCGCTGGCGACGACGGCGAACCCCTTGCCGGCCTCGCCGGCACGGGCAGCCTCGATCGTGGCATTCAGCGCGAGGAGGTTGGTCTGCTCCGCGATCGACGTGATCACCTTGATGACGGCCCCGATCTCGTTGCTCGATCGGCCGAGGGCCGCCATGGTCGAGGATGTCGCCGACGCCATCTCCACCGCGCGTCGGGCGGTGGTGGCGGCATCCTGGGCGTTCCTGGCGATCTCGTGGATGCTGGCGACGAGGTTGTCGATCGAGCCCGATACGGTCCGGGCGTTGCCACTCACCTGCTCCGCGGCAGCGGAGACCAGATTGGCCTGGGCCGTCGTCTGCTCGGCGGCCGCGCTCATCTGCTGGCTGACGCTCGTGAGCTCCTCCGAGGAGCTGGCCAGGGCGTGCGTGTTGTCCACGATACCGCCGACCAGCGCCGCCTGACGCCGCGTCTCGCGGGTCAGCCGGCGGGCGATCAGCGTCGAGACGCCAAGCACCGCGGCGCTCGTCAATCCAAACACCGTGATCCCGAGACGCAGCAGCCGGTTGACCGGCTCGAATACCTCGGCCGCATCGACCTCGGAAATGAGCGCCCAGCGGACATCGCCCCGGCCGCCCGAGGGATCACGATGCACGACGATCGGCCGCCATGACACCAGCGATCGGACACTCCGATAGTCGACCGCCTCGGCCGTGCCAGTCTTACCTTCATCAACCGCCGCCCGGACGGCAGGCGTATCGACCTTGAAGTCCGGATTGATGATCGTGGTTTTCGTGCCGAGCTCCTCGGCAAACCGCGAGTTGCTGCGAAACAGCCGATCGCCGCCCACCGCATAGGTCTCGCCTGTTCTCCCCATGCCGGTCGTCTCGCCGATGATCGCGTCGGCCTTCCCGATCGGAATCTGGAAGGCGACGACACCCACGACCTGACGGCCTTCGAGGATCGGCGCGGCGATAAAGCTGGCCGGCTCGTTGCACGACGGCAGATATCGGGCGAACTCGCCGAAAGCGACGGCGTCACGGCGGCCGCTCGCCGCCGCCTGCTGGAAGGCCACGCCCAGGCTCGTCGTCACCAGGGGCCCCTCCCGCAGCGATGCCCCCAGATCGGTCTCCTTCGCCACGCTGTAGACGATCTTGCCGGACACGGCGTCGATGAGAAACACGTCGGCCACGCCGTACCTTTCGCACAAGCTGCGAAAGAACGGATGAAACGTGCCGTGGGCCCTCGTGTAGGCCGACGCATCGGCAGCAGCATCCAGCAGGCCTTTCGCGCCGATGGCGTTGTCGTTTCGGCGGATGTAGAGGTATTGCAGATAGGCCGAATCATCATCGAGCGAGTCGGCGAGTGGTTCGAGGTTGACCGAATCGTCGGCCCGCCGGCGATACTCCGCCGCGAACTCGCCCGTGTAGAAGGTCGCGAGTTCCCGTCGCGCCGTGGCCAGCGCCTTTTCGTCGACCTTGTCGTCACTGCGGATGGTGGCCAGGCCGTCCCTGAATTTCTCGAGCGACTCGCGCACGACCCGTCCCTCGGCGAGCACGCCGAGCTGCTGCCGCAGCGCGTGGAAATACCGCTCCACCGACTTGCCGGTGACGGCGTTGACGGTCTCGAGTTGCTTGAAAGCCTGCTCCCGCAGGGCGGCCGACGAACTGCGATAGCTGATCATGCCCATAAAGGCCATGGGAATCAGCGACACGCCGAGCAGGGCGAGGAGGAGCGGATTGGTGAGGAACGCACGCCAGCCGCCGGCGGCGATACCGGAGGGATCACGATCTGCCATGGGAAATCGCCTGCCTTTCGAGGGTCTGCGGCCGCGGCCGCATGAATGACTGAATCATGCGCTGGGGATCGAGAAGATGCACCAGCCGGTCCGGTGCCGCGAACACGCCCACCAAAGCCTCGCCCGGACCCTCGGCCGACGAGGTCGTCGGCTGCTCGATCCGATCCTGCGGAAGTTCCAGGACATCGAGCATCTCGTCGATCACGAGACCGTACCAGTCGTCCTGCAGCGCGATCACCAGATGCGTCGGTTGCTCGGGCGTCTTCCGCGACACCCCGAGATGGATCGCCGGGTCGATCACGGGCACGATTCGGCCGCGGAGGTGGAGCAGGCCGAGGATGGCGTCGGGGGCAAGCGGCACCCGCGTGAGGTGGCCACCCCGCAGCACCTCGACCACGCCAGCGGTGGGCACCGCAAAGCAGGCGTCGCCGATGCGAAAGGTGCAGAAATCGTGCATGGGGGGTTCGTTCATCAGGCGTCACCCACCGCCGTGTCGAGATCGATGACTTCAGTGGCGACGCCGCCGAGCGCGAGGATGCCAGCCACGCCCGGCGATGTCGTCGGCTGGAGCCGTGACTCGGCGGCCAAGACGTCGATGATCGAACCGACGGCAAGACCGAATCCGCCCTGTGATCCACCGACGACCACCACGTTCACCGTCGGCGGTGATGTGGTCGACACACACCCCAGAAGTTCGTCGGCATCCTCGAGCGTCGTAAATCCATCGCCGCGGCGGACGACGCGACGGTGACCGACAACCTCAACCTCGTCGCGATGAAACGTCTCGAGCCGCACCACGTCGGCCAGCGGCACGGCCACCCTGCGACCGCCGAGAGTACCGCAGACGAGATACCGATCCGTAATCTCGACGATGGGAATCGGGGCGGCGTCTGGCTCGCGGTCGACCGGAGGCAGTCTCAGAATCCTCAGCAGGCCGCGGAGGTCGAGGATCAAGACGACGCCACCGTCACCGAGCACGGTGGCGCCGGTGTAGAGCCCCAGGGCGGTCAGCAGTCCGCCGATCGGCTTGACCACGATCGTGGAGAGGCTCGCAGCGTCGAGCAGTTCGCGGCACCGCAGATGCCCCGCGCTCGACTGCATCCCATCGACCACCAGGCCAAACTCCCGGTCGTCCACCCGCACGAGCACGACCGTCCCATCCTCGCGACAGGCCGTGGTCTCCCGGATGCCCAGAAACTGGTCGAGAAACACGATCGGCACGAGCCGCCCGCGGACCCGCATCACGGGCGCCTCGGCGAGCCCTTCGATCCGCGGCCCGGAGCGGTCCCGCTTGAGCGGCACCAACTCCCCCACCGCCGACTGCGGGATCGCAAACCGCTCGCTCCCACAGCGGACGACGAGCGCCGGCATGATCGCAAGCGTGAGCGGCACGTGGACGCTGATGACGGTGCCAATGCCCGCGGTGCTCTGGATGTCGACGGTGCCACCGATCGCCTCGATGTTGGTCCGCACCACATCCATGCCCACGCCGCGGCCCGACACGCTGGTGACCGTCGCCGCCGTGGAAAAGCCTGGCTCGAAGATGAACTGCAGCACTTGATCGGGGGGCATGGCGGCGGCCTCGGCGGCCGAGACGAGCCCCCGTGCCACCGCCTTTTCCCGCACCTTCTCGAAGGCGATGCCGCCGCCGTCGTCGGCCACCTCGATCGTCACCCGGCCGCTCTCGTTGAAGGCCCGCAGCGAGAGTCGGCCCACGCGGGGCTTGCCGCTAGCGACGCGGACGTCCGGCGGCTCGATGCCGTGGTCGACGGAGTTGCGAATCAGATGCGTGAGCGGGTCGCGGATGCTCTCGATCAGCGTGCGGTCGAGTTCGGTGTCGGCGCCGTCGATGACCAGCTCAACTTCCTTGCCGCAGGAGGCGGCGACGTCGCGGACGGTCCTCGGGAAGCGGTTGAAGACGTGCTCGACCGGCTGCATCCGCGTCTTGACCGCGGTCTCCTGCAGCGCGTTGGTCACGGTGTTGATCCGTTGCGCCACCGCCTGCACCGCAGGATCGTCGCTGTCGAGGCTCCGCAGCTGGTTGCGGGCCAGCACGAGTTCGCCGACCAGATCGAGGATCGATGCGAGAAGATCGACGTCGACTCGGACCGTGGTCTCGGCCGTAGCCACGGGAGCAGCCGCAGTCGGCTGGACGGGTGGGATTGGCTGAGCCGGCGGAGGCGTGGCCGCTGGTACAGCCGCAGCCGGCGCTGCCGCCCGTGGCTCGGGAACGGCCGGGGACTCCTGCGTCACTGGTGACGGCGAGGTGGAGATCGGGGTCTGCTCGGCCGCGGCGGCGAGCGCCCGGGACAGATCCCGATAATCCTGATCGCCCTCGTTGCCCGTGGTCTCGATCGCCTGCAGGATCGACCGCACCGCATCGACCATCGAGTAGAGCGAGCCCGTGACACGGTCATCGAGCGTCAGCTTGCCGTCCCGTAAGCGGCCCAGAAGATGCTCGCCGCTGTGGGCCAGGGCACCGAGCTTCGAGAATCCGAAGAAGCCGCTGTTGCCCTTGATCGTGTGCACCGTTCGAAAGATGCTCGCAACCCGCTGGGCATCATCGGGCTGCTTCTCCAGCGCAATGAGGTCCTGGTCGAGTTGGTCGAGGTTTTCGCTCGACTCGACCAAAAACTCCTCGATAAACTCGCGGTTGTCAGTCATCCGTGTCAGAGAGGGGACCGGCGGAAGAGAAGACGCTCGTTCCGGGGCGTGGCGACGGGGCAGTCTGCGGCGACTTTGCCGGCGCAGTTCCCGATCCCCAAGCATACACCTCAAACCGAACCGCCCGGGCCGTCGATCTGGTGAATCAGCCGTTATTCCCGGCAGAGACAGCACCACCGGCCCCATCCCCTCTGGACTTCATCGACTGGTCCATCAGCGGCCAGAGGTCGTCGATACGATCTTTGAAAAAGTCACCGATCAGGATGTCGGTGATGAGCGGCTTCGACTCGCCATGTTGCTTGACGAGCTGGCCGAAGTTGAGGCCATCGTAGAAGCCGCACACGAGCCTGCGCATCCGATCCATGCCGGCGACGTAGTCGGGCCCCCACGCACCCAGTCGCTCCGCCGACGTGTCGCCCTGTTCGAGTCCGGCGGCGATTGCGTCGGCTGCAAGCGCGCCGCTCTTGAGCGCCAGCAGAATCCCGGACGAATAGAGTGGGTCGAGGAAGCCGAAGGCATCGCCCACCAGCACCCAGCCGTCGCCGGCCACCTTCGTGGAACTGTAGGAGTATTCCTTGGCCGCACGAAACGGCGCGATCCGCTCGGCCGCGGCGATTCGCGGCTGTACGCCAGGGCAGCGGGCCACCTCTTCGCCGTAGATCATCTCGAGGTCTTTCGAGTCGCGATTCTTGAAGAGGTGATCGTAGGGGGCAACCACGCCGACGCTGACGACGTCGTCGGCGAGCGGGATGTACCAAAACCAGCCGATCTTGCCCGCCGTCTGCATCACGAGCGTGGCACCCGCATCGCGGCCGCTCTCCCGCGCGGCCCCCTTCCAGTAGGTCCAGATCGCAGCCTTCTTCAAGACCGGATCCCACTGCCGCAGCCCCAGCCGATCGAGGATCAAGCCGCTCTGGCCCGCGGCATCGACCACGACCTGGCAGCGAATCACCTGCTCGACACCCGCGTCATCGACCGCCCGCACGCCCACCGCCCGCTCTCCCTCGAAGAGCACTTCGAGCACCCGCGTCCCTTCCTGCACATCGACTCCGTGCCGGCGGGCGTTGTCGAGCATCAGGTGGTCAAACTCCTGCCGCGACACCTGCCACGTCCGCGAACTTTCATGCTCCTTGTAATCGGCGAAGTAAAACGGCTCCGACACGCGGCCCTGTTCGGAGACGAACTGCACGCTGTGCTTCTCGACGAAGGGGCCGCCCCGCAGCGTCGGCAGGATACCGAGCCGGCCCAGCACCCAGAACGTCTCCGGGATCAGCGATTCCCCGACGTGGTAACGGGGGAACCGCTCTCGTTCGAGCAGTCGCACCGTCCGGCCTTGCTGCACCAAGAGCGTGGCCGTGGTGGCCCCCGCCGGCCCGCCGCCAATGACCACCACTTCGGGACTTGCTGCCGCGATCATGACGTTGATTCCAGCTCCACGATCAAGCCACTACCGTCAACGATAACCCTAGCCCTGACACCCTCGACCGGCAACATCGCCTCCGCGGCAGGCTTTTCCGCAAGACCGAGCGACCGGGAGGGGCCTGGGGCGTCCCAAGTCACGAACTCAGCGAGGGGCTGCCCGTGCCCCGGAGCCGGCGTATGACGCCAAGCGCAGCCCGGAAGGCGAAGCGCCGGCGGCATCCGAGTGAGTGAAGCCCAGGTTGGGCGCAGCGAACGTCCGGCGACGGGGCACGGGCAGCCCCCAAGCCACCCAGGACGTGGAACCCCAGCCTCAGCAGCCCCGGCAACGTCTCGGTCAGCCCTCGAACTGCCGGAGCGCCTCGAGCGCGGCGATCGCGCGATCGAGCCCGCCCAGACGACCGACGGCCTTCTTCGCCGCCACCAGGTCCTCGATCGAGATCTTCGCCTTCGACTTCACACTCTTGCTGGCCGCCGCCGCTACCGCGACCAGGTCGCCGCTCTTGCGACGCTTCCGCGGCCGGAAGCCCATCCGCTTGAGCACCATGCTCACCTGCGGCGACGAGACCGTGATGCCCTGCTTCTTGAGGATCGCGATGATCGCCACGGGCCGGGGCTTCTCCCCCTTGGCCTTCATCGACGAGGCGATCTTGCGGATCTCCGCCGACTTGTTGATCTCTTTGGCCTTGTTGGTCTCTTTGGAGAGCTTCTTTTCGGCGGCTTTTTCGACCATCGCGTGCGGACCTGCTTCGGGGTTGTGCTCTGTATTACAATGCCGCCCTCGAGCGACATGACAGAATAATAAGTGCTCAGCGACGCTGACGCAAGAGTTGTGACTTTCACTCCAGCCCATGCTTCCATCGACCACCCGCTCCGATGCCGCCGCTGTCAAGGCACGCCCACGTTCGGGATGGTCACGTTGGTCATGGAGCGAGATCAATCTCCTCCTCGACATCGCGCTGTTCGTGACGCTGTGCGCCGCCGCGGTGATCGTCCGCTTCGTGTTTCCACCGGGCCCGGCCGCCAAGGGCTGGCTGCTCTGGGGGCTCGACTACGACGCCTGGAGTGGCATCCAGTTCGCCCTGCTGGCCACGCTCGCCGTCGGGATCCTCGTCCACGTCATGCTGCACTGGTCGTGGGTCTGCAACGTGGCTGTGTCGCGGCTCGCTCGCGACAAGCGCAGCCGCGTCGATGACGGGCTGCAGACGATCTACGGCGTAGGGCTCTTGATCGTGCTCTTGAACGTGATCGGGATCACGGTGGCTGCGGCGATGCTCACGATCAAGGGACCGGAATAACATCCGCCGTCGTGCCGTCGGCCGGGGCTTCGCAGAACGGGCAGCCGGCCGCGGGCTGTCCGGGCAGCGAGACAAACGACGTGCCCCTCGCGATCGAGACGATGCCGGTCGCCACCAGGCACCAGGCGGCCAGCGCATGCACCCGCCGCCGTGATCCCACACTGAGGGCCGAACCGCCCAGGCCGGCGGCCACCATCGCGGGCACGGTGCCGGCGCCGAAGGCCACCATCGTCGCGAGCCCCTGGAGCGGATCGTGCCGGCTCGCGGCATAGGCGAGCATCCCGTAGAGGAGCCCACAGGGGAGCAGGCCCGTGAACAAGCCCGCCAAAAACACGTCCCCGAGACCGCGGGCCGCCAGGAGCGCGCGAAAGGCAGTTCCGCCAGGGCATCCGGCCGTGCCGTCGACGCCGCGGTGACGGATCACGCCCGCCGCCAGCAGTCCCTGCCAGACGAGCAGCACACCGGCCAGGATCGCGAGCACGGCCGGCACGTTTGTCCAGGCCGGCAGCGACCGCGCCAGCCGGGTCGCGACGAAGCCCGCCGTCGCTCCGAGCACGGCGTAGGTGAAGATGCGGCCTGCCGAATAGGCGACCTGTCGCCGGAGGTTCACTCGCCAGCCGGGAGCTGCACTGCCGATCACCAGCGCGAAGGGGCCGCACATGCCGAGGCAGTGGGCCGAGCCGAGCATTCCCGAGATCACGAGCATCGGCCACTCGATCATGCCGGCACCCTCGCGATCCCGAGGCCACGCTGCTGGCGTGACGCCGCGTCACGGAACGTTTCCCCGTCGCCGGCCATCGGCCGCGCCAGCGCCAGCGACCCTGTGACCACGAACAGGCTGCTGGCCACCATCGCCGCCGCCGCGACCGCCGGATGGAGCCAGCCCACGGCCGCCAGCGGGATGCACGCCGCGTTGTAGCCGAAGGCCCAGAGGAGGTTCCAGCGAATCGTGCGGTTGGTCCGCCGGGCAAGCGCCGCCAGCCAGGGCAGGTCGGCGAGGTCGTCGCGCAACAGGCAGATCGCCGCCGTCCAGCGGGAGACATCGGCACCGCAGCCCAGCGCCACGCCGACGTCGGCCGCCGCCAGCGCCGGCGCGTCGTTGATGCCGTCGCCCACCATCACCACACCGGGTCGGCTCTGCACGAAGGCGAGTTTCTCCTCCGGCAGCAAGGCCGCGCGACACTCCATGCCCAGCGCGGCAGCGACCGCTCGGGCCCGCGGCTCGCGATCGCCCGACAAGAGCCATACCTCGCCACCCGCTCGAGCCAGGGCCGCCACCGTGGCCGCCGCCTCGGCACGGATTGACTCGTCGAAGGTGATCCGGCCGGCCACGTCGTGGCCGATGGCGAGCACGCACTCCGGTCGGTCAGCGCTGCCGTCGGGGACGGCGGTCATTCCGGTCGCTTCGACGATCCAGCGGCTGCTCCCCAGTCGCACGATCACTCCGTCGGCGAGCCGCCCTTCGATCCCGCAGCCGGCGACCGTGCGGACAGCGGCGACGGCTGCCGCCGCGACACCGCGGCGGCTCGCCTCGTCGTCGATGGCTCGCGCGAGGACGTGCGTCGAGCCATGGGCGAGCGCCGCCGCGATGGCGAGTACGTTTGGTTCGACCTCTCCGGCAGCGGCTCGCACCTCGTGGACCCGCAGGCCCGTCGTCAGCGTTCCCGTCTTGTCGAAACAGAACACCCGCGCGGTGCCGAGTCGGGCAAAGGCATCGCCGTCGCGGACGAGCACGTGGCGGCGGGCCGCGGCGCCGATCGCCGCCCAGAGCGCCATCGGCGTGGCCAGCCCGAGGGCGCAGGGGCACGACACCACGACCACCGCGATCGCGGCCATCGTACCGGACGCGAGGCCCGACGCCCCCCAGCCGCCCTGCCACCAGTGGATGCCGAGCGCGGTCGCCGCCGTGACGAGCACGATGGGCAGAAACCAGGCCGACACCCGCTCGGCCAACCGCTGCTGCCGAGTTCCGGCGTTGGCCGCCGCGGTGACGGCGGCGATCAGCCGCTCGAGCGTGCCGGCGCCGGCCGTGGCCGTCACCTCGACGATCAAAGGACCGTCGATCACTTCCGTCCCGCTGGCGACCGGATCGCCCACCGCCTTGTCGACCGGCACGCTCTCCCCCGTGACGGTCCGCTCGTCGATCGCCGACCGTCCCCAGACGATGCGGCCGTCGGTGGCCACCCGTTCGCCGGGCAGGATGCGGAGCCGGTCGCCGACCGCCACGCTCGCCAGCGGCACCTCCGTCTCGCTTCCGCCGTCGATGCGGCGGACCCGATCCGGGAGGAGCGACCGCAACTCCCGCAGCGCCGCGGTCGTCTCGAGTTTCCCCGACGCCTCGAGCCACTTCCCGAGGGTCACGGCGACGAGCACCATGCACGCCACTTCGAAATAGACGTGGCCGCCGTCGGTCACGACCGCATGCACCGAGAGCAGGAAGGCGGCCGCCACGCCGACAGCCAACAGCAGATTGAGCGACGGCCGGCCGGTGCAGACCTCCCGGAAGGCCTCGCCGAACAGCGGGCCGCCGAGCAGGAGCAGCACGGGAGCCGAGAAGAGCAGGCAGGCATGCCGGGCGAGCCCATAGAAGACGGTGGCCGCCGGATCGGCGGCGGAACCGTCGCGCTGCGACCAGAGCAGCATCGTGAACACCATCACGTTCATGGTGAAGAAGAGGGCGACGCCCAGACGGGTCATCATCCACCGCGACTCGCCCGCCTCACCGTGGGCCTCGGTGATCGACGCCGCGAACCGGCAGCCGAAGCAGCAATACCGGGGGCCGTCGTCGTGGGCGGCCGCCGCGAGCGGCAAGCCGCAGTAGGAACAGCCGCTTTCGGACGTGGGGGTCGGTTCAGCCACTCGCATCACCACCCATGGCGGGCGACGTCAGGGCCGTTGGATCAGCTCGATCTGCATCGCCGGGAGCAGGTAACGGATCGTGTAGACCACAGCGAAGATCCAGAAGCCGATCCAGATCACGCGGACGTACCACGGGATCGCGTTGCCGATGTAGTCGTGGTAGCGGTGTTCCGACTCCGGGGCGCCGGTCGCCGACGGCGGGGGTGACAGATCGGGCATGGCTCACGTCCTCTCGTCGCGGTCGAGGAGTTTCTCGTTCTCCAGAAAGTCGATCTTGGGCCGTTCCACGTCGCGGAACATCCCGTTCCACGAGGCCCAGAGCAGCATGCAGAAGAAGCCGGCGCTGGCGAGCAGGTAGTTCATGATCGGAGCGACCGCAAACTCGCCCCCGGCCTCGCCGCGGTAGATGTGGACGAACTCCACGAACTTCCCCACGAAGCCGTACATGCTCGGGATCAGGATCAGGACGGCCATGGCCAGCGTGATCCAGGCCTGGCGGCGGGACATGCCTGCGGTGTGGGCCACGTCGTTCACTCCTTCACCTCCGAGAGCTCCTCGTAATAGGGATACTCGTCGAGCCACGATCCCAGCCACTGGATGTAGGTCGTGATCGCCAGTCCGCGACGGTTCGGCTTGTCGGGCGACCCGTCGAAGAACCAGGGATACTCCGGCATCGGCGAGTTGTGGGAGACGGTAGACGGCCGGTAGAAGTGGACCATGTGCCAGTCGTTGCCGCGGCGGCCTCCTTCGCGGGACAGGTCGGGGCCGACCCGCCGCGTGCCGAACATCACCGGCCGCTGCAGCTCGTTGTCGTATTCCTCGGTCTTCGAGACGGGCCCGTAGCGTCGCGATTCGTTCGACACCGGACGCACGAACTGGCTGTGGCAGTGCCAGCAGCCCTCGCCGATGTAGATCTGCCGGCCGAGCCGCAGGGCCTCGGCGCACTTCTCCGCCGAGGCCTCGCCGAACGCCGCCTTGAACTGGTCGGGATACCGCTCCGAGAGATCGCGGAACTGGGCCAGGAGCCGCTTGTTGACGACCTCCTCGGCGGTCTTCTCCGGCCGGTCCCGATACATGAGCATCGGCACGGCGCCATTCCCGAGAAAGGCGAGGAGGAAGAAGCCGATCCCGGCGATGAAGAAGATGCCTGACTTGCTCTCGAACATGCTCGGCTCCGAATCCGGCGGTGGGCGGTGGTGCTGCGGGGAGGATCGGCGACGTCAGGCGGGCGATGGAGTGAGCGTGCTGGCCGCGGGCTCTTCGACCTCGGCTCCGCGCCACGTCATCCAGAGATTGAACAGGAAGCAGAGCAGGCCGCCGAACATGGCCAGACCGGCGAACACGCGGACGATCCAGAACGGCTGCGACCCGTCGGTCGAGGCATCCCACGGCTGGAGGCTCGCCCAATACCAGCCCTGGAAGATGCCGGCCAGCGTGAGGTCGAGGAACATCACGAACAGGCCCACAGTCGACAGCCAGTAGTGGTATTCGCAGAGCGTGCGGCTGTACCACGGCCGGCCGAGCAGCCGCGGAAAGAGATACGTCATGATCCCGAACAGCCACATGCTGAACACGCCGAACATCACGAGATGGGCGTGCCCCACCACCCAGTCGGTGAAGTGGATGAGTTTCTGGAACGTGAGCGTCACCTGCAGGGCGCACTGGAAGCAGGTGATGAAATAGAAGACCATCCCCGTGTAGAAGTAGCGGATCGGCAGGTTGGTGAAGAACTCCGAGCCCTTCTTGCCGAGCGTGCCGAAGAAGTTGATCACCACCGTGGCCACCACCAGTTCGACGGCGATCGTCGAGATCACCGCGCCATACTGGAGAAACATCGGGATCGGCGTGTAGAGGAAGTGGTGGATGCCCTGGAGTGGGTAGAAAAAGGCGAGCCCCCAGAAGCCGACGAGCGACAGGCCGTGGCTCCAGATCGGCCGCTTGAGCAGGATCGGCACGAAGTAATACATCAGCCCCCAGCCGAGCGGCGTGACGAACAGGCCGACGAGGTCGTGAATGAACAGGCCGCCGATC
>JAIOPD010000110.1 GCA_021414115.1 Planctomycetia bacterium
TCACCTGTTTGACGGTTACCCCAGGCTTATCGCAGTCTTCCGCGCCCTTCAAAGCCTCCTAACGCCTAGACATCCCCCATGCGCCCTTAATAGCTTGACCACCCGAATCGAGTGCTCGCAAACGAGCCCTGAATCGGATGAGCTATTGCCGAACCATCTGATTGCCAGCCACAGGCGCAGCCGGCTCGATTCGGTCAACGATCTTTTTTTCTCGCTCTTTGTGTCAGAGATGACGTCCGAGGCTTGCGCCACGAATGCCACCCCCGAGCCTTTGGGAGAACGCCTCCGGAGAACCGCTTGAGACGGCTCCCCTTCAGCATTCTTTTTAAGATGCCAATTACCACGACCAAATTGTCAAAGAACGAGAACGAGCCACCGTTGGCTTTTGCCGCTGGGGCCCGTATGCGGCAAACGACCCTTAGGGATCGGCCGCGACAGATCCAAAACTTAGCGGCGTTCTGATGAAGCGTCAAGCGGCTGGAAAATACTGCATAATTTTGCGGGATTTTGGCTTTGTTCCGCGATGTATAACCGTTCGTCATGGCTCTATCGAATTGGACTCGCGGGACGATTTTTCCGGCTTTTGCGGTCGTTTTCGCCGTTTTTAGCCATCCGGCCGCGGTGGCCCAGCCGGCAGCGCCCGTGGTCGCGGCCCGCGTGGCGACCATGAAGGCTGCCTCCGGCCAGCCGTTTGTGGGAACGGTGCTGCCCGCGCGAACCAGCGACGTCGGCAGTGCGGTCGACGGGCGACTCGTCGATCTGCCGATCCTCGATGGCCAGCATGTCACCGAAAATGAGCCAATTGCTCAGCTTCTCCGCGGCCTGCTCGAGATCGAACGTGAAGGCGCAGTCGCCGAGTTCGAACGCCGGCGGCAGGTGCTGGCAGAGCTCCAGGCAGGCTCGAGGCCCGAGGAAATCGAACAGTCCCGGGCTCTTGTAGCGGGCTTCGAGGCACGCTTGGCGTATGCCCGCAGTCGCCTCACGAGGCTCGGACGCCTGGCGGAACGCGGCACGAGCACGGTCGATGAACTCCAGGATGCCCAGACTGAACTCCAGGCCATTGAGGCACAACTGCGTGGCAGCCGGGCGGCGTTATCGCTGGCCGAAGCAGGTCCACGACGCGAGCAGATCGCGCAGGCCGCAGCCGCAGCCGCGGTTCAGGAGGCCGAGGTTGAGCGCATCGACGATCAACTCAAAAAGCACACCATCCGCTCTCCGTTCAGTGGCTGGGTTGTCCAACGCTTCACGGAAAAAGGCCAGTGGCTGTCCCGCGGCGGACTCGTGGCTCGAATCGCCGAACTCGACACGGTGGAAATCGAGACGCAGGTGCCCGAGTCATCGATCGCTTCGCTTCGCGTGGGGGCGGACGTGCGTCTCGACTTCGACGCCGCCCCGGATCGGGCATGGATTGGAACAGTGGCCCGGATCATTCCTCAGGCAGACCTTCGCAGTCGAAGTTTTCCCGTACGGATCCAGCTTGAGAACCTGGTCATCGATGGCGTGCCGCTCCTCAAGGGCGGCATGCTCGCCCGGGCCTGGCTTCCCGTCGGCGCGACGGACACCATGACGGTGGTGCCGAAGGACGCCCTCGTCCTCGGCGGTCCAAGTCCGATCGTGTTTTGCATCGACTCCACCGACGGCAAGACGGGCACGGTGAGGCCGGTCGCGATCGCCCTCGGGGCCGCGATCGAGGGCCACGTCGCCGTGCGGTCGGGCCTGGAGCCCGGACTCCTCGTCGTGGTCCGCGGTAACGAGCGGCTCCGCCCGGGCATGCAGGTGACGTTCGAGGCACCGTCGGAATGATCCGCGACCGGCCGGCGGCAGCCGCGAACGCCAAAGCATCACCACCATGAATCTCATCGCTGCGTGCGTCGCCAGCCCCGTGAAGGTCGCCGTGGGCGTCATCCTGGTGACGCTCTTCGGCGTGCTCGCGCTGCTCTCGATGCCGGTGCAACTCACGCCGGAGGTGCAGATTCCGACGATCACCGTTGAATGCAAGTGGCGAGGCGCGAGCCCGCAGGAGGTCGAGCGGGAACTCGTCCAGCCCCTCGAGGAGCAGCTTCGCAGCGTCGAGGGGCTCGTGAAACTCTCGAGCGACTCGGGCAGTTCCTCGGGCTCGATCGAGCTCGAGTTCGCCGTCGGCACCGACATGTCGCAGGCGCTCGTGAAGGTCAACACGCGGGTGCAGCAGGTGCGCGACTGGCCCATCGACGCCGACCGGCCCGTGATCAAGACGGCCAGCGCCAACGACCGGCCTGTGGCCTGGTTTCTTCTCGGTCAGGCCGCCCCCGACGCCGCCACCATCCGCAAGGCGCAGGCCGCTCACCCCGCGATTGCCGCGGAGTTTGAACGCGTGCTGTCGGCCCGCACCCCCGACCTCGCCCTCTTCCGGCTCCGCCGACTCGCCGCCGCCCATCCCGAGATCGAGGATCTCGCGCCACCGACCATCGACGTCGAGGCCGTTCGCCGCATGGCCGAGGACGACATCGAAAGTCGCCTCGAGCGTGTCGATGGCGTGTCATCGGCCGACCTCGTGGGCGGACGGGAGGACGAGTTTCAGGTGATCGTCGACCCGCAGCTGCTCGCCGCCCGCAACCTCACGATCGAGGATCTGCGGCTGGCCCTCGCCAACCAGAATCAAGACACCTCCGGGGGCGACCTCTGGGAGGGCAAACGCCGCTACGTGATCCGCACGCTCGGGCAGTTCCGCTCGCCGGAACAGGTCGAGGGGGTGATCATCTCCCGACGCGACGGCAAGCCCATCTATGTCCGCGATGTCGCCCGGGCCCAACTCGGCACCAAGAAGCCCGACGGGATCGTGCGCCGGTTCGGGGCCAACAATATCGCCATCCGCGTCACCCGCGAGTCGGGCGCCAACGTGCTCGAGATGATGCGGCGACTGCGGGCCGTGGCCGCCGCCATCGACGTCGGGCTGGCACCGAAGGGGCTGAGCCTCACGCTCGCCTATGACGAGACCACCTACATCGATTCCGCCATCGGCCTGGTCAACGACAACATCCTGGTCGGCGGCCTGCTCACGCTCGGGACGCTGCTCCTCTTTCTACGAAACATCCGCTCCACCCTGATCGTGGCGCTGTCGATCCCGGTGAGCGTGATGGGCACGTTTTTGGCACTCGCCGCCTTCGACCGCACGCTCAACGTGATCAGCCTCGCCGGCATCGCATTCGCCGTGGGCATGCTGATCGACAACTCGGTGGTCGTGCTGGAAAACATCTTCGTCCACTGGAGCGCCGGCGAGGATCCCCGGGAGGCTGCCGTGAAGGGGACGACCGAAGTCTGGGGGGCGATCCTCGCGAGCACGCTCACCAATGTCGCCGTGTTCCTGCCCGTGCTCTTCATCGAGGGGGAAGCGGGGCAACTCTTCGGCGATATCGCTTTGGCGATCGCCGCCGCGGTGGGCCTCTCGCTCGCCGTCTCGGGCCTGATGGTGCCCGCCGCGGCCGCCGTCCTGCTGCAGGGCCGTCATGCCCGTGCAGCCGTCGCCGCCGTCACTGGAGATGGAGCACACGACAAGCCCGGCACGAACCACCCCCGGGGCGACGTCGTCATGCGGTTCGGGGCAGCCTTCATGGAGGTCATCACCGCCTGCAACCGGTTCCTGCTGGCGAGCGGCTGGCGGGAGGCGGCGGCCTCCGGCGCGATCATCGTCAGTTCGGCCGTGGCCACGTGGCTCCTGATGCCCAAGGTCGAATACCTGCCCGAGGGCAACCGGAATCTCGTGTTCGGCATCCTGCTGCCGCCGCCCGGATACAACATCAACGAGCTGTTGCGAATGGGCGACATGGTCGAGAAACGGCTGGTGCCCTACTGGGACGTCGATCCCGGTTCTCCCGAAGCGAAGGCGCTCGACGCGCCGATCCTCGGCGACTGTTTCTTCGTGGCCCGCGGCCGCAGCGTGTTCATCGGCCTGCGGTCGCTCGACCCGCTCCAGGCCGCGAAACTCGTGCCCTTGATCCGCCGCGTGGCGGCCGACCTTCCCGGGACGTTCGCGGTGGCCAAGCAGTCGAGCCTGTTCGAAAACGGCATCGGCGCCGGCCGCACGGTCGACATCGAGATCACGGGTCCGGACCTCGCGAAACTGGTGCAGCTCGGCGTGCAGGTGATGGGCAAACTCCCGGAGGCGACGCCCGGCAGCCAAAACCTTCCCAAACCGTCGCTCGATCTCTCGAGCCCCGAGGTGCAGCTCGTGCCACGGTTCGAGCAGGCCGCCGACATGCAGCTCGACGCCAGGCAGCTCGGCTACATCGTCGATTGCTTCGTGGACGGCGGATACGCCACCGACTACTTCCTCGACAGCGACCGGATCGATCTGGTCATCAAGGGCGACGACCGGTTCGTGCAGCGGACGCAGGACCTGCGAACGCTGCCTGTCGTCACGCCGGGCGGGCAGCTCGTGCCACTCGAGAGCGTGGCCGAAATCCGCGAGTTTTCCAGCGGCCCAGAGCAGATCCTCCACCGCGAGCGGGAGCGGGCGATCACCGTGCAGGTCTCGCCGCCCCCAAAGATGCCGCTCGAGGAAGCGCAGGAGCGGATCCAAAGCCTCGTGGTCAAGCCGCTCGTGGAATCGGGGGCGCTCGAGGGCGGCTACCGGATCACGCTCGGTGGCACCACCGACAAGCTCGTGGCCACTTGGAAGTCGATGTGGTTCAACCTCGTGCTCGCGGGCGTGATCACCTACCTCTTGATGGCGGCCCTCTTCGAGTCGTGGGCCTTCCCCGCGGTGGTCATGGCCTCGGTGCCGCTCGGCAGCGTGGGCGGGCTGCTCGGTCTCGCCCTGCTCAACTGGCTCGGGGGGCCGTTCGGCATCTTCCAGCCACTCGACGTGCTCACGATGCTCGGTTTCGTGATCCTCATCGGCACGGTGGTCAACAATCCGATCCTGATCGTGGAGCGTGCCCTGCAGGTGGTCCGCGAGACCGATGCCGAGCCCACCGAGGCGATTCTCGAGGCGGTCCGCAGCCGTGTGCGGCCGATCTTCATGACCACGCTGACGACCGTGCTCGGCCTCCTGCCGCTCGTGCTCTTCCCGGGCGCCGGCAGCGAGCTCTATCGAGGACTGGGGGCCGTGCTCCTCGGCGGCATGCTCTTCTCCACGCTCGTGACACTCGTGATGGTGCCCGCCCTGCTGGGCCTCTGCTTCCGAGTTTTCGGCATGGGCCGCCGACGCCATCAGGCCGCCGACGTCGCCGCCCGTTCCGCGGGCTCGGCCGTGGCGCCAGCGGCAGGCCTGTAGTCGGCGATGTCGGACCGCAGCATCGCCATCCAGTAGCCGACCGAGAGCCCGGGCCAGAGCGCGGTGTTGCGGCCCCGGGCATCGACATACCAACTCGTACAGGGAAGCTGCCACGCCGAGCCCGGCCGGTCCTGCCACACGGTCCGCGTGAAACGTTTGCGGAGCTGGTCGTTGTAGGCACGCTGCACTTCGGAACGGACCTCGACGGGATCGAGTCGGCCGCTTTCGATCCACCCCAGGCACTGCATGACATAGCGGACCTGCGCCTCGATCATGAAGACGATCGAGTTGTGGCCCAGTCCCGAGTTGGGCCCCATGAGCATGAAGTAGTTGGGGTATCCGGCCACGGCCACGCCGCGAAAGGCCTCCGGGCCGTCCCGCCAGTCGTCCGCCAAAAGCCTCCCGTCGCGTCCGTGGATGGCGACGCCGGCCGTGGGATTGAACGCCGCAAACCCGGTGGCGTGGATGATCACGTCGCAGGGGTGCTCCCGGCCGTTGGCGGTGACGATCGACCGCGGCCGCACCTCGCGGATCGCACGCGTGACCAGATCGACGTTCGGGCGGTTCATCGTGGCGTAGAAGTCGTCGGAGAGCAGCACCCGCTTACAGCCCATCGTGTAGAAGGGATTGAGTTTGAGGCGGAGCGCAGGATTCTCGATCTCCCGCTCCTTGAACCGCGCCGACCGCTTCTGTCCGCGGCCCATCAACTTCGGTTTGTAGGCGAGGCCGAGGGCCACGATTTCAGCCCGCCAATACTGAACGGCACGCCAGACCCGCAGCAGACCGGGCAGGCGGGCGAGCAGCGTCCGCATCGTGGCCGACATCCGCTTGTCGTGCCGCGGCAAGACCCACGGGGGAGACCGCTGAAAGACCGTCAGCCGCCCGACGACGGGGGCGATTTCGGGAATGAACTGGATGGCGCTGGCCCCGGTGCCGATCACGGCGACCCGCTTGCCGGTGAGATCGAGGTCGTGACGCCACTGGGCGGAGTGGAAGACGGGCCCCTCGAATGAACCGAGTCCGGGCAGATCCGGCAGCTTCGGCACGTGCAGCGCACCGACGGCTGAGACGACGACGCGGGCAGTGAACCGGCGGCCGTCGCGGGCCGAGAGGTGCCACCGTCGGGTGGACTCATCCCAGACGATCGCCTTGATCGGCGTGTCAAAGGAGATCCGCCGATCAATGTCGTGCTTGGCGGCCACCCGCCGGAGATAGGCGAGGATCTCGGGCTGCGTGGCGTAGGTCCGCGACCAGTCGGGGTTTTGATCGAACGAATAGGAATAGAGGTGCGACGGCACGTCGCAGGCGCATCCCGGGTAGGTGTTGTCACGCCAGGTGCCCCCGAGCGACGAGGCCTTCTCAAAGATCCGAAAATCCTCGCGGCCCTGCTCCTTCAACTTGATCGCCATGCAGAGGCCGGCAAACCCGGCGCCGAGGATGGCGACGCCGATTTCAGGCTCGCTGAGCGGCGCGGGAGCGGGGTGGAGCCGGGGTGCCATATCCACAGCACCGTAGCCCCCCTCGGGGCGGGGAATCAAGGGCGGTTTTCGTCATCACCGACACGCTGCATCGATCCAGACTTCATCAGCCGGCAACCCGTAGCATCCAGACGGCCAGGATCGCCCGTACGGTCCACGCGAGCGTGCGAAACCAGTTGCCGCGCACGAGCGCGTCGACGAGCGGCGGCCGGTGGCCGTCTCGTGCCAGCCGCGCATGCAGTGGCATCTGCACGAGAAGCGTCGATGCCCAGATCGCGATCACCAGCACCATGCCGACGACGGCGGTCCCACGCCCCACACCAGGCGGCGGGGCGATGACGATCAGTGCCGCCGTCGCCATCTCGACGAGCATGAAGGGCAGAACCACCCACGAGGTCCGCCGCTGGTTTTCGGCTGCGTAGTCGGCCGACGGATCACCCGTCGTGGCCACGAAGAGCGGGTAGTGGACGACCTGCACAAACCAGATGAGACCGCACATCGCCCCCGACGCGACGGCCTGCGCCGCCAGAATCGAGTCGTGCATCGTCCAGGCCCCGGCGTCAGTCACGATGCGAACGCGTCCTCCAGGCATGCAGGAGGATCAGGCCGAATGGAATCCACCACAGGAGATCGTTGGTGGGAATCGTCACGCCAAACGCCGGCGGCACCTCGCCGCGAACCACACCCGACACGTAGCCGAGCGGTCCGAAGATCTTGCCGAGAAAGCCGACGAGCACGATCGGCCAATGCCGGACAGGATCGGGCGCCGCCGCGAGATAGCCCACGCCGTACACACCCACGATCATGCCCACGCACTGCCAGATGAACGGGTAGTTGGGCGGGGCCATGCCCGTGAGATCGAAGAGCCAGCCCGGCATGAGGACCGTGAGGGCCCCCCAGGCCAGGTTGTAGAGGCCCGCGGCGACGAGCCAGCGGCTCATCCAGGCGGGCGTTTCGCGAGTGGCGGGCGTTTCGCGGGTGGGAGAGATGGTCGCCATGCCGCGTCATCATAGCCGCCTCGCCGAGGCTGGCGATCGACCGTCACTCGCCGATGTCTTCGGCCCAGAGTTGCGGGCTATTTCGCATGAACTCCCGCATCAGTTCGATGCACCGTTCATCCTGAAGCACCGTGAGTTGCACTCCCCGCTCCGTCAGCAGTTTCTCCTCTCCCATGAAGGAGCGATTCTCCCCGATGACGACCCGCGGAATGCCGTAGAGCAGGATCGCGCCGCTGCACATCGGGCACGGCGAGAGTGTGGTGTAAAGGGTGCATTCCCGGTAGAACGCCGCGGGCCGCCGCCCCGCTCGCTCGAGCGCGTCCATTTCGCCGTGGAACACCGTGCTGCCCTGCTGCACGCGACGATTGTGGCCACGGCCCACGATCTTCCCGTCGTGCATGATCACCGAGCCGATCGGGATCCCTCCCTCGGCGAGCCCCTGCTCCGCTTCTTCGATGGCCGCCTGCAAAAATATGTCCATTGCGGGGAGGTTACCGCCCCCGCCGCAGCCGCGTCCACTGCCGCGAGCGTCACGCCTGCCGCCGCCGAATCAACGTCGCCACGGCCGCGAGCCCGACTGCAGCACCCACGAGCCCCCCAGGCTCGGGCAGGGCCGTCGTCAGGACAAGATTGTCGAGGGCCGGCATGGCCACGGTGGTGGGTGTCAGCGAGACAATCTTCGTGGTCCGTTCGACGATCAGGGCCACGATGCCGGGATTGTTGAACGTGAACGTGGACGCGGCCACGGGCGTGTACTCCGCGTAGTTGGTTTCGCCCGCCTGCCCGAGCGTGTTGCCGAGCGAATCGATGGCCCGAGCTGTCCACTCCGCCGCGATCATGCCCGTCAGCGACTTCTCCGGATCCATCGCGATTCGCGTGAACGACAGGCTTGTCAGCGGCTTCGCGAAGTTGAGCCGGTAGCCGGCCGGCGCCGCCGCCGCGGACTGCTGAAGGAAGTTGGGCGACGAGGTCGGCGCGAAAAAGTCCGGGTAGAGAAAGACGTTGGTCGTCGCGTTCGCCGCCACCGGACCGGGGGCGCCGACAACGTCGGAGATCGTGATGCCGTAACCGGCGAGATACGCATCGAGCGTCAGTCCGCCGACTGGCCCACGTGTGGCGTTGAGCGAGTCGAAGTTGACGAGCACGGTGGATGCCCTGGCGGCCGTGGGGGCTCCGCTGAGCAGGACGATGAGCACGAACCAACGCATGAGGCGGTGGGCGACGATGACACGGGGCATGATCGGGCCTCCGAAAAGAGGCACAGGCTCTCACGAGGTTCGGGGGGCATCACTTCCTCGGAAGTGATGCCGACGGCCCTGACGAGCATGGCTGTGACTCGGGATTGCTGGATGCATTCCTGCACGAGGAACGCGCCGCATCCCGCCGGCGCAGCGAACCTGACCGCGATGCCGCACGGTGCGACACTCGCGCATCGGCCTACGCTGCACCGGGACTTCGCACGACGGCGAAGCGCCCAGCAACTCGTCTTCCGAAAGCAATCACCAGGCGAGCCACTGCGGGCCATCCGCCCGCCCACCTCACCGGGCACAACGAACCTTTCGAACCCAGGGGTTGGCGAGGCAAGCCGGCCTGCGGCCGAGCCATTGAGTGGGTGTTTTGCGATGAAAACCCCTGACAGGACACCCGTTTTCTGCCCGCCGTCACGGCCTTGAGCCTCCGCGGCGGCACCGCTATCGTCCGGCGGACTCCGGAGGCCCGCCGATGCCCGACGCCACTCGATCACTGTTCTCCACGCTGTGGACGGCGCTGCTCGCCGCCCTGCTGCTGCCACATGGCGTGCGTGGCGACGAACCTCGGGGCACGATCGAGGGCCATCCCGCCCTCGCCCGTGCCCCCCGATACACGACGACCAAGCAGGGCCGTCAGGGAGACCCGCTCAACATCGCGTTCGTCGGAACGGAGGAAGAACTCCACCACACGCTCGCACGGGCCCGCTGGTATGCGTCCGATCCGATCACGTTCAAGACCTCGATGCGGATCGCGGCCGACGTGGTGCTGAAGAAGCCCTATGACCACGCGCCCGTCAGCGACCTCTTCCTGTGGGGACGCCGGCAGGACGTGGCCTTCGAGCAGCCGGTCGGCGACAGCCCCAAGCAGCGTCACCACGTGCGATTCTGGAAGTCGCGCGAGCTCGATGCCGGCGGTGAGCCGCTCTGGCTGGGGGCCGCGACGTTCGACGAGCGGGTCGAGATCAGCCGCACCACGGGGGGCATCACGCACAGGATCGGCCCCGACGTCGATCGTGAGCGCAACAAGCTCGTCATCGACGCCCGCAGCAGCGGCGTGCTCGACGGCCATTACTGGGTCGACGGTTTCCATCGTGATCGTGAAGGCCGCAACGGCGGCGGCGATCCCTACTTCACCGACGGCAGGCTCGCCGTCGGCGTGCTCGACCTGCGGCGCTGATCGGCATCACCGTGGACGCAGCGGCGCGGTGTGAAGCCGGTCATATTCGGCGGCATGCTTCTCGAGGCGGCTGGCATAGAGACAGACCCGCGAGACCGTCATCTGGCCGGCATGCTCGACAGCGACACCGGAGAGGTGTGCCGCGATGCTCCCGCTGTCGGCCCCCTGCCCTAACTGCCGCGCGTGCTTGAACCGGCCGATCGTCAGGTGGGGCCGGTATCCGCGGGCCTCGGGGGGAAATCCGAGGGGTTCGAGCCGAGCGGCCAGCGCATCATAAAGTGCCGCGAGGGCCTCGGCTCCCTCCTGGATGCCGAGCCAGATGACGCGGGGTTTTTTCGAGTCGGGAAAGCAGCCGACGCCACCGAAGGCGATGTCAAACGGCGGCGTCTCCCTGCAGGCGGCATCCAGCGCGACGCAGATCCCGTGCAGGTCGGTCTCATAGACGTCGTTGCCGAGAAAGTGCAGCGTGAGGTGCATCTGGCTGGGATCGACCCAGGCGGCCTCGACGCCCGCGCGCCGCAGCCGCTCGATGATCCGCGCGGCCACCGTGGCCGTCTCGCGCGGCGGATCGATGGCGACGAAGAGCCGAAGACGCGGTGGCATGCGGAAAAAGGGGATGAAAGACAGACGAACTGAAGGCGGAGAGTGCATCCGGCCGGCACAACCTGCTGAAACAATTCCGGACCGGGCCGATTGTACCCACCGACGTGGCAGAAACAGTCCGGTCAGAAGCAGCCTTTCCAAAGGTGCGTGGTCAGTGGCAGACTCCGTGGCATCCTGCATCTCGACGACACGGATCGCTGCTTTCTCACCCAGAGGCACCCATGACCAGCCCCCTGCTCCACACGTGGAATCTCAACCTCGGTTACGCGAAACGCCTCGTGGCCGATGTTCCCGACGACAAGATGACCCTCCAGCCGGCGCCAGACATGAACCATGCGGCATGGGTTCTGGGGCATCTCGTCTGCACGGCGGACATGCTCGGGGCCATGATCGGCGTGAAGCCCGTTTGCCCGCCTGAATGGGTTTCGCTCTTCGACTGGAACTCGAGCCCGTCGAGCGAACACGGCACATACCCGTCGAAGGCCACGCTGCTCAAAGCCCTCGAAGACGCCCACGCCGGAATCGCCGCAGCCCTGCCCGCTGTTCCCGAGTCTCGCTGGTCAGAAGCGACGCCACTGGAGGCCGTGAGAGGTTTTCTGCCGACCCTCGGCGACTGCTTCGTGTTCGTGATGGCTGCTCACGAGAACATGCACCTCGGACAACTCTCGGCCTGGCGGCGGGTTCAGGGCATGGGGCGGGTCTGATCATGCCCGCTGAAGAATCCCGTCCAGCCCCGACAGTGCCCGATTCCTATCTCGAGAAAGGCCTGCTGGTCTACACGGCGACCTATCACCTGAAACGGGGCTCGTGCTGCGGCTCCGGCTGCCGCCACTGTCCGTATGAGCCCCGGCATGTCGAGGGCAGCACACAGACCTGCACATGACCACCGTGCACTGGTGCCGGGTGCTGGGAAACCGCGGAGCATCGGGTGAGCGGGTGAGCGGGTGAGCGGGTGCGGCTACGGCGGGGTTTTTGTTGAGCGCAGGTAACGGCGGAGATTGCGGACAGCGGGTGTGAGCCGTCTGCAAAGTCGGCGCGCGGGAGCGATGTCTTCTTCCGTCCAGAGCTTCCGACGGACGCCATCTCGGAGCCAGTCTTCGGTCTCGCGAAGACTTCCGTTGGCGAACTCGAGGAAGCGGGCGAATTCAGCGTGACGTTGCCGCCCGTAACCTTCCGCAATGTTCGCCGGCACCGAGCTCGCTGCGCTTCTGATCTGATCGCGAAATCTGAAGTCCGCTCTGACGGTCGGGAACTCCGTCAACCGACCGACCTCGGCCCGCAGCTCATCAGCCAAGCGCCAGACAATGAGCTCCTCGAGGACTGCCATCGTGGGCTGACAGTGCAGGTTCCTTGCCAGGTTTCCTTCAAGGGAACCAACCGCGGAGTACGCAGTTCCTACAATCCTTGTTAAGGCAGACCCTCGCACTTTCTGCGACGACTAACGCACT
>JAIOPD010000111.1 GCA_021414115.1 Planctomycetia bacterium
CGGCAACGACCTGGGCCTTGGTACGTCGACGATTCAATTCGATGCCAATGCCACGCTCCGCAGTTCCAGCACGAACGCCCGGTCGATCGCCAATCCAATCAATTTCACGAGTTCGGCCTCGCAGATCACGCTGGGCTCGCAGGACACGGGGAACCTCACGCTCTCGGGCACCCTGACGCTCAACACCTCCGGCACGCTGGCAGTCAACAACGCCCAAACCGGAATTGTGGCACCGATTGTGGGCACCGGCTTCGGCTTTACGAAGTCTGGAAATGGCACGCTCGTGCTGTCGGCGAGCAATGCGTACACGGGCACGACCCAAGTCACGCAAGGCCGTCTCGAAATCGCCTCCGGCGGCCAGATCAACGGCACGAGCGGGATCACGATCAACGGCTCGGGAGCCGAGCTGAAATACAACTCCGCCACGGCCCTTACGAAGGCGATCACTTTCACGCAGGGCACGCTCTCCGGCACGGGCACGATCGGCACCGCGGTGACGGCCGGCGCCAACGACATCCTGTCTCCCGGCAACTCTCCCGGGGCCCAGTCGTTCACGAGCGGCCTGGCCTGGGATCCGGCGGGCACCTACCTCTGGGAGATGAACGACGCCACGGGCGGTAATGGCACCGGCTGGGACATCATCAACGTGTCGGGGGGCAGCGGCCTTACGATCAACGCGACGAGCGGTACCACGTTCAAGATCGCGATCACGTCGCTCTCCGGCACGTCGGCCGGCAACGCGGCCAACTTCTCGGCCACGACGAGCGGCTCGTGGACGATCCTCTCCTCGGCCAGCGGGATCACCGGCTTCGCCGCCAACAAGTTCAATCTCGACCGCTCGGCCTTCACGAATACCACGTCGGGCTCGTTCACGATCTCGCAGGTGGCCAGCGGCGCGAACCAGACGCTTGTGCTCGCCTACAACACGATCAGTGCCCTCTCGTCTTCGACGTCGAGCGTCGTGGGCTTCCGCGTGATGCAGGGCCAGTCCACGACCGGGACGGTGAATCTGCTCAACGCCGGCCCCGACGCAACCGGCTATTCGCTCTCCCCGTCCGCGGCCCTGTCGCTCGTGTCGGGCAGCACGGGCACGCTCGCCGCCAGCGGAACGCAGGCGATCACCTTCGGCTACGCGAGCACCGCTGCCACCGGCGCCCGCAGCGGCACGGTCTCCTTCACGAACACGGGCAACTCCGGCGACGCGGGTAACTCGGTAAGCGTGTCGGGCGCCGTCGTGACCAACCGGGTCGTGACCGCGTCGGCCGTGGACTTCGGCGTCGTGCACCTCGGGGCCTCTGGCACCGCCACATCAGATTTCACGAGCACGGGCTCCGACAACGACTTCACGCGGATCACTGTCGGCAACGGCACGGGCGGCGGCCTGACCGTGAGCGGCAGCAGCGGGTTCGTGTTCAACGGCAGCGGCGGGTCGAGCCGCACGGTGGCCGGCACGTTTGCCACCGCCGGGGCCCTGTCGGGCACGATCTCGCTCGCGAACGTGAGCGCGGAGGCAGTTGGCACGCTGCCAGGCCAGGTGCCCGGCACGACCGGGCTTGCGTATTCCGCGAGCGTGTTCAGCGGCACCGCCACCTGGAACGTCGCCGGCGGCGGGTCGTGGGGCAGCGGGGCCAGCAGCAGCTGGACGAGCTCGGGAGGCGTGCAGGCCGCCCCAGGCACGTTCACCGGCTACGCCAACACCGACGTGGCGATCTTCGCGGGCGCGCAAGAGGGCACGTCCACCGTGCTCCTGAATGGCGCCACGCCGAGCCTCGCGGCGATCTTGTTCACGAATACGGCCAACCGCTACGTCATCGATCAGGGCAGCGGCGGCTCGCTGACCCTCGCAAACTCAAGCGGCAAACCCACGATCGATGTCCTGGCCGGCGGGCTGCATGAGATCAAGTCCGCGATTCTCGGTTCAGACGGCCTGGAGAAGCTCGGCGGAGGCACGCTCGTGCTTTCCGGCTCGAATGGCTTTACCGGCGGCACCGACATCTCTGCCGGTACTCTCGCCGTCAATGGCAGCCTGGGAGGCGCCGTGAACGTGGCCAGTGGGGCGGTCCTCGGTGGCGCGGGGGCACTCAACGGTCTCGTGGCCGTGGCCAGGGGCGGCATCCTCGCCCCGGGCAACAGCCCCGACACGCTCACGATGAACTCCGGTCTGGTGCTGGCTGACGCGTCGTTCCTGAACTTCGAGTTGAGTGCGACCGATTTCACCGTTGGCGATGGGATCAACGACCTGATTGTTGTGAACGGTACCTTCACGCTCGACGGCATCCTCAACGTGACGGGCCTCGGCGACTTCTCCACGGTCGCGAATAACACGAAGTGGCGGCTTTTCAATTACGACACCGGCGGCACTTTCACCAACAACGGGCTTTCCCTTGGCACGATGCCGTCGGTAGGGGCGAGCGGAAAGTACTTCCAGATCGACATAGCCACGGCGGGTCAGGTCGACCTCGTGATCGTGCCCGAGCCTGGGGCGATTGCCCTGGCCGCCGTCGGCGTCGCCATGGCCGCGTGGAATCTCCGGCGCCGCCAGAACAACGGACGATGAACCGATTTCGCGGTTTCACGCTGGTCGAACTCCTGGCGACGATCGCCATCGTCGGTCTGCTGATCGCGCTGGTCCTCCCTGCGGTGCAAAGCGCCCGCGAATCGGCGCGCCGAACGCACTGCGGCAACAATCTCCGGCAAATCGGCATCGCGATGCATGCCTACGCCAGCGCAAATGCAGACCGGCTTCCGCCCGGATCACCCATCAAGACCGGCCTCACTGAGGTCTATCACGGCTTTTTCAGCCACCTGCTTCCGTTTATCGAGCAACAGGCTATTTCCGCCCAGTGCCGCCTCGACCAACCGAATCCGCAGCTTGTTTTTGATCCCCCGCGGTTCACGCCTATCCCCACCTACGTATGCCCTTCGTGGCCTGACCCGATCGTATATGCGGCGAGCACCGGTGCCTTCCATGTTGGTGCGATCACGACCTATCAGGGATGCAATGGAGCCGTCGTCGCGGGCAATACGCTTTCACTCCCCAGCACTGATCACGGTGATCTGCCCAACAACGGTCTCATTCGACAGGGCGAGGCTGCGACTCTCGCGGCTGCCACTCTTGCCGCCAGTACGGCGACTGCAAGCGTACGGGATGGGCTCTCGAACACGTTCGCCGTTCTGGAGTTCGTACAGCGAAATCGCATCAGTAATCCAAACTCGGTATTTGACTGGTCTGGTCTGCCCGGCAATGTGCGGGCATGGATGTCATCGGGAAACGTCGGCATGCGAACCCCGTACACGTCCAAAGTATGCCGCTTTGCCCCCAACCAAGCCGTGAATCGCGATGTCGATTGCGGCTTCAACCATCTGCCGTTTGGAAGCTATCACCCTGGGGGTGTTCAGGCGTTGATGGGTGACGGAGCCGTCACGTTCGTTGATGACTTCATCGACCTGTCGGCCTATCAGGCGATGGCGACCCGTCGGTAATGGGAGAACCGCTAAGACACGGCGGCGACTCGCGATGAATCAATGCGCCAGGTGGATCAGCCGTCGGGCCTCATTTGTCCTCGCCGGCGCGAGTCTTCTGTTTCCGGTTGCAAACGGGTGCAGCCGTCGAATCTCACTGGTTCCGGTGGCGGGCCGAGTGACCCTCGACGGCAATGCTGTGGTCGGCGCGAGCGTCCTCGTACAGCCCGCGGCCGGCCCCGCGGCACGCGGTTTGACCGACGCCGCGGGTCGCTTCGCACTCGGCACCTACGGCGAAGGTGATGGCGTCATTCCGGGGCCGGCGGTCGTGAGCATCTCCTGTTACGAACGAGCGTCGGTGGCTGCCACTAGTTCGGGAGAGCCGCCGCTCGGAAAAAACCTCCTTCCTGCCAGGTATGCCGACCCGGCGATGAGCGGCCTGCGGGCCGTCATCGAGCCTGGCATGGCCCCGCTCGAGTTTCTGCTGTCGAGCGAATGACCGCGCGACGGCTCTTCACACCATGAGACGCATCTGATGAGTATCTTCCGTCGTTGGGTTCTTTGCCTGGCAACCTCCATTCCTGCGGCACTCGTGACCGTCATCGTCACTGCCGCCGGGCCGGTGCCCCACGAGGCCGATGTCGTCGTCTACGGCGGCTCCTCCGCCGGCGTCATCGCCGCCGTGCAGGCCGCGCGGATGGGCAAATCCGCACTGATCGTGAACCCCTACGCATTTCTCGGGGGCATGACGGCCAGCGGGCTCAACCATGCCGACGTCAACGACCCGACAGCCGTCTCGGGCCTCACGCGCGAGTTTTTCGCACAGATGGGCAAGGCCTATGGCACGGACTTTGCCATCGCCTTCGAGCCGCATGTCGCGGAGCGGGCGTTCGACGACATGGTCACGAAAGCTGGTGTGCCGGTGTACCCGGAGCGCAGGCTCGACCTGAAGGATGGCGTCGTGCTCGATGGCACACGACTCGTCAGCATCCGCACCGAAGACGGCAGCACCTTCACTGGCGACATGTTCATCGACGCCAGCTACGAGGGCGACCTCCTGGCGAAGGCCGGTGTGACGTACGTCATCGGTCGCGAAGGCAATGCGAAATACGGCGAGACGCTCAACGGTTTCCTGAGGGCGTTGCCCGGTGACCTGCAGCGGATCTCGGATCTCGGGGCCGACGACCAGTTCATCAAGGAAGTCGACCCCTTCGTGGAGCCCGGCAACCCCGCCAGCGGCCTGCTGCCGTGGGTAACCGGCACCTTGCTCCCCCAAGGGACTGCCGACCACCGCGTCCAGGCCTTCAACTACCGGCTGATCCTCACCGACGTGACCGATAACCGGATTCCCTTCGAAAAGCCTGACGGCTATCGGGAACAGGACCACGAACTCCTGCTTCGGAATCTGGAGGCCGGCGACACGCGGCTGCCCGGCCGGCGGGCTCCGGTGCCCAATGGAAAGATCGACTGGAACACATTCGGGCCGGTCGGCACGGACATGGCCGGCGCGAACGTCGAGTATGCCGATGCCGACCACGCCACCCGTCTGGCCATCGACCGTGCCCACGAGATCTACACCCGCGGCCACTTCTGGACGCTGGCCCATCACCCCCGCGTGCCCGCGGCCATCCGTAATGAGATGCGTCGCTACGGCTATGCGAAAGACGAGTTTCCGCGCACTGGACACTTTCCACCGATGCTCTACCTGCGCGAGGGGCGGCGCATGGTTGGCGACTCCGTGATGACGGAGGCGCACTGCCGGCACGACGAGAGAGTGCCAGATCCCGTCGCCGTCGCCAGCTACGCCATGGATTCACACGTCGTGCAATACATTCTGAACGAGCGCGGCTTCGTGGAGCGGGAGGGAGTGTTTTACAAGCATGCCAAGGGCCCCTATGGCGTGTCCTACCGGTCGATCGTGCCGAAGGCGGGAGAGTGCTCGAACCTGCTCGTGCCAGTCTGCGTCTCCGCGAGCCATGTGGCGTTTGGGTCGATCCGGATGGAGCCTGTCTTCATGGCCCTCGCGCAGGCGGCCGCCACGGCGGCCGCCCTCGCAATCGATCGCGCCTGTGCCGTTCAGGTTGTGCCCTACGCCCAGCTCCGCGAGCGGCTGGTGGCAGATGGTGTCGCACTTGCCAGTCAATCCCTCCCTGCCGCAGCCCGCGAAGGCGCGGCTGCCCTCCTGATCGAGCCAACCGGGCACGTCCGCGGTGTGAACGTCTGCGGCCTGGCGTTCAGCGACTCGAACCAGACCGATCGCATGACGCTGGGCGGCTTATTTAACGAATTCCACGAACGCCTCGAAAAGAACTACGTCGCTCGCAGGCAGCCGGCTCCTTATCGCACGGCGAACAAGAATCACGCCACTTGGACCTACGAACCTCACGAGGCCATGCGGGTGACCCAGGCCATGCTCGCCGAAGCGAGGTGATTTGTCTGCCGGCCTCAGCCGCTTTGTGCACGGTGGCCAGTCTTTCCCGAACGAAGATCTCGACCCTCGCTCTCCACCGTGAGCGGCCGCACTTACAAAGGCAAGGTCTTCATCGACGCCACCTTCGAAGGCGACCTCATGGCAGCCGCTGGCGTGAACCACACGATCAGCCGCGAGGGTCGCAAGGAATACGGAGAGTCGCTCGCCGGGAAGCAGTACTGTGCGAAGAAACCGGCCATGCGAATCTCGGGCCTCGATTCCTCTGGCACGCCACTGCCGCTGATCACCGACGTCGAGTCGGAAGACGCCGCCGAGCGCAAGGCATCCGACAAGGAAGGAGTCGATGCGGTGATCGCCTACAACTTTCGGCTCTGCCTCACGGAAACGCCCACCAACCGAGTTCCGATGCCGCCGCCGGCCCGGTACGATGCCGCCCGCTTCGAGGCCATTTGCCGCTACTATCAGGCGGAGCCGGGTGGGCCGCTGCTCTGGGACCTCTATCCGCTTCCGAACGGAAAGTTCGATGCGAACGACGGCATCTTCAAGCAGTTCTCCATGAGCATGATCGGGGGCGGCAACGGATGGTGTGCCACCGACGCGGAGGGGAGAAAACTCATCTGGGAGAAGCAAAAGCAATACACGCTGGAGATGTATCACTTTCTGACGACCGATCCAGCCGTGCCACAAGTCCACCGCGAGCGGCTCACGCGGCCGGGCCTCTGCAAAGACGAGTTTCCGGATTATGTCCATTTGCCGCACCAGCTGTGTGTCCGCGAGGGGCGAAGAATGCGTGGGCAAGTGGTGCTGACGCAGGCCGACATCATGGGCACCCGCACGAAGCCCGATCCGATCGCCATCGGTTCGTTTCCCCTTAGGACAGGTCGGCCAATGGCCCTTCTGGCAAGTGTCGGCCGAGCGGAGCGGATCACGAGGAGCAACAGCCGGGGCTGGTCGGGCTGGATGCGACCCTCACTTGGAGGTGCCGAGGAGCTTCCTAGCCATGCTCAAGGCCGGATTTTTCATGTCGATGCAGACAGGCCTTTAAGCCGCGCTTCTCGCGGGCCGTCCGCACCGTGACATCGGATCCCGTCACAGGCTGTGGATGTCGATCACGGGCGGCTCGTCGGGCGATGGTTGGAAGATGTCGCGATCGTCGTGGACCTGCACGAGCTCTGCCGAATAGGTGGGCGTCTAAGGAAGCCCACCTCCCTCACTCCCTCAACCCCCGCGCTTCCAAGTCCAGCTTCGCGTGATCTATGCCCTCAAGGCTGCGCTGGCACTCGTAGATCACCTCGTTCAGGACGCGCTCGCCCTCCATCAAGTCGGCGTGCCTGATTCCCTCGGCGCGCTGGGGGTCGCACTCATAGATCTGGGGCATGCGGCGGGCGTTGGTGGTGAGCTTCGCGAGGAACTCCAAGTAGGGCGACGCGTACTCCTTTTTCTTGCGGCCCGAGTGATCCTTCGGGTCGCCGGATGTCATACGCCGGATCTTGCCGATGGCGGCGAGCAGTTGGCGGCCTGCGGGGTCGTCGAACGAATGGGGCTTGGTCATGGGCATCCTCCTTGATGCGTTGGCTGTTACGGCTCTGGGGTGACTTTGGAAATCCGTACTAAGGGCTGCGACTGGCTCTTGACCGACATGAACATCGACCCCAAGAGCACGATGGCGGCCCTGGCCCGGGTCGTGGTCGAGGGGGGCGGTCGTCCCAAGGGCATCATCGCCACCCTCAAGCTGCCCGACTGGTCACGGGCG
>JAIOPD010000112.1 GCA_021414115.1 Planctomycetia bacterium
CGTGACGGCCGCGGGAGACCTGCTCTTCGTGAACACGAGCAACGGCGTGGACGAGGGGCACATCAACCTGCCGAATGCCGACGCCCCCAGCTTCCTCTGCGTCGACAAGCGCGATGGCAAGGTGCTCTGGGCCGACGGCTCGCCCGGGGCGAACGTGCTGCACGGACAGTGGTCGAGTCCGTCGTATGCGGAGCTCGGCGGCGTGCCGCAGGTGCTCTTTGGGGGGGGCGACGGCTGGCTCTATGCGTTCGATGCCCGCGGGGAAAACGGCCGGGCCAAGCTGCTCTGGCAGTTCGACTGCAATCCCAAGGAGTCGAAGTACACGCTCGGCGGCCGCGCGGACAGGAACCACATCATCGGCACGCCGGTGGTGCATGACGGCCTCGTCTACATCGCCGTGGGCGAGGATCCCGAGCACGGCGAGGGCGTGGGCCATCTCTGGTGCATCGATCCCACGAAGCGAGGCGATGTCTCGAGCGAGCTCGCCCTGAGCCTCGCGGACCCGAACACCCCCCTGCCCCGCCGCCGGGAACAGGCGGTGATCAAGGAGCAGGGAGAGGTCGCGCGACCCAACCCCAACTCCGCCGCCGTCTGGCACTACCCGGGGTTCGACGCCGACGGCAACGGCAAGCTCGCCTTCGAGGAGACGATGCATCGCACCTGCGGCACGGTGGCGATTCACGAGGGCCTGCTCTACATCGCCGACTTCAGCGGCCTCTTCCACTGCCTCGACGTGAAGACGGGCAAGCCGCTCTGGACCCACGACATGCTCGCGGCCAGCTGGGGCTCGCCGCTGATCGCCGACGGCAAGGTCTACATCGGCGACGAGGACGGCGATATCACGATCGTCAAGCTCGGCAAGGAACTGGAAGTCCTCGGCGAGATCAACATGGGCAATAGCGTCTACTCGACACCGATCGCCATCGGCGACACCATCTACATCGCCAACAAGAGCCATCTGTTCGCCATCCGGGAGGGCGCCTCGCCGGCGCCGTGATCGCCATGATCGTCTCCGTCCTTCGGTGGGGCGTGCGCCTGCCGGGTGCCTGCCTGCTCGTGGCCTGCTGTGTCCTGTCTGCCGCCCCGGCCGCCGAGCCGACGCCGCTCGATCTGGTCGGCAAGGCGCACCGCATCGCCGTCCTCGGCGACTCGATTACCCAGGATGGCCGCTGGGTGGCCGACCTCGCCGCGTGGATGGAGTTTGAGGGACACACTGCCGAGGTCATCGACGTGGGACTTTCGAGTGAGACGGTATCGGGACTCTCCGAGGAGGGGCACGCCGGAGGGAAGTTTCCCCGGCCCGATCTCTTCGAGCGGCTCGACCGCGTGCTCCGGGTGGTGCGGCCCGATCTCGTGATCGCCTGCTACGGCATGAACTGCGGCATCTATCAGCCCTTCGACGAGGCCCGCTTCGCGAAGTTCACCGCCGGCATGGAACGTCTCCACGCCGCCGTCGAAAAGACGGGTGCGAAGATCATCCACCTTACGCCGCCGGTCTACATCAAGCTCCCCGGCAAGCCCGGCCCTGCCGGCGACGCCGACTACGACGCCGTGCTCGCGAAGGAATCGGAGTGGCTGCTCTCGAAGCGGACTGACGGCTGGTGCGTGATCGACGTGCATGGGCCGATGAAGGCAGCCCTTGACGAGAAACGGAAACAGGATCCGACATTCACGTTCAGCCCGGACAGCGTCCATCCGAACGACGAGGGCCACTGGGCGATCTGCCGGGCGGTGCTGGCTGGCCTCGGGGTCGAAGCAGCAGCGACGGCCGACGATCTGCCGACCAAGCTGGCCGCCTTCCTGCCCGACGTGACCACGCGGATGCAGATTCTCCGCGATGCCTACCGAGAGGCCGCCGGGCATCTCCGCCCCGGCACGCCCCGGGGGCTCCCGCTCGGCGAGGCCGAGGCCAAGGCCCGGCTGTTGACCGATCTCATCCGCGCACGACGGCTCCAGCTGCGGGGTGCAAAGCATCCCGGTGGCGAATGGCAGATGGCGCTCGAATGGCCACGGCCGAAGGTCGTCGATCCGGGCCCGGCGTTGACCGCTGCGGCTCCGATCCCGGCCGATGCGGTCGTGCTCTTCGACGGAAAGGACATGGCGGCCTGGACCAACGGCGAGAACTGGCCCGTGGCCGACGGCGTCGTCACCGTGGGCAAGGGACTGATCGAGACGAAGCAGGGCTTCGGCGACTGCCAGGTGCATGTCGAGTTTCGGATGCCATCGCCTGCCACCGGCAAGGGGCAGGGCCGCAGCAACTCGGGCGTGTTCCTGATGGGCAGGTACGAGATCCAGGTGCTCGATTCGTTCGAAGACGGCACCGACGGGCCGCTGACCTACCCCGATGGCCAATGCGGCGCCCTCTACAAGCAGCGGCCGCCGGCGGTGAACGCCTGCCGCAGGCCGGGCGAGTGGCAGACCTATGACATCCTCTTCACGAGGCCGCGGTTCGCGGCCGACGGTAGTCTCGAGAAGCCGGGCCGCGTGAGCGTGCTCCACAACGGCGTGGCGATCCATTCCGACACGGTGATCCTCGGCCAGACGCAGTGGCACCAGCCTCCAAACTATGAACGCCACGCCGACGCGTTGCCGATCTCGCTCCAGGACCACGGCAACCCGGTACAGTTTCGCTCGCTCTGGGTCCGCCCATTCGAACCGCTCGTTCCGCAGGCGAAGTAGGCTCGGGGGTCGGAGACCCTGACATCATGCATCCAGCCGCCCTGCCAGCGACCACACTGGCCGACCAATGCGCTGAAATCCGCACCCGACGCAGTGGCCCCGGCGGGCAGCACCGCAACAAGGTCGAGACTGCCGTCGTGCTGGTTCACAGGCCCACGGGTGTCGCGGCGGAAGCATCCGAGCGGCGTTCGCAGGCGGAAAACCGCCGCATGGCCGTGCGGAGGCTCCGGCTTCGACTGGCCACCGAACACCGCATGCCGGCGAGGCCGCAGCCGTCGGAACTCTGGCAGTCTCGCACCCGCGGCCGACAGCTCCTGATCAGCGTGGGCCACGACGACTATCCGGCCCTCGTCGCCGAAGCCCTCGATCAACTTCAGGGCGTCGGCTGGCAGATGGCCCCCGCTGCTCAGACGCTTGGTGTCACCACGTCCCAACTTGTCGGGCTGTTCAAGAAAATGCCTGCTGCGTGGGCGAAGATCAATGCCCTCCGTGGCACCGCCGGCCTTGGGTTGCTCAAGTAAAGTCGGCGGGTCTACGGCGCGACGAAGGCCATCTCGATGATCCTGCCCGCGACGGCCGAGGCGAGCGTCGGCTCCTGCGAGACGATGATCTCCTGCGGAGCAGACTCGTAGACCACCGGATAAGCCTTCCGCCAGCCGACCGCGACCCAGCCGTCCTTGCGGGCGTCGAGCTGCTCCATCGGCAGCGGACCAGCCTGCTGCAGTTCGCCAGGAAGCTTCAGCGGCTCCACGTCGACCACTTCCTTGAAGACCTTGTTGAATCGCTTCTGGAGAATCCGCCGCAGCGACGTCTGCGAGACCGAGAGCTTCTCGCCACCGCCCGGCACGAATCCCGGCGGATAGATCTGCACGTCGCCGTCGCGGACGAGGCGGATGCCGGGGTGGCCGGGCTCGATCCGATAGGCCGCCCAGACGTCCATCGCGTCGAACTCGCGGTCGCCGGACGTGTAGCGGGTGCCACGGACGGTCATCTTCACCCGGTTGTCATCGACGTCGAGCTCGACGGGCCGCCGCTTCGCGAACGTGATCGACCAGGGGGGCTGGTCGGCGTCGTTCTGCAGTTCGATCGGCACGGCGACGTTGTTCTTCTTCATCTGCTCTTCGACGAACTGCTGCGTGATCGTCCGCCCGCCGAGCGTGATCTCGGCGGTGTTGTTGACCATCGACTCGTGGACGCGGGCCGAGAGCACGGCGTCGGGGTCGACGGCCGGCGGGGCGGTGAAGGCCGCGATCTGGTCGGCGAGCGACTTCCGGGCCGTGACGCAGAGCCGCGACTGGGTGGTGTTGAGCTGAAGGAGCTCGGGGTACCAGCCCCGCTCGATCAGCGGCTGGCGAAACTTCGTCTGGTAGTCGCGCGAGGCCTGGCCGATCGCCGTGGACGTCTGCGATTCGAACTGCTCCCGCACCTTCTCTCGGGCCCGGCCCTCGGCGATCGCCTCGACCTGGGGCCGCATCTGGGCGATCTTCTTGCTGGCGATCTTGCGGATCAACCGCTGGCCGAACTTCTTGTTGACGCCGATGCCGGCCGTCCGCGTGTCGGTCGAGGCGTGAGCATCGACGGGCAGCGCGACGATCCGCTGGTCGTCGATCAGCATCCGCTTGCGGGCGTCGACCTTCGTGGTGCCGAACGTGCGAACGGTCACGGGGCCCTGCGAGCCCTTGGTATCGGAGTGGTTCGTGGCATCGAGGGCGATGTCGACCACGGCGCTCGATGACGACGGCACGAAATCGAGCCGCACAAGACCGGTGGTGTGGCCGGAACCCCGGACGCGCGTGCCGAGCACCGTGTCGTTGATCGGCGAAACATCGTCCACGGGACGGTTCACACCCCTGGCGAGCAGGCTCTCATCGACCTCGAAGAAAAGGTTGGGACGATTCACGGCGCCGCGGATGCGGGCGACGGCCCCGGGCGCCTGGCCCGAATCTTCGAGCCGCGCAAGCAACGGGCCGACCGGATCGAGCGACTCCGGCGTGCCTGTCGCTGCACCGGCGGCGACGGCGGCCGCGAGTTTGTCGAGCCGTTGCAGATAGACGTCGCCCGCCTGCTGATTGGTGGCGGCATCGGCAGCCTCGAGATACCCGGCCACGGCCCGGCGGACGGCCGCGAACTGCGGCATCTCCAGGCCGTTTTCGCCGGAGTCGAGCCGGCCGAAGACGCGGCGGAGCACGGTAGCGTCGGCATTCGATCCAGACGCCGCCTGCTGCTGGAGCACCGGCCAGTCGAGGAAGGTCTTCCAGTTGGTGCCGCTGGCACTGCGGGCCAGCAGCCGGTCGAGCGGCCCCAGAGCCTCGCGGAGTTTCGAGGCCGCCGCCGCGAGCCGACCGGGCGATACCGGCCGGAATGCTTCGCCCTGCCCGAGCGGTTGATCGGCAAGCGTGGCCAGATCGGCGGCCCGCACGGCCTCCGTATCGACCAGGGCCAGAACGAGGGCGACGACGGGCAAGACACGGGCGAGGCGAAGTGAAGACATGCGGTCGTTCGTCCTTTGGTGCTGCGACTGGGACCGATCCGGAAAGGTCGGGCTGTCCGGGATCGGAAGGGCCGAAGTGTAGCCCGATTGGCTTTCCCACCTCCACAGCAGCTCGCTGACGGCCAAATTCCCCCCATTTGGCAACGCTCCAGACGGAATTTCTCTGCCGCCGGGCTAAGCCGTGGCTGACAGGGGAGTTGCCGCAGATTGCGCACGTCGTAACTCGTGCAAAGCCGACTTCACCGGCAGACTCACCGCAGCCCCCGCTGCTTGCCAGCGGCCGTCGCGAGGCGTTCAATCCGTTCCGTTGCCTGCCCAGTAGCCGGGCGCGAAAGCGCCCTCCTCCCTTCTGATCACGAGGTGTGTCATGTGCGTTACGTTCCTGCGGACCTGCTGCGGTGTGTTCTGGAGTGCGCTCATGGCCGCAGCCCTTGCCACGCCGTGCGTCTCGGCAGCCACGCCGCTCTCCGCTGCCGCCGGCGCGGCCGCCGGCGTCCAACGCATCGACGACTACGCCGCCGCCAGCGCGGCCGCCCGGGATGCCGGGGCGATGCTGCTGGTGTCGATCGAGCCGCAGGGGGGTGATCCGAACGACGACGCCGGCCGCCGGCTCGAGCAGCCCGACGTTCAGGAGCGGTTTGCTGCCAGCGGCACGCCGTGGGTGTTTTGCCGGCTCGGCCTGTCCGACGCGGCAGCCCTTGTCGGCGATCCGAGCCTCGTCGAGATGCGGGGCGGCCCCGGTCTCTTCGTGGTCGACCACGCGCATGATCCCTGGCACGGGAGGATCGTCTCCGTGCTGCCCCGCACACCGGGGAAGTATTACCGCTTTGCACCGCAGCACCTCGACGAGCTCGCATCCCTGCCGCCGGCATCGCTGACACAGCGGTCGTTGATCCTTGCCGTGCGGATTCATCCCGAGCATCCTCAAAGCACGCAGGGAGCCTGCGATCCCGCCCTCTGCGCGGAGGCCGAGGCCCACTCGGCCCATCAGGCCCGGATCCGTCGCCAGGGTCATCACGGCTGGGACGTGCGGTCGCAGCGGATCGGCGGGTCCGCGTCGGAAGTCTGCGCCGAGAGCTGGGAGCATCAGGATCTCCTCGACTCCTGCGTCGACTGCGTGGCGAGTTGGCGGCAGTCGTCGGGCCACTGGCGGGCCGTCAGCGGCCAGCACTCGGCCTACGGCTACGACATCCGCCGCGGGACGAACAGCATCTGGTATGCCACCGGCATCTTCCGGTAGCCCTCGGCTGCGGGACGCACGTGCTTCAACCGGCTGCGGCTTCCTCGGAACGAACGCAGGGGTCGAACTCAGCGAGGGGCTGCCCATGCCCCGTCGCCGGCGTTGCTGGCCAGCGCAGGCAGGATGCCGAAGCGCAGGCAGCATCGAGCGAGTGCAGCCCAGGATGGGCGGAACGAGCGTCCGGCGACGGGGCATGGGCAGCCCCTCGCCTCGCGAACGTCCGGCTCACGGGGCACGGGCAGCCCCGACCCGCACACCGCGAATGCCCGCGGCCTTCCGGCCGGTCGGCTTCCAAGGGCAAGAGGGGCTGCCCGTGCCCCCAGCCACGCCTGCGGACATGCGGGAGCCGGATCAGACCGCGGCGATCGCGGTGGCCGGGAGCACAAAGATCTTGCCGTCGCCCATCCGGCCGGTGCGGGCGGCCGTCGTGATCCGCTCGATCACTTCGTCCACGCGGGCGTCGTCCACCCACATCTGGATCTCGACCTTCGGCAGAAACGCGAGCGAGTATTCACTGTCGCCGTAGGCGTCGAGATAGCTCTTCTGCCGGCCGTAGCCCTTGACCTCACGGACCGTGCAGGCCTCGAGCGGCGCGAGCTTGAGCGCCTCGAGCACCCGCTCCGCGAGAAACGGCTTGACGATGGCGATCACTTCTTTCATCGATCAACCATCTCCGGGCACACTCGAGTCAGCTGAAGAAGTTCTCGCCAAACATGTTGAGCGGGGGCTGGGTGGTGACGGTGATGTCGCCCTTGACCTTCGTCTGGCAGGCCAGCCGCATCTGCGATTCGTTGCCGATGTAGGCCAGCGACACCGCCAGCCGGCCCGACTCGAGCAACCCCTTCTTGCTGCAGTTTTCCATACCCTTGGTGATCAGCACCCGGCAACTGCCGCAGGAGCCAAAGCCGTGGCAGTTGGCGATTTTGTGGATGCCCGGATAGAGCTGCACCCCGGCCCGAATCGCTTCCTTCCGGAGATTCGCCCCGGCCGGCACCTGAATTTCCTTCTTTTCGTTGGTGAACGTGATCGTGGGCATGGGAAACCTCGATGAATCGGGGGGCTTTCGCCGATACTGTAGCCGGCTCTCCGGCAACCTTCCAGCGACGAGGATTCGGGCCGATGGCGGAACTCACGAAATATCAGCGGTCGATCGTCAAGAACTACTACGAGAACCTCGATACGGCCCTGCTCCAGCGGCTGGGCGAGCAGGTGACGGATCTCTATCTTGCCGAAGGAAAAAAGCGGGAGAAGGTCTGGACGAGCGTCGTCGGGTCGCTGACGAAACTGGGCGTGCCGCAGAAGCGGATCGACACGGTGCGGCAGTCGGACGACGCCCGCAAGCTCGCCACGCTTCTGCAGGAACTTCTGGCGAAGGATTGACCAAGCCGGCGCGGCGCCGCATCCTGTGGGGCTTTCCGACCCGGAGGGCTCCACCATGACCGCACCCGACGCCTCGACCGCATCCGACCGCGCCGCCGCCGTCGACGCGCGAATGGCGGCCGTCGACGCCCTCCGCTGGAAGAAGCTTCCCGTCCTCGACGACGGCTTCGTGGCCCTCGTCGATTGCATGGGTGACGACGGCGCCGTCGTGCAGGCGGCGCGGGTGAGCTACGGCGAGGGCACCCGGAAGGTGAGCGACGACCGCCAGCTCATCCGGTATCTCCTACGGCACGCCCACACGACGCCCTTCGAGATGGCCGAGTTGAAGTTCGTCGTCCGGGTGCCGATGGACTGCTGGCGGCAGTGGATCCGTCACCGCACGGCCAGCGTCAACGAATACTCCACCCGCTACTCGCTCGCCATCGACTCGATGCAGGCCACGGGTGGCGACGAATGGCGCAGTCAGGCGACGAACAACCGGCAGGGCTCGGCCGGACTGATGGCGAAGTCGGCCGGTGAGCGGCTCACGCAGTCGGAGCACGAACTGCAGGCCTTCGCCCGCAAGGTCTATGAGGAGCGTCTCGAGGCGGGCATCGCCCGCGAGCAGGCCCGCAAGGATCTGCCCCTCTCCACCTATACCGAGGCCTACTGGAAGATCGACCTCCACAACCTGCTCCACTTTCTCGCCCTGCGGATGGACACCCACGCGCAACTCGAAATCCGCCGCTATGCCGAGACGATCGGCCAGCAGATCGTGGCCCCGCTCTTCCCGCTCGTCTGGGAGGCGTTTCTCGATTACCGGGTCGAGGCGATGCGGCTCACGCGACTCGACCGCGAGACGATCCAGCGGCTCGTGAGCCAGTCCGCCGGCAGCGGCTTCCCCGCCTCGCACGACGCCTTCCTCGTGGCCCAGGATCCGTCGTGGACAGACCTCGACCGCAGCCGCGAACGCGACGAATGCCTCGACAAGCTCGTCGCTCTCGGCCTCGTCACCCGCCCCGCGTAAACCCCAGGAGATTCCGATGCCCACCCCCGCCGAGGAAGTGCTCGCCGTCAATCGCCGCCTGCTCGACGCCGTCGCCGCGGCCGACTGGAAGGCCTACAAGGATCTCGTCGCTGACGACATCACCTGTTTCGAACCGGAGGCCAAGGGACAGCTCGTCGAGGGGCTCCCGTTCCACAAGTTTTATTTCGACCTGGCTGGCGACCGCTCGAAGGGCTCCACGCCCGTGATCACGACGCTCGCGTCGCCCGTCGTGAAGATGCTCGGCGACAACGTGGCGGTCGTGGCCTGCGTGCGGCTCGTGCAGAAGGTCGATACCGCCGGCCATCCGGTGGTGTCGAGCTGCGAGGAGACGCGGGTTTGGGTGCGGATGGCGAGCGGATGGAAGCACGTCCACTTCCACCGCAGCCTGCCGGGCTGAGCAGCGGTCAGGCGTGAAACTCGCCGTAGAGCTCGTGCAGGGGCGGGCACTTCGCCAACTCGCGGCGGACGTGGCGATCGAGCGCGGGAGCGGCAGAGATCGCGGCAAAGCCCGCACCGACGGCCCCCTGTCGCATGAAGCGAAAGCCGCTACCGCCGTATTTGCGGCCCTTCTCGGCCTCGCTGGTGCGCATCGAATCGAACGACGAGGCGTCGATCGCCGCGAGCAGTTGGTCGACGGTCGGTTCGAGCCCCAGAAAGCCGGCCAGCCGTGCCACCTCCGCCCGCGGGCTTGCATGCAGCGCCTCGTAGGTGAGCACGAGGAGGTCGGGGCAACGAGTGAAATACGACGCCGCGTGGTGCACGACCGCCTTGGCGCCGTGCCTGCGGCTGGTGATCACGCTTTCGAGTGTCGCGGGCTTTCCCCACTCGCCGTTCATGTAGTGATGAAACGAAGAGAGGGTGTCCCAGGGATTCCGCACCACGAGCACGACGCGGTCGAATCCCTTCCGCCACTCGTCGTGTGTCTTCCAGACTGCCGGCATGCCGACAAACAGCCGCCGGCCGTCGGGCCGGCCGAGCTCCGGAACGATCTCGTGGATGTTGTGGAAGTCGACCGCCTCCGCCTCGGGCGCAAGAACGTTGTAGAGGTTCGCGATGATGAACCTCACCCAGGTGCTCCCCGCCTTGGGAAACGAGGCGATGATCGTGCCGGAGGGTGGCGGTGTCATGGCGTGAGGGGCGTGGTGCGGCCGGATCGCTCCATGAGCAGGACCTCGACGCCGCAGCCCGCGTCGGCCGGACCGCCGGCCGGTAGCGAAAGCAAGCCGTCGGCCATGGCGAGGCCGACGAGATCAGACGAGCCCGTCCACGGCAGGGGCGTCACGTCGAGCTGGCCGCCGGACCGCACGATCCGGCACGGCAGGTAGATGGGCCGATCGGCCGCGAACTTCGCCGGCGATGTGAGCACGCCACGGCACCGCGGCAGGTGCCACACGTCCCGCGGCCGGCCGGCGAGGATGGCCACCGCGGGCCGCACGAAGAGTTCGAAACAGACGAGGCTGCTGGCGGGATTGCCAGGGAGCCCGAAGACGAGTGTGGGCGATTGTCCGGGGCCGCGGTCGAGACGGCCAAACCACACGGGCTTGCCGGGCTTGAGCCTGACCTTGTGAAAGACCTGCTCGACACCGCAGGCCGCGAAGATCGCGGGCACGAGATCGAGATCACCCGCGGAGACGCCTCCCGAGAGGATCAGCACGTCGGCGGCGAGCCCCTGAGCGACAGCCGCACGGATCGCCTCGGGCCTGTCGGCGGCAAGACCGAGGGGGATCGGCTCGGCGGCCAGCGACGCGACGGCAGCCGCGAGCATCGGGCCGTTTGAGTTACGGGTTTGGCCATGCGCGGGCACGACCTCGGGCGACACCAGTTCGCTGCCCGTCGAGAGGATCGCGACCCGCGGCCGCGCGGCGGCGCACACGTGCGTGGCGCCGGCTTCAGCCGCCAGGCCGACACCCGCCGCGGTGAGAACTACCCCGGCTGGCAGGATCTCCTGGCCCGCGCGAAATGCGGCGGCACGCCGGCCCACATGCTGCCCCGGCCTGAATCTCGGTTCCTGCAGTCGCACGCGGCCCCCGGCATGCACGGTCGCGGTGCCGTCGATCGCCGATTCGATCGGGACGACGGCGTCGGCGCCGGGCGGAAGCGGCGCGCCGGTCATGATCCGCGCGCACGTCCCGCCGGAGATTTCCAGCGTGGTCACGTCACCGGCGGCCAGATCGACGATCACGTCGAGCTCCACGGGGCCGGCTGGCCGATCGGCGAGATCGCACGACCGCACCGCGAAGCCGTCCATCATGGCCCGGTCCCACGGGGGCGAATCGACGTCGGAGACGACCGCCGCCGCGAGCCTCTGGCCGACCGCGTCGAGCAGTCGTTGCCGTCGCGGCGACAGCGTCACCGCGGTCCGCTCCACGAGTTCGAGCGCCTTGTCGAGATCGATCATGTCGTCCCGTCACGCTGCCGGGGAACCACTGCGGAGAAACGTCCGCAGGAGGTCGTAGCCGGCGGGGGTGAGAAAACTCTCGGGATGAAACTGCACGCCGAACACCGGCAGCGTCTGGTGGCGGATCGCCATGATCTCGCGGGAGCCGTCGGGCGCCGTGGCCCAGGCATCGACCTCGAAGTCTTTGGGCAGCGTGGGTGGGTCGATCACGAGGCTGTGATAGCGCGTGGCCTCGATCGGCGAGGGGAGGCCCTTAAAGAGCCCCTTGCCCGTGTGCTCGATCCGATCGACCTTGCCGTGCATGAGCTGCTTCGCCCGTACGATCGTGCCGCCGAAGACCTGGCCGATCGACTGATGGCCGAGGCAGACTCCGAGAATCGGCATCCGTCCGGCGAACCGCCGCACGACATCGCAGGAGATGCCCGCATCGTCCGGCGTGCAGGGCCCCGGGGAGATCACGAGGTGGCTCGGACCCTTGGCGGCGATCTCGTCACCCGTGATCCTGTCGTTACGGTGCACCTCGACCGGGACGCCTGGCGCGATCTCGCCAAACCGCTGGACGAGGTTCCAGGTGAACGAATCGTAGTTGTCGATGAGCAGGATCATGGCTTGAACGAGAAGGCGCGCGGCTTCATCCGAGGAGTGTCGACGGATGCCCCTCGCGGTCGACCAAGGGCATGACCTGCGGCTTGTAGATGGTGGTGTAGGCCTCAGCCAGCCGGTGGGCCTCGACGGAGTCCTGTGAGGCCCAGTGTTCGACGAGCGTGAACCGGCGGGGTTCGGCAGTGGAATGATAGACATCGAACCGCAAGCAGCCGGGCTCGGCACGGCTCTTGTGCATGGCCTGCACGAGCAGGTCGCGGATCTTCGGGACGTCGGCCGGATCCTTGGCGGTGAGCAAAATGTTCAGACAGATCATGATGGCCTCCGTCACTATTCTACCAGCACTTTCCGCGGCCCCGCAGCAGACCTGCGGCGGGCGAGGATCCGGAGATAGGGCGGCAGGAAGGCCGCGCGGTGGGCGAACGAGCCGACCGCGGCCCCTGACTGCGTGTGGTCGGGTTCGCCCACGTCTTCGATCGTGAAGCCTGCCGCGCAGATGCCGCCGCACAGGGCCGAGAGCGAGTGGATGAACTCCTGCGCGGCCGGCTCCCGCAGCCGCGAGGGCGGCGCCGGCGGCAGCGGCGCCTCGACCTGCTGCGAATATTCGAGTTCGTAGCGGCCGCCGGCGCCCGGCTGGAGCGTGGCCTGCAGGCTCGCCGGTGATTTGTGCTGGCTCACATAGAGCCCGCCCGCTTGCGTCACCCTCGCCACCTCCCGGAAGACGGCCGCCACATCGGGGAGGTAGCACGTGCTCACCGGGTGGATCACGAGGTCGAACCGTCCGGTCGCGAACACCGAGAGGTCGTCCATCGAGCCCTCGACGATGGCCAGATCGATCCGCCGTTCGCGGGCCACCTGTCGATCGAGCGCGAGCATCGCGGGCGAGAGATCGAAGACGGTGACGCGGGCCCCCGCGGCCGCATAGAGCGGCCCGTGTTTGCCACCGCCGGCGGCAAGGCAGAGCACCTCGAGCCCGTCGAGTCGCGAGGGAATCCAGGGTCGCGTGGCCGTGCCGCCACCGCCGACCCAGCCGCGGGGATCGTCGAAGGCCTCGTCGGTGGCGGGCCGCGCCAATGCCGCTCCGCCCGCCGCGAGCCGATCCCAGGCACGACGATTCTGTTCGATCGCCCAGGCCTGCTCCGTCACGCGCTCGTGGCGTTCACGCATCGCGACGGCGGCTCCGCACACGACGCACATGGCTGGCGACGGCCGCGACCGCCGCCAACCCGAAGGCGACGGCCGTCGCCGGCTCGGGCACGGCGGTGAAGGTGACCGCGTCCATCGCGAAATAGGCGGGCGTGTTGAGCCCGAACGGGGGACTCGTGTCGGAGCCTTCGAACGTGAACTCGATCCGGTCGACCGCGCCGAGCGGGGTGAGATCGAACCAGGCCCACGTCGTCAGGACACCGGGCGAGCTGCCGGTGCGGAGATCCGCGAGGTAGTAGGTGGCCGAGCCCGTGGTCGCGGTGCCGAGTTTGCCGGTGGCGATCGTGGCGAACCAGCCGCCGGCAGACAGCGGCGCAGCGAAGCCGTAGGAGTCGCCGTTGAGCAGCGTGAGTCCCGTGTAGGCGGTGTTGGCGATCTGAAATCCCGACACGGTCGCGACCGCAGGCAGCGTGACGGTCGCTCCGTCGGCGTAGGCGATGGCATAGGTGCTCGACGAGAATCCGCCACCCGGGAGCGAGAGATACTGGTCGGCGAAGTCTCCCTTCGCCGTGCCGCTCATCACGGTCGGCAGGTCGGAGTACGCAAATCCATACCAATAGGGAAACCCGTAGTCGCCGTCGATGCCGTAGGTGTTGGAGAAGGCGACGCTCTCGGAGGTCCATGGCACCGACACCGACTGCCCCGGCGTGAGAGTACCGGGGTCGCCATCGTAATACCCCGCGGCGGGCACCGTGAGATCCTCAAAATCGACGACGCTGGCCCGGAGGCCCGACGCCGACAGGCACAGGCCCACCACGCAGGCAAGGAACAGGGCAGGACAACGCCTGTTCATGGAAGCGTTCCTGCGATGGGGAGCGACTCCCCGCCGGCTCTGGTGCAGGCGGCGGCAAGGATCCGAGGGTCGGTCGAGTCGGTGATGAGTCGGACGGCGCCGTCTCCGAAGAGCGCATGGGCGCCGCCGGGGTGGCGGCTGCGGAGTTCGTCCTCCCAGGTGGGCCAGTTGACGGCATACGCCTGATCGAACAGGTTGCGGCCATTGATCCACTGGCCGTCCGACCAACTGCCCGCCGAACACTCACCGACGAGAATCGTGCGGGACAGGCCGTCTGCCATCTCCCGCACGGCAAAGCCGCGGTCATGGATGAGCCCGCCCTTCTCGGGGTTGTTGGGGGAGACGATCCGCTCTCCGGTCACGCCGCCGTAGTCGCTGCGGCCCATGCCGCCCACGAGGCTGTTAGGCCGGTCTGCCGACACGCATTGAAAGATCGCCAGCGGCACGGCCGCCGCGGCGGCGTTGTCGAGATGATCGAATGCCTTGGCGAAATCGATCGTGTCGGCGACCGACTGCTGCTCGAGCCAGGGGAGAATCCGCGCGCACCACGCCAGGCACCGCTCGGCACCCGACTTGCCCGAAGCTCGCCACTCGGTGCACCCCACGGGAAACGTCCGCCGGGCGAGGAGGTGGCCGTGGAGGGCGCAACCGACGTGCCGCAGGTTGTTCATGCACGACGCCCGCCGGGCAGCCTCACGGGCCGCCTGCGCGGCCGGCAGCAGCAGCGCGACGAGGGCCGCCACCACCGCTACGACGACGAGCAGTTCCACGAGCGTCATGGCCCTGCGGCAGCGCGACCATCCCAGCGATGAGACCGACGTATCCATAAGGCGCAGCCACGAAGCGGCTCGGCGAACGAACCGGCGACCGCGCATGCCAAGGCAGGGCGCAACCGCGGCTGACCGACGAGTGCAGGAGCGTTTCTCGAAGACGTAGCGAACGGCCGCCGAAGAGGCCGTGCCCGCCGTCCCGCCCTCGCGGTCTGGCGAACCCATGACATCTGGTAGGTCTTCTGACTCCCAAGCTCAGCCGGCTGCATGCCTTCTCACCGGGCCGCTCTGGGGAAGGCACCAGAGACGACACCGGCAATGGCCCGAAACAGCCGGCCTCGTCGCTTGGTCACAGCGGCGGGGCCGTCCCGGAATCGCACCGGAGTTCCCTGTTTGCCGGTCACGCGAGCGTCCGCGAGTCCGGCCACCAGAGTCGATTGGCAGAGTGTAGGGGTCGGGCAGAGGCTGTCAACAGAACCGACCGACCCCTGCCTGGGCCGCAGGGTTTCCCACGGCCGCTCTTCATGGTGGTAAACCTTGCCGGTCATGGGCGACCGTGACGTGAAGGCGTGACGGTCGCGCGGCCTTCAAGCGCAGGCTTTGCGCACCCGACACACGCGTCATTCTCAACGCGACACGCAAGCGCAAGTGCCGACGCGCAAAAAACTTGGGTGCGGTTCAAGCCCCTTCGCTCCGGCCGCCGATAGCCCACTTGTCCCCCGGGGCATCACTGTGCCCGTCGGGCAACCAGGGGGCGGCAGCAACCTGCGATCACTCGAGTCACGGAATGGCTCGACAGGCCTGCCGCGGAAAGTTCGTGGATCACAACCTCGGGGTGACAGCGTCGCAAGCGGGACGAACACACCGGTGATCTACAAGCAAAGGAGATGTGGCTCGATGAAGCGTATGATGTATCTCGGTGCGCTGGTTCTCGGCGTTACCGTTTGTAGCCAGTCCTTCGGTTTCGAGCTCCTTGACAGGATGCTCGGCCACAAGGGCTGTGCCTCGTGCTGTGAGCCCGGCTGCGACGCCGGTGCTGGCTGCTGCGAGCCCGGCTGCGATGCCGGTGCTGGCAATGGCTGCTGCGAGCCGGCGTGTGGTGCTGGCAACGGTTGCGCTGAGCCCGCTTGCGACGCCGGAAACGGCTGCTGCGAGCCGGCCTGCGACGCCGGTGCGAGCTGCTGCGGTGCCCGGAAGTGCCGCAAGCACGACCTGTTCGGCGGCCTGAAGGGTCTGTTCGCGAAGTGCAAGCGGAATCGCAGCTGCTGCGGTTCGAGCTGCACCGAGCCCGCCTGCGACGCTGGCAACGGCTGCTGCGAGCCGGCCTGCGGTGCTGGCAACGGTTGCGCTGAGCCCGCTTGCGACGCCGGCAACGGCTGCTGCGAGCCGGCCTGCGACGCCGGTGCTGGCTGCTGCGAGCCCAGCTGCGGTGCGGCTTCTTGCTGCGGCGTTCGGAAGAAGCACCACCCGCTCCGCGACATGCTCGCGGCACTGAAGGCCAAGCACGCTCGCAAGAGCTGCTGCGGCACCAGCTGCTGCGGCGGCGAGCCCGACTGCTCGGCCGGCAACGGCTGCTGCGAGCCGGCTTGCGGTGCGGAGCCGGCGTGCGGAGCGGGCACGGGCTGTGCCCCGGCTGCTGAGCCGACCCCCGATGCCTCGGCGTCGGTGAAGACGGTCCGGACGGTCGCCAGCAAGTGAGTTGACGGTCAATAGGTCGAACGGAGATCTGTTGCCCGACTTCGGCCAGTGAGCTCCGCCCGGGGGGAAACCCCCGGGCGGAGTTTTTTTGCGTTGCTATCTCTACGTCTGCACGGCCATCCATGGCCCGTGCAGCCTTGGGCGTTCGCCATCCCGGCGAGCTCCACGTCGTGGCATCGGGTGCCCAGGAAGCCCGGAGCGCGAGCGACGGGTAGACGGGCGACATCGAGGCGAGCCCGAGCGGCGCCGCGGACGCCGATTCATCGGCCATCCGGATTCCCCGCGCTCGCGCTTGGGGCTTCCCAAGGCACGAAACCAGCGAGGGGCTGCCCGTGCCCCAAGAGCCGGCGTAGGTGACCAGCGAAGCCCGGAGGGCGGGAGCGCAGGCACCTCCGAGTGAGTGTCGGGCAGGATGCCCGACGCGAACGTCCGGCTCTCGGGGCACGGGCAGCCCCGACCCCGATCCGACGTCGTCACGAGGCGACCGTATGCGCGAAATGCGCGAACCACGCGAGCGTCAGAGCATCTCGGCAGCCGTGCCCTGCCGGGCGACTTTTCCGGCAGCGAGTTCCACGACCCAGGTGGCCGCCCGCTTCGCGAAGCCGTGGTCGTGCGTCACCACCACCATCGTCTGGCCCGCCTTCGCGAGATCCACGATCACCTCGAGCACCTCGGCCGTCATCGTCGGATCGAGGGCGCTGGTCGGCTCGTCGAAGAGCATCACTTGCGGCTGCATGGCGAGGGCCCGCGCGATCGCCACCCGCTGCTGCTGACCACCGGAGAGCGTGGCGGGACGGGCGGCGGCGAACGACCCGAGTCCCACGCGGTCGAGCAGTTCGATGGCCCGCGACCGGGCCTCCGCCACCGTGTTTTTCAGGACCGTGCGGGGAGCGAGCGTCACGTTGTCAAGCACGGAGAGATGCGGGACGAGATTGAACTGCTGAAACACCATCCCCACGTCCCGACGCAATGCCTCCAGCACGCCTCCGGAATGAGGGCCGGGAGTAAGCCGGTGACCGGCGATCGACACCACGCCACGCTCGAAACACTCGAGCCCGTTCAGACACCGCAGCAGCGTGCTCTTGCCGCTGCCGGACGGCCCGACGAGCGCCGTCACGCCCCCCGCCTCACCCGCGAGAGTCACGCCGTCGAGCACCGGCGTGCCGGAGCGGTGTTTCGTCAGTGACTCGACCTTGATCATGCGCCTGGTCCACACTCCGCTGCCCACGCCCCTTCACGGCGTCGTGCCCGCCGGCCGCTCCAGCCGCGCCTCGAACCAGCGGGAGAGCAGAGACAAGGGCCAACTCATGCAAAGGTAGATCAGCGCGGTCACCATCGCCAGTTCTACGATCCGACCCATCGAGAGGGCGAGCACGCTGTATCGCTTGGTGAGTTCGATCACCGTGATCGCCGAGCAGACGCTCGTGTCTTTGAAAAGCGCGATGAAATCGCTCGTCACCGGGGGCATCACGATCCGTACCGCCTGGGGCACGAGCACGTGCCGCAGCGCCTGCCACTTGGAAAGCCCGAGCGAGAGGGCCGCCTCGAACTGCCCGAGAGGTACGGCCTTGAGGCCCGCGCGATAGATCTCCGATTCGTAGGCGGAGTAGTTGAGCGCCAGGCCGAGGATCGCGGCCATGAGCGCCGGCAGCGCGAGGCCCACCTTCGGCAGGAGAAAAAAGATCGCGTAGAGTTGGAGCATCAGCGGCGTGCCGCGGAGCACCTCCACGTAGGCGGTGAGCGGCGGCTTGAGCCATGACGGCCCGTAGAGGCGGCCGATTGCCACCGCGAGACCGATCGCGATGGCGAGCGGAAACGAAGCGCACGAGAGCAGGATCGTCATCCCGGCCGACGACAGCAGCAGCGGCAGCGTCTGGCGGATCAGCTCGACGAGCGTCCGCTGACTCGCCGGAGGGATCTCGGCGGCGTCGCGGAGGAGCAGCATCTGCTGGCGGCCGGCCAAATCCCAGCGGTCGTAGAGGGCCTTGAGCCGGCCGTCGGCGAGCAGCGTACCGAGGGCGTCGTCGATCGCCACAGCCAGGCGCGGCGTCGATCGTGCCGTGAGTACCGTGTAGAAGCCGCCTGCGAACGGACGATCGACGGCCCGCAGCTTCCCGTAGCGGTCGGCGTAAAAGGCGAAGATGCAGTCGTCCATCACGGCCGCGTCGAGCACGGCCGACTGCACCTGCTCCAGGGAATCGAGCGTGCCGTCGTAGCCGATCACCTCCATCTGCACCTCGCCTCGCGAGGACCGGGCCCGCATCTCCGTCTCGGCTGCGGAACCGGTCAGCACACCTACCCGCCACGGCCCCGACGGACCGGGCTCCGCCAGATCGGCGAACGAGGCGGGGGCCGCACCACGGCGGCCCAGAGCCTGGAGCGCGTAGCTGAAATAGGGACGTGAGCAGCCGTAGTCGCGGCGGCGCTCCGGCGTGAGCTCGATGCCGTTGATGACGCAATCGGCCGACTGTTCGAGCAGCAGCGGCAGACGGTCCCACTGCCCCTGGAGAAACCTCGCCTTCACACCGAGTTCCCCGGCGATCAGCTCCGCGAGCTCGACCTCGAATCCGGTGATCTGCCGCGGGTCGGCCGGATCGGGGAAGACATGCGGCCCGCCCCCCTCCTGATCGGCAGCCCAGACGAGTTCACCGCGACGTCGCACCTCGTCGAGCTCGGCTCCGTCGAGGAGCGACGCAGTGAAACAGATGGAGAGGAGTCCCCACGCACACGTGCCGAAGCGACGCGTGGTCGCCGCTTGTTTCGCAGGCTCAGGCGCGGTCATCCCGGCGGCCTCCGCAGGCGGCCAAGGCCGGTCGTTTCCCCGCAGGCCCCGGCGAGCCGATCGGCATCGGCACCGAGCCGCTCACCCTCGTCGAGCCAGACGGTCGTCGCGTCCGCGGCGTCGGCAAAGTCGGCGAGCAAGGGATCGACGAGCCGAGCCGACGGGAGGCCGCCGACGAGCGACTCGATGTCGCGGTCAAGCCCCAGACGGACCATCGCGAAGATCAGCCACCGCAGGAAGAGCCCCCAGAGGACGACCCACACCAGCGCCTCCTGGAGGAACCCGATGCCCGACACGGGCCTGCCCTCCCAGAGGTTGCCGTGAAAGAAATTCCATCCCGCCCGCACGAGCACCGTCGCGAGCAGCGCGACGAAGAGCCCCTCGAAGACCCAGTGGAGGAGCGGCCGGCCGATCCGGGTGCGGCGGTCAGCCACGAGGCGATCGATGCCGGTGCCGAGCCAGTGGCCCGCGCGATCGATGACGGCGGCGGTGATGGCCGGCACTCGGGACGTGTCGAAGCGGGCGCGGCCCACGAGTGGTTCGCCAATCGCGGCCCGCGAGGCGAGGCCAGCGAGGACGCTCCGCGATTGCTCGACCTCGCCCGCTGCCAGGCCGAGCTCTTCAACGGCCTGCCAGCCACCGTTGCCAGCAGCGGTCGCGGCAGGCTGGCCGGCGAGCAGCCGGCCGATCAAGCCGCCGCCGGGGCGGACTCGGCTCCAGAACGCTCCGAGCGCCGCGATCACGTGCAGGAACGTCGCAAACGGGCCGCCGTGCCAGCGGGCCACGACGTCGTCGCCAATGAGCCGTTGCCATGCCGACCTGTTCGCGCGGAGCTTTTCGCCGACCTCGCGGCCCAGGATCGCCTCGAGGCGCTTGCGTTCCGTCACCACACCGCCGGCGAGGGCCACCGCGGGCTCCCTGAACGGCGCCAGTTCGCCACGCGATTGCCGTGTGAACCAGGCGGCCAGATCGACCGCCCCGGTGCGCCGCACGCGGCGGGCCGCCCGCCCCGCGAGCTCGCCGTCGATCGCGTCGAGCAGCTCGCGAAACCCGGCATCGGGCTCGAGCCCCGCCGCTGCGCGGGCGGCCGCCTCGACGCCGTCGACCCGGAAGATCCTCGGCACTTCGAACCCCTGCGACTCGAGTTCCCCGCGCCAGTCTCCGCGGATGTCGGGATCACGGGTGGCGTGTGTCTGCACGAAGAGCAGCGGACGGCCCGGTGCAAACGCGGCCACCTCGCGGGCCACGATCCACGAGCGGTATTTCTGCGCCGTCGACACCAAGAGCAGCACGTCGCAGGCCGGCAGCACCGCCTCGAGCAGGTCGCGGTTGCGGTTGCCATCACTCGAACGCGCTTCCCCACCGTGCGGTGGCGAGTCGTCTAGATCCTGCGTGTCTGGATCGGGACAGTCAACGAGCACGATGTTGGCCACCGCGGGCGAATCGCTGCGGACGAGCCTGGCCTGCATCGTGTCGAGCGGCAGCCAGGAGACGTCCACATCGCGGGGGGCGACCACGATCGGATTGACGGTCGTCGGCCGGGCGACATCGCCGGCCGCCGTCACCTCGCCGCCGGCCAGCGCGTTGACGAGGGTGCTCTTGCCCGTGCCGGTGCCGCCGATCACGCCCACGACGAGCACCCGCGAGAGTTCGCGACGAGCCCGGTCGAGCCGGGCCGCGACCGCTTCCCACTCGCTCTGCACGCGGCGGGCGGGGGGCCACGGCGGACCTCCGGTCGACCAGCGGGCCAGCGCCTCGACGAGCAGGTCGAACGCCACGAAGTCGGGCTCGACAGGATGCGAACGGGGAGATGCGTCGGTGGTCGAATCCATGTCAGCCGCACTCCCGAGAGCATTCGACAAGCAGCTGCCGCGCCCGCAGCAGTTCGGGCCGTGAGCCCGAAGCCGCGAGCCGGGCGATCTCCTCCACGCCATCGCCGAGGACCACGTCGTGAAGTGTTTCGGCGAGGATCTTTCCGCGTTCGGCCGACCAGCCGGCGAACAGCCGCTCGATCAGCGGCCGGATGCCCTTCGAGGCGACCGCCACCGCCCCCTCGCCGGCCAGCGGTGCCGCAACCGTCACGCCAAAGTCGACGACGTGGTGCAAGACGCCCGCGGCCGCGGGCACCGCCGCCGCACCCGCACCGAAGAGCGCGAGCGTCATCACCGGCCGGGCCACCGAGCCGACGGTGAGCCCGGTGAGCACGGCCTTGACCATGCCGGGATTCTCCGCCGCGTATCGGTCGAGTTCATCCCGCACGAACTTCCGGTAGTCGTGCGAGACCAGCGGCAGTGCCGCGTGCCGGCGCTCGAGATCGGCATACCAGGCCGCGCGGTCGGCCGACGCGAGCTTCGGTCCGAGCTTCGCGGCAAGCCGTTCATCGCGTCGGCAGGCGTCGTCGAGCCGGTCGATGAAGTCGGCGAGCGCCCGCTTCAGGGCCTCGAGTTCCGCGGTCGCAAAGTCCTCCTGCCGCTCCTCAGCCGACCGGACGATCCCGATCCGCTGCGCAGTCCACGAGATCCCCTGGCCGATGATCCGATAGCCGCCGCTCACGAAGAGGTCCACGCCCGACCGTTGGGGCTCGAGCCACGTCCAGATCTCGTCCCAGACGATCTGCCGCGGCGCCGCCGGAAGCTCCACACGAACCCGCCCCTCGCGCTCGAGAAACTGTTGCGACTCCCGCCAGCCAGCGGCCGCCCGATCGATGCCGTCCAGCCAGGTTGCGAGCCCCCGGCCGGG
>JAIOPD010000120.1 GCA_021414115.1 Planctomycetia bacterium
GATCGGATCGACGCGATGCGGGAGATGATCCTCGCCGAGAGCGAGGTGGCCCGCCGTGCGGCCCTTGCCAAGCTCCTGCCCTACCAGCGGGACGACTTCGAGGGCATCTTCCGGGCGCTCGACGGCCGTCCGGCCACGATCCGCTTCCTCGATCCCCCGCTGCACGAGTTCGTGCCGCACGACGAGAAGGCCCAGGCCGATCTCGCCAAGAAGCTGAAGATGCCAGTCGAGACGGTTGCGGCCCGCGTGCATTCCCTGCACGAGTTCAACCCGATGCTCGGCCACCGCGGCTGCCGCCTCGGCGTCAGCTATCCCGAGATCTCGGAGATGCAGGCCCGGGCCGTGTTCGAGGCCGCCGCCAAGGTGCAGAAGGACGGCGTCAAGGTGAAGCCGGAGATCATGATCCCGCTGGTCGGCTTCAAGAAGGAGCTCGACAACCAGGTGGACATCGTCCATCGGGTGGCGGCCGACGTGCAAAAGGAGACCGGACAGAAGATCAAGTATCTCGTCGGCACGATGATCGAGATCCCGCGCGGCGCCCTCACGGCCGACGAGATCGCGGAGACGGCCGAGTTTTTCTCGTTCGGCACCAACGACCTCACCCAGACCTGCCTCGGCATGAGCCGCGACGACATGGGTTCGTTCCTGGCGAAGTACACCGACGAGGGCATCTTCAAGGCCAACCCGTTCGCGTCGATCGACGCCACGGGCGTGGGCCAGTTGATGCAGATCGCGGTGGACAAGGGCCGCAAGACGCGGAAAGACATCAAGCTCGGCATCTGCGGCGAGCACGGCGGCGATCCCCACTCGGTGCTGTTCTGTCACCACCTCGGGCTCGACTACGTGAGCTGCTCGCCGTTCCGTCTGCCGGTCGCCCGCTTGGCGGCGGCCCAGGCGGCGCTCGGCAAGACATGGTGATGCTTGTGCTTCATGGCCGCCGGGGCCTCCTGGTTCCGGCGGCCTGAGGCTTGCGCGGCTGCTGGTGGGCGAGGGGCTGCCCCTGCCCCTTCGCCGGACGTTCGTGGGGCTCAGGGCTGCCCACGCCCCGTCGCCGGACGTTCGTTGCGCCCATCCTGGGCTTCACTCACTCGGATGCCGCCTGCGCTTCGCCCTCCAGGCTTCGCTTGGCGTCATACGCCGGCGACGGGGCATGGGCAGCCCCTCGCTGAGTTCATGCCTTGGGAAGCCCCAAGCGCGAGCGCGGGGTATACGGGTTGCCTCTTGGTGGCGCCGGATTGGCTTGCCGAGGGTCGGGGCACGGGCAGCCCCTCGCTTGATGCCGTTTTGCGGAGGAGCGTGGGGATACACTCCTGCTCATGGATCTCTCCCCGGAAGCACAGCGGCTCGCGGGCATCGTTGCGGTCGTGATCGTGCTCTGGTTTACGGAGGCGCTGCCGTTGGCGGTGACGGCGCTGCTCGGCGCGGCGGCCTGCGTGATCCTTGGCGTGGCGCCGGCGAAGGAGGTCTTTCGCCCGTTTGCCGACCCGCTCATCTTTCTCTTTATCGGGTCGTTCCTGCTTGCCGAGGCGATCCGGCTTCACAGGCTCGATCGACGGCTCGCCTTCGCCGTGCTCGCGGTGCCCTGGGTCGGCGGCCGGCCCGTGCGGATCCTCGCCGCCGTGGCGGTCGTGTCGGTGCTGATCAGCGCGTTCATCTCCAACACCGTGACCGCGGCGATGATGGTGGCGATCGTGTCAGGAATCCTCGGAGCCGTTGAGGATGCTTCAAAGAGGAGCGAGCGGCGGCTCAATCCGGCGTTTGCCACGGGATTATTTCTCTGCATCGCCTTCGCCGCCTCGATCGGCGGATTGGCCACGCCGATCGGCACGCCCACCAATCTGATCGGGCTTGGGTTCATTCGTGATCAGTTAGGAGTGGCCATTTCCTTCCCCGCGTGGTGTGCGATCACCCTCCCGCTCGTCGGGATCCTGGCCACGATCCTGGTGGTCGTTCTGGCGTGGCTGTTTCCCGCCGGTGTCGCGCGGCTCGACGGCGTGGAGGAGTTCGTGCGTGTGGAGCGGGCGCGGCTTGGCCGCTGGACGACGGGGCAGCGGTCGACGGCCCTCGCCTTCGGGATCACGGTGCTGCTCTGGGTGGTGCCAGGTGCGCTGCTCTTCGTGGTCGGGTCCGATCATCCGCTGAGTGCCTGGTTCCGCGAGCGACTGCCGGAGGGCGTGGCGGCGCTCGTTGGTGCGATCCTGCTCTTTCTCCTGCCGGGGGATCGGTCGGCGGATGGCCGTTGGCGGCCGGCGGTGGTCTGGCACGAGGCCCGGATCGACTGGGATATCGTGCTCCTCTACGGCGGCGGGCTGGCCCTCGGCGAGCTCTGCTTCTCCACGGGGCTCGCGGCGTCGGCCGGCGCGGCGATCACGGGATGGATTCCCACGGGGCCGTGGGGAGCCACGGTGCTCGTCGCCGTGGCGGCGCTCGTCGCCGTCGTCACGAGCGAGTTTACGAGCAACGTCGCCAGCGCCACGATGGTGGTGCCGATCGTGATCGCGATGGGCCAGACCATTGGCCAAGAGGCCACCGCCGCGGCGCTCGCGGCCACGTTGGCCGCGAGCCTGGGGTTCATGATGCCGGTCAGCAGCCCGTGCAATGCGATCGTCTACGGCTCGGGACGGATCCCGCTGCGGTCCATGATGGCCGCGGGGGCGGTGCTCGACGTGATCGGCGTGGTCGTGATCATCGCCGCGATGCTCATCGTGAGCCGGGTCGCTGGGCTGTAACGCGAGCCATGCTTCGGAAACGACGCCGCGGCCCGGCCGGGGGCACAGCCGGCCGGACCGCGTGAAAGGGTGTCGTCGTCTGCCGCCGAATCAGGCGTCGCGTCGAAGGGGGCCGAGCTCAGAAGCCTCCCTCGATGGCCGCGCCGCACTGATGGCAACGGGGTTGGGCCAGCGGCCGGGGCGCGGGCAGCGCGCCCTCCGCCCACATCGCATGCAGCCGTGGGAAGCACGGCGGCATCACCAACGGCTGGCACTGGTGGAGGTGCTGCCGCGGATGTAACTGGCCGCACGGATCCGCATGAAACACGCGGCCCGGGGGACAGGCGGGCCGGCACTCCGACCCATGCACGCTTCCATGCCACGGTGGCTGCTGCGTGTTCCGGCACCCGCAGGCTTCGCCACGACCGTCCATTCCTATCATCGCGGACTCCTCCGTGATCGCCATCGGCCCTTGGGCCGCCGCGGACCGGATCGCGAGGATCGACGGCATGGCGGCGAGGATGGCGACGGCGATGACGGGTCGGATGGTGCGCACGAGCGGTTCTCCCGGAAGGCGTGGTGCAGGCCTCACTGACCACGCCTCGGTCTTCGACGCAGCCGCGCTGCCGGGATGAGCGAACGCACCGTGAAGACGGGTCGTAACGGTCGGGAAAACTCTGCGGTCAGTCGAGGGCGACGTCGGCGACTTCGAACGCCTCGAGAGCATCCTTCGTGGCGAGGACGATGTGGCCTCGGTCGCCGGCGCGAAAGCCACCGATGCCGACGAGCGGCCTGCCGTGCTGGTAGCGATCGACCACTCTGCCGTCGGCCCAGGCGACCGTGACCGACCCGTCGGGGGCCGCGATCAGCCACTGCCGCCGAGAAGTGCCGAGCAGATCCGCCCAGGCGACGGGGTCGATCGGGCCGTCGCGGTGGACTCCGTCCCCAAGCGGGAGTTCCCAGGAGGTGGCGAGCGAATCGGGTTCGATCCCGACTGCCGACTGCTTGCCGAGCGACGCCCCTGCGATTCCGAGCAGGGCCCATGCCGCGTCCGGAGCGACCGGACCAAAGCGGAGCGCCTGAAGCGGGCCAGACTCGCGTCGGCCATCGTCGGCTTCAGATTCGCCGCCGCTGCGATCGGCCCTGACGAGACGGCCGTCGCCGGTGACACAGAGCACCTCCCGAGCGCCGCCTGCCTCCACCGGCGCCCCCACTGCCACGTCCGCGACCGAGCCCACGGAGCGGTCGCGCCACAACCGCCTGCCGTCGAGGCTCGCGGCCTGTACGCCGACGGTACCGAGGTAGCCGACGACGATTTCCAGAGTGCCGTCGCCATCGAGATCGGCCAGCTCGGCGGCGGTGATGCCGTCGTGTGTCGTGCCCCCGGGCGCCGGATAGGTGGTGTGGAGTTTCCAGTCGGAGGAGAAGACGAACACATGCTGCCCGCCGCGCCGGCCGCCGAGCCACCACCGCCGTCCCTCCTGATCGACGGCGGTCCGCAGGAAGGCGATGCCCGCATCGCGGGGCAGCGGGAGTTCGTGGCGGCCGACCCCTTGTCCCTTGGCATCGAGTTCGACGACGGTCCGCCAGCCGTCGAGGGCGACGACTATCGGCGCCGCGGCGTGGGGCGCATCGATGCACACGACGTTTCCGGGGAGCGACACACCCTCGGCCCGCCAGACCCGCTCGAGCTTGAACCGCACCGGCTGCCGCCGCGGCGCGATCACCTGCTCGGGCAGTCGTTCGACCGTGCTCCCCGAAGCGGCCCTGTCGAGATCACGGCGGTATTCCTGCAGCCGGCGGGCATAACGGTCACGCACCCGTTGAGCGGCAGCCGCACCGTCCTCCGCCGCGGCGAGCGTCTCGGCGACGTCGGCGGCGATCCGGCCATGGCGACCGGTGATCACGTCGGCCACGGTGCCGTCGGCCGCGATGATCACGGTCACGGGAAACGACTCGAGGGCGAGCTCCTGCGGCAGCACGCCCTGCGGATCGCGAACGAGCGTGCCGACTCCGCCGAACTCGGCCAGGGTCTTGCGGAGCGCAGCGGTCGGCACGTCGGCGGGATCGAGGCTGACGGCAAAGTGCCGCACGATGGGCCGTTCACCCCCGTGAGTCCGCGCATGAGCCGCGCTGAAGTCGGCGATGCCTGTGGCAACCTGCGGCATCGAGTATGCGGCAGGACCGCAGCCCTCGAAGAAGAAGTCGAGCAGGGTGGGGGCGCCGGCGAGCGACTTTCGGTCGAGCGCCTCGCCATCGACGGTGGTGAGTGGTGTCGTCCATTCGGCCTTGCGGCCGACGAGACGATGCACGGCCGATGGCGGCTCGAGCGGCTCGAGTCGCGAGACCTGCGCGGCGCCCGGCGGCATCTCGAAGGCAAACGCCTCGGGAGGAATCGCCGCGCCGAACGCGGCGTTGGTGAAGTCCACCACCACCGAGATTCCCACCGGCGCGGCCGCCTGACGGGAGAGTTCGTCGGCATAGGCTTCGGTGGGCACCTTCATCCGGCGGAGGATTTTGTCCTGCCGATCGATCCAGAGTTCGAGCACACCGTCCTGCTTCGGAATCGAGATGTGGTCGCAGGCATGTCCGTCGACGGTCTCCCGGCCCTCGATCCGCGGCGGGCTGGTCGTGCCGGCCACGATGAGCTCGACGGTATCGTCGGCGAGCAGCAACGGAAGCTGTGTCGGGCAGCCGGCTTCCCCCTCGGCGAGTGCCACCTGCACGGCCTCGTCCGCAAAGATCTGATCGAGTGAGAGCGGGCTCTTCACCGGCTCGGTGAGCACCTGCCCGGGTACGGCACCAACGGCCCCGCGGAGGGTCACGCCATCCGCCGCGATCCGCGTGTCATAGGCGTCGATCCGGATCCTGTCGGGCCGCGAGAAGGCGACGCGGAATGGGAAGGTCACGTCCGACGACACGTCGCCCCGAGTCTCCTTGACGACGACCACACCCTCGTCTGAGTAGGCCTCGGCCGTGCGATAGGCCCGGCCCATGGCGTCGATCACCGCGCGTGGATCCTCGACGCATCCGGCGAGGAACAGGGCGAAACCGGCCGCGGCGAACGCCGGCCGAGGAAATCGTGTCGGTTTCATGCCGATATCTTGCCGGAAAAACCGGCCATGAGGCCAGATCATTCTCCGCCGTCGCACCGACGATAAGATGACGCCCGTCAAGTGCCTGAGTTCGTCGGTCTCCTCCCACTCCCCGGTTTTATCCACTCGTGCATCGCATCACGCTCGACTACGGCGCCGCCGATCCGCTCGTCCTCGAATGTCGTGATGACGCCAGCATGGTCGCCTTTGACACACCGCGCGGCGTCACGGGCGACGAGGCCCGGCGGATGACCGCTGACGCCCTTGCCGCGAGCATCCATGCCCCGCCGCTGGTCGCCCACGTCGTGCCGGGTGACCGTGTGGTCGTTGCCCTCGCCGGCGACGTCCCGCAGCTGGAGCACGTCGCCGAGGCGGTCGTCGGCTGCCTTGTGGCGGCCGGTGTCGATGCGGGCGACGTGACCCTCCTGCAGGCGCCGCGACTCGGAGCCGATGCCGGCGGATTCGCCCGCGTGAGCCCGGCGATGATCGCCGGTGCGGAGATGTTCGACCCGGTGCTCGACGATGCGACGTCCTACCTGGCCGCCGACGAGTCGGGCCGGCCGCTCTATCTCGCGCGGCCCTTGGTCGACGCAGACGTCGTGGTGGCCGTCGGGGAGTGGAGCTGGAACGCGGCCCTCGGGGGCCGGGCGATCGAAGGTGAACTCTGGCCGACGTTCGCACGGGCCTCCTGCCGCCGCGACCTGCTTCTGTCACTTGCCCGGCGCGGCCGCGGCGCGCTGGCCGACTGGAAGTCGGGCCTGCACGACGTCCTCTGGCAGCTTGGCGTCTGCGCCAGCCTCCGGCTCGTGCGCGGTGCGCACGGCACGCTGCATGCGGCCTGCTTCGGCCTGCCCGACGAGGCCAGCCAGCGGAGCCGCGCCGCTGCCGCCGGCTGGAGCCCCTCGATCGCCGCCGACGCGGGGCTCGCGATCGCGTCCCTCTCCGACCCGACCGCGGATTTTGGCGCCATCACCGCGGCCGTCGCCGCCGGTGCACGGGCCACGCGGCCCGGCGGAACGGTCTGCGTGGCAAGCCGCCTCAGCGAGAAGCCGGGCATCATCTTCGAGCGGTGGCGGCAGGGCGCCCCCTTGGAAGGGCTTGTGCACGAGGCCATCTCCAGCGGCGACAACACGCTCCTTGCCGACGCTCTCCAGACCCGGCTCTTCGCCCGGGCTCTCGACGACCGCCGGCTCGTGCTCCTCTCCGACCTCGACGAGTCGACGGTCGAGGATCTGGAGTTCGGTCACGCGGCCACGCCCGACGTGGTCGAGCGGCTCGCGCATCGAGCCGAGAGCCTCGTCGTGCTCCCCGAGGCCGACCGCTGCTTCCCGCGGCAGGCGTGACGGCTCGCTGAGTCGCGTCTCTCCCTCGGGAAGCCCCAAGCGCGAGCGCGGGGAATGCGGCCCGCAGCATCGTGCGGCTCCGCGCTGCCGATGGGGTCACCACCCGGCTACCCGTCGCTCGCGCTCCGGGCTTCCAGGGAACCTGTAACCACGACTTCGTGGACCCGGTGCACGAGCGCCGTGCGATGCAGCGGGCCCCAGTGGCGAGAATCGCGGCTGACGGTCGGGAAATCACCGAGCACGAAATACCCGTCGCGTGGGATTCGCCACTCGGTGGTGCCGTCCGCCGCGGGGCGGTAGAGGATGTCGCGCCAACGTGTCAGCCGCTCCACGACGGCAGCGTCGCCCTCCACATCGACGGCGATGGCGGGGGCGTTGGTGTCGAGAGCGCCGTGGATCGGCCAGGGCTTGGCGTGCGTCCATGAGTCCGCCGCGGCGGCCGGCAGGCGGCCGCGGGCAGCCGCAGTCGGCGCGGCGTGCAGCCTCCAGCCCGTGGCGACGAGATGGCCATCGAGCCGACCGGCCACAAAGCAGCCGCGCTGGTGCGGTTCAAGCCGCCAGGTGATCCGCGTGTCGCCCACGCGGATGCACACGTGGGTGTCCGTTGCCGCCGAGCGGACGGTGGCGGCGATCCCGACGTCGCGGACCGGAAGGAGCGACCGGTTCACCTCGGTGGCGAAATCGACGTCGTCGAGCACCTCCGCGGCATCGAAGCGGACGTGCTTCGGGTCCTGGGGTGCAATCGGCTGCGGCACCTCGACGGCGGTCTCGGCGAGCACTCGCGGGCTTTTGAGGCAGATCCGGCCGTCGATCGAGAGATCGCCGTCCGCGATCGAGACCGTCTCGCCCGGCAGGCCGACGAGCCGCTTGAGGGCGATGCCCCCCTCCGGCGTGCTGATGATCCAGCGGTCGAACCGCCGCGGCTGCCGAAGCACATCGGCGCTCGGAAACACGTCGCTCGTCACGATATCGCCAGGCAGGAGTCCCGGCGCCATCGAGAGTCCGTCCACCTCGTATCGCGCCGGCCGAGCCAGCCATCCGACGGTCAGCGCCGCCAGGCAGGCCGCCACAGCCGCCACGATCCGTCGAGGCGTCACGACGTCACTTCACCGTGACCCACTGGTGGCTCTTGGCACTCGCGAGCACGGCGTCGCAGATCTTCTGCGTCTCGAGCGCGTCGCGGAACGTCGGATGGGCGGGCTGCTTCTTGGCGTAGGCCTCGAGGAAGTCGGCCACCTGGTGCACGAACGAATGCTCGTAGCCGATCGCCAGACCCGGCACCCACCACTTGTCCATGTAGGGATGGTCGCCGTCGCTCACGTGGATGCTCTTCCAGCCCCGCATCGGACCGGCGTCTTTGTAGTCAAATACCTGCAACCGGTGCAGATCGTGGAGATCCCACTTGAGGCTCATGTTTTCGCCGTTGATCTCGAACGTGTAGGCCGCCTTGTGGCCGCGGGCATACCGCGTGCTCTCGAACAGCCCGAGCGACCCGTTCTTGAAGTGGCAGAGAAACGAGCAGGCGTCGTCGATGCTCACCTTCTCAACCTTGCCCGTGAGCTGGTGCTTCCGCTCCTTCACGAACGTCTCGGTCATCGCCGTGACGTCGCTCACCATCCCATTGAGCCAGATCGCCGTGTCGATACAGTGAGCGAGAAGATCACCCGTCACGCCGCTGCCCGCGGCCGCCGCGTCGAGACGCCAGAGGGCGGCGCCCCCCTGCGGCAGGTCGGCGTTGATCGTCCAGTCTTGGAGGAACTCGGCCCGGTAGTGAAACACCCGCCCGAGGGCGCCGGAGTCGATGATCTGCTTGGCGAACGTCACCGCCGGAATGCGGCGGTAGTTGTACCAGACCATGTTGGGCACGCCGGCTTTCTCGACGGCCTCGCACATCCGCTCCCCTTCGGCCGCGTCCATCGACAGCGGCTTCTCGCAGAGGATCGCCTTGCCGTGCTTCGCCGCCTCGATCGCGATCTCGGCATGGAGGTTGTTGGGCGTGCAGATGTCGATCGCGTCGATGTCGTCGGCCGCCACCAGCTTCCGCCAGTCGGTCTCGACCCGCTGGTAGCCCCAGCGGTCGGCGAAGGCCTTCGCCTTTTCGGCGTCGCGGGCGGCGACGGCCTGGAGCACCGGCAGGTATTCCAGGTCGAAGAAATCCTTGACGCGGTTGTAGCCGTTGGAGTGGGCGCGGCCCATGAAGCCGTAGCCGATCATGCCGATGCGGAGGGGTTTGGCCATGGTGTGGGGGTCCTTTCCTCGAGCTGTTTGATGGTGATGGATCTAGTGGGGTGGTCCGGCGAGGGGATGGCAGAAGTCTCCTCGCCGAGATATTTCCCGTTGCCGCTCGTGGCGGTTCAGGGCCGCATGGGGGAAATCTCCAAGGCTCGTCGAGCTTCAGCCAGTCCCCTCGCCTGCGTTCGCCAGCGCTTTGGCATTTGATTGCAGTGAGGTAATGGTCAGTGTCTCATGCCCAGCCGTGGGCGTTGCGGACGGCGATCATGGTTTTCAGGATCGTGTTCCAGGTCTCGGGGTTTTCGAGGGTGGCGTTGGGGAACATGCAGCCGTCCCTGCAGATGTGCTTGATGCCGCGGTTGGCCGCGCCCTCGAGCCACTCGCCCGAGCACTTCACGATGTCGAGCTTGCCGGCCGGATCGTCGGCCCGGCAGTGCTTGCCCGTCTTGTCGTGGGCCCCCGCGCCGTGGACCTCGCCGTCGTTCTGCGCGACGTGGAAGTCGATCGTCCAGGGCCGTAGTTTGGACACCATCTCGCGGTAGGCCGGCCAGAACTCCGCCTCGGAGTAGCCCGGCTGCACGAGGGCGTGCTCCGGGGCGTTGTAGCCGAGCAGGTAGAGGTAGGTGTGGGCGAGGTCGGCCTGGAAGCCGAGTGCCTCGGGCATGCCCACCGCCTCGAGGAGATCGAGCATGTCCTTCCACGAGTGCATGCCCGCCCAGCAGATCTCCCCCTCGGCTGCCAGCCGCTGACCGTGGTCCTTCGCGATCGTGGCGGCCTCGCGAAACGTCGCGGCGATCCTCGCCGTGTTGGCCGCGGGATTCTCCCGCCACTTGTTGACGCCAAACTCGGCCGAGTCGATGCGGATCACGCCATACTTCCGCACGCCGTGCCGCTCGAAGACCTTCGCGATCCGGCAGGCCATCTTCACGGCCGAGAGAAACTTCTCCCGCGCCGCCGCGTCGCCCATCGCCGAGTCACCCACCGTGCCCGGCCAAACCGGGGCCACGAGCGACCCGACGGCGAAGCCGTAGGAGGCGATCTTGTCGGCGATGGCCATCAGCTCCGAGTCGCTCGCCTCGGGATTGGTGTGCGGCAGAAAGAGGAAGTAGTCGATGCCGTCGAACTTCTGGCCGTCCACTTCGGCCGCGGCGGTCAGTTCCAGCATCCGCTCGAGCGAGATGGGCGGCTCCTGGCCGGGATCGGTGCCCTTGCCGACGAGTCCGGGCCACATGGCGTTGTGGAGCTTGGGGGCGGAGTGGCTCATCGCTTCTTTCCGTGCTTGGGGAGATCGGGGTGGACGTCGGGTCCGAAATAGCGGAGCGAGACGAGCGGGCCGGGACCCGTGTTCTCCACCGTGTAGCCCGTCGCCGCGGCGTCGGCCGAGATGAAGAGTTCGTCGGCGGTCATCTGGCCGAAGCGGATCAGGGTCGGGGTGGCCACGTCGTGACAACCGACCCGGCCCTCGCCCTGCACCGTGATCCAGCCGCTGGCGCCGGCGTCCTTCACCGTCACCTTCGCGCCGGGATCGAGCGTGAGCTCCTTGGCGCTGAAGAGCTGCCGGCCGTCCACATGGCCGTAGACGATCCAGCGGTCATGCACGCCGTCGCCGGAATGCGACTGGTCCAGGATCGGCTCGAGATAGTTGGCCTCCTTGAAGTGCGTGTCGACGTTCTTGTCCCAGTCGAGTTGGCCGATGATGAAGTCGAGGTCCTGATGCTTCTCCTGCGGCATGTCCTTGACGAGCAGGCTCCACGGCACCGCTCGGCCCTCGACGAGCGACTGGAACATCGCGAACACGTCGCTGCCCCACTGGGGCTCGTAGGTCAGCAGCGAGCCTGGGGCATGCAACACGCCGGGCGGGATCAGCCAGCCGGTACCCCGCTTGAGGCGGTAGGCCTTGGCAAGGTCGATGATGCCGTTGTCGCCGCGATTCCAGTTCTCGAGGCAGCGGCGGACGTCGGCCTTCGTGGTGCCGGGCTCGAGGCCCATGAAGGTGTAGGGGAAGTTGTTGTCGCAGTTGTTGTACTGCGGCGGAAAGTAGTAGCTCTCGGGCTTGCCTTCCTGACCCACCAGTTTCGCATCGTCGAACGACTGGTGCATGTGATGGGGAATCGGCCCCATGTTGTCGAAAAACTTGGAATAGACCGGCCACTTCTGGTAGCGGTCCCAGATCGCCTTGCCCACGAGCCGCGACTTGCCTTCGGCCACCGCGTCCCGAAGCAGAAAACGCTCGCCGCCGAACACGCACCATGACAGCCCTTCGTCGGGCACGCGGCCCTCGTTGGCCGCCTCGGTCGTGCTGGCGAACCACCGCTCGTCGATGCCGCCGCGGTTGAGACCGTAGGAGTAGTAGTCGTCGGGATGCAGACGCACCCGCTTGCCGGGATGGAGAAAACTCCGCGGCACCCAGGTGGGCGAGAGTCGCAGGATGCCCTTTCCTGCGTCGAGTGCCTTGTCGAGAGCCGCTCCGACGTTGGTAACCTCGGGCAGAACGGCTGTTTTCGTGGTGGCAGCGGCCATGCAGTGACTCCGGGCAAAGACTGGTGAAGAGAGTCTGTTGTTGTAAGGGGACACCGCCGAGGTCGCAAGCAGACCGGCCGAGCAGCGACCGCCGCCGCTGCGCGTTTTCAGCCGGTCTGGTGGTGGCATACACTCGACGCATGGGAAGCCGGGTGATTCGACGCGATGGTCTGATCATTGCCTGCGCGGCATGCGTCTGGGCAGCATCGCTGAGTGCCGCGGACGAGCCCCTCGGGCCCGTGTTCGTGTCCGACCTCGCGGACCGAGTGCTCGCCTCCACGGTCGGCATCCAGTCGTCGATCGATGGCGGCGGGTTCTCCGGTTCCGGTACGGTCATCTCTTCCGACGGGCACATCCTCACGTCCACCAGCGTGGTGCCACGCGACGCCGGAAACGTGACCGTCCTGTTTTCGGATTTCATCCGCCGGCCGGCGACCGTCGTGGCGGTCGATGACGCGCTCTCGACCGCGCTGATCAAGGTCGACGCCAGGGATCTTGCCTGCCTGACGCTTTCGCGTGAACTGCCCGACGTGGGCACGGTCGCATTTTCGGCGGGCGATGTCGACGACGTGATGCTCGCCAATGGCCGCGCGTCGTTCAGCCGCGGCATCGTCAGCGGGATCTACGCCGTCACGAAACAAGGAGAGGCGGCCTACGAGGGCGACGTCGTCGAAACCACGGCGGCCGTCAATCCCGGATCCGATGGCGGGCCGCTCGTCGATGCGCACGGCCGGCTCTGCGGGGTGATCAGTCTCTCGGTGTCGCGGCTGCGGTGGCAGGGGGTAGCGGTACCGACGAAGGTGATCGTTCAACGGTTCGAGCCGTTGAGTTCCGGCCGGGTGAAGGTTGCAGCGGGCTCCACGGCTTCGCCGGTTGCCGCCCCCGTGCAGCTCGTCGGACTCCGCCGGAATGCCGAGACGCTCGTGCCCCACCTTGTCGGCCTTGAGGTGGAGCGGACGTGGAAGCCCGAGCAGCTGCCGCGAATCTCCTGGGGAGACGAGCGGCGGACGATCGCCGACTGGAACAACCTCGCGGAGGCGGCACGACGGCAGCGCTTCGCCGCCTTCGCCAACACCGCGCGGGCGCTGGACGTGAACCAACTCCTCCGGCGGCCGCCGGGGATGGTCACGGGGATCGTCGTTTCACCGGATGGTTTCGTGCTCACGAGCCTGTTCAACGTCGGTGACGACACGGCCTTCGTCGCCAGAAAGACCGGTCAGCCACGCGTGATCGATGCCGGCGAGCCGCTCGAGAAGCTGCTTGCGGAACCCGAAGGAGGTTTCGAACAGAAGCCCAACACGGTCCGCAAGCTGACCGTGTCGCTGGCCGACGGCAGTCGCCACGAGGCACGGATCCACGCCCGTCACGAGCCTCTCGGGGTCGCGCTGCTCAAGATCGACGCCGCCGCGCTGCCATGGTTCGATCTGGCCGCGGTGGCGACATCACCACAACTCGGCGACCCCGTCGCCGTGCTCGGATGCCCGCCTTCCGCAGGGGCCCGGCCCACGCTTAACGCTGGCATCGTCAGCGCACCCGCCCGCAATCGTGGCCAACAGTTCCAGACCGACGCGCTGCTCAACTACGGCAACTCCGGCGGCCCGGTGTTCGACGCCGCGGGCAACTTCCTGGGCGTGGCAGCGGCGCCGATCGAGCCCGACACCGTGCTCGGTCGGATCTTCACGCTCCCGCAGTTGATGCGCTGGACGCGGGCCCCCAACTCGGGCGTCGGCCTCGTCGCCCGGGCCGACCGCATCCGGGCCGTGCTCGAGGAGATGAAGCAGGGCCGCTCGTTCGCTCGGATTCCGGGGCCGTTTCTCGGCATCCAGCCCGATGAGTCCCGTGCCTTCGGCGAGAACGTGGTGATCGGCGGGGTCGCGGCGGGCTCGCCGGCCGCCGAGGCCGGCCTCAAGAAGGGCGACGTGCTGCTCGAGTTCAACGGCTTCGAGCTCCGTCAGTGGCGCGACCTCACCGAGCGGGTCGCGGCCGCCAAGGCGGGCGACGTCGTCACGCTCAAGGTGCAACGCAAAGGCTCGGGGCCGAGGCTCGTGATCGCGGGCCGCGACATCGAGACGGCCGCCGACCTCGAGAAACTGAAGAAGTCGTTGAAGCCCGGGGACACCTTCGAGGGCACGCTCAGCAGCGACGACTCGCGGGAGTTCAAGGCCGTCCTCAGGGAGCAGAAATGAGCCGCCATCGAGGGCTTCGTCGCGTGTGGATGCGGGCGGCGTGGCTGGCGGCCGCGGGCAGCGTCGCGGCCGCTGCTCCCGAAGCGACACCCGACATCGCCGCACTCTGCGTGCAGGTTCGCCCAGCGTTTGTGTTCATCGCCGGCGGCAGCGGCGTGTTGATGCGTCCCGACGGACTGATGCTCACCAACGACCACGTGATCGAGAACCGCCGCACGTTCGACGTCCGACTCGGCGACGGCCGCTCGTTCAAGGCGAAGGTGCTCGGCCGGGATCCGGTCGGCGACCTGGCCGCGCTGCAACTCGATCTGCCCGAGGGCGAGACGGTGCCGCATCTCGAACTTGGTGATTCGAAGGCGCTCCGCGTGGGTGACGAGGTGCTGGCCGTCGGCAATCCCTTCGCCCTCGGCGTGCTCGACCAGGCGCCGACCTTTACGCTGGGCATCGTGTCGGCGGTGCATCACACGCAGGGCACCTACACCGAGTGCATCGTCACGGATGCCGAGTTGAATCCCGGCAACTCGGGCGGTCCGCTGGTGAACATGGCCGGTGAGGTGATGGGCATCAACGGCCAGATCAGCACCCGCTATGGCCTGCGGAGCAACACCGGCCTCGGCTTCGCGATCAGCGCGCGGCAGATCGGGCTCTGGCTCCCACTGCTCGAGGCCGCGGAGGGGGGAGAGGTGAAACACGCGATTCTGGCCGGGCTCGATTTCGAGAGCCGCGAACGGGAGACACCTGAAAGCGTCGTGGTGAAAGACGTGGCCGACGGGTCGCCGGCTGCGGAGGCGGGTTTTCTGCCAGGGGACCGCATCGTCGAGCTCGACGGGGCTGCGGTGGCCAATGGGCACAGGCTCGCCGGGCTCTTGGGCATCTATCCCGACGGGCAGCGGGTTTCGGTGGTGGTCCGTCGCGCCGCCGGCGATGTGACGCTCGCGGCCCTGCTCACCGCGGCCCGCCGCTGCCGCGTCGGCCTCGACCTCGGGCGGCCGCGGGGGGCGGACCTCCTGCCGGTGGTGGAGGGCGTGGATGCGGGCTCATCCGCCGCACTGGCCGGCGTCGTGGTGGGCGACGTGATCGTGGCCTTCGGCGGCCGGCGACTCGAGTTCTCCAGCCGTGACGAACGCAAGGCCTTCGACCGCGCGCTGCGGACGAGCATCAAGGTCGGCGACATCGTGCCGCTCACCGTCCGCCGTGGCGATGACGAGGTCGAGCTGCGACTGGTCGCAAAGTAAGCCCGCATGGTGCCCCGGTCCATTCAGGGCTTCCCGAGCACCCGATCGGCCAAAAACGTAAATGCGTCGGTGGTTCGCCCGGTTGCGGGCTTCCGCCCGCGGCCGGATGATAGCGGCCGAAGTCGCGCCCTCGCCCATCCACCGCCCGCATGTCGACCATCCCGCTTGCCGAACTCGCCGCCCGCTTCGAGGGAGAGCTCCTCGTCGACGACCTCGCGCGGACGATCTACTCGACCGATGCGTCGGAATACCAGGAGCGGCCATGCGCGGTGGCCCTGCCCAGATCGGAGGCGGATGTTCGGGAACTGGTCCGCTTCGCCGCCGCCCGGCGGATCGGCCTGATCCCGCGGGCCGCCGGCACGTCGCTCGCCGGGCAGGTGGTCGGCGACGGGATCGTCGTCGATCTCGGTCGCCATCTCAACCGCATCCTGTCGCTCGACGTCGAGCGGCGGCGGGTCCGCGTCCAGCCCGGTGTGGTCCGCAACGATCTCAACCGCTTCCTCGCTCCGCACGGTCTGTTCTTCGGTCCCGAAACGTCGACCGCCAACTGGGCGATGATCGGTGGCATGGTGGGCAACAACTCCTGCGGGTCCAACTCCATCGCCTACGGCTCGACCCGGGACCACCTGGTGACGCTCCGCGGATTCCTCGCCGATGGCAGCGAGGTGACGTTCGGTCCACTCGCCCCGGACGGCTTCGCGGTGAAGTGCGGCGGCCCCGACTCGCTGGAGACGAGGATCTACCGCGAAATCCGGACGCTCCTCGGCGACGAATCCAACCGCCGGCTTATTCGCGAGTCGTTTCCGCGACCCGAGGTCACCCGGCGAAACACGGGCTACGCGCTCGACGCCCTGATGGATGCTTCGTGTTTCGATCCCGGTATCGACAATGCCTTCAACCTCTGCCGCCTCGTCGCGGGCTCTGAGGGCACGCTGGTGCTGGCCGTCGAACTCGAACTCAACCTTTTGCCGCTGCCGCCGCCCGCGGCGCTGGTGGTCGCGCACTGCACGACGGTCGACGAGGCGTTGCGGGCCGCGGTGGTCGCGATGCGGCACCGGCCCACGGCCTGCGAACTCATCGACGACAAGATTCTCGAGTGCACGAAGGCCAATCTCGAGCAGGCCCGAAACCGCGACTTCGTCGTGGGGGATCCGGGTGCCGTGCTCGTGGTCGAACTGCGGCATGCCGACCCGGCAACGCTCGCGACGATGCTTGCCGCGGTCGAGGCGGAGTTTCGTGCGGCAGGGCTGGGCTACGCCTATCCCGTGCTCCATGGCGACGACGGCACCAAGGTCTGGGAGCTCCGCCGCGCGGGGCAGGGGCTCGTCAACAACTTGCCCGGCGCCGCCAAGCCGCGTGAAATCGTCGAAGACACGGCCGTCGCCATCGAGGACCTGCCCGCCTACATCGCCGAGTTCGACCGGCTCCTCGCCGATCGCTACGGGATTGACTGCGTGCACTATGCCCATGCGGGAGCGGGCGAGCTGCATCTCCGGCCGCTCTTCGATCTCCACACGGCAGCGGGCCTGAGGATGTTTCGCGACGTGGCCACTGATGTCGCCGCGCTCGTGAAGAAGTATCGGGGAAGCCTCAGTGGCGAGCACGGCGACGGCCGGCTGCGTGGCGAGTTCATCCGTGGGATGGTGGGCGATGCCTGTTACCAACTCCTGACGCGGGTGAAGCGGGCGTTCGATCCGCAGGGCATTTTCAATCCGGGCAAGATCATCGACGCGCCGCCGATGGATGCGTTCTTGAGGATCCTGCCGGGAGAGCCCGAACCGCGGCACGAGACCGTGTTTCGCTTCGCCGACACCGGCGGCGTGCTGCAGGCTGCAGAGAAGTGCACCGGCGTCGGCCAGTGTCGCAAGTCGCATCTCGCCGGCGGCACGATGTGCCCGAGCTACATGGCGACGCAGGACGAGGCTCACACGACCCGAGCCCGGGCCAACGTGCTGCGGCAGGCCCTCGCCGGCCCGCCGGAGGCCGCCGACCCGTGGAGCCGCCCCGAGCTGGCGGCGGTCATGGACCTGTGCCTCTCCTGTAAGGCCTGCAAGAGCGAGTGCCCATCGAACGTGGACATGGCCAGGCTCAAGGCCGAGTGGCAGCAGCACTGGCACGATTCCCACGGCGTGCCCCTGCGGACACGGCTCGTGGCAGGTGCGGCGGCGGCGCTGCGGCGGGCGGCCGTGGCCCCCTGGGCCTACAACTTCGCCGTGCGGACGCCCGGCCTCTCGCGGCTCGTGAAGATGGTGATGGGCTTCGCACCACGGCGGTCGTTGCCGCCGCTCTCCCGCACGACGCTCTCCGCATGGATGCGCCGTCGACCGGCCCGCGGGGCCGCTCCCAACGGCCGGGTGCATCTGTTCTGCGACGAGTTCACCGACACCCTCGACGCCCACGTCGGCATCAAGGCGGTCGAGCTGCTCGAGGCGCTCGGCTACGAGGTCGTGATCCCGCGGCATGTCGACAGCGGCCGGGCCCAGATCTCGACGGGCATGCTGCGTGAGGCCCGAAAACTCGCGACCACCAACGTCGAACTGCTCGACCCGGTGGTGACCGACGACGCCCCGCTCGTCGGCATCGAGCCGTCGGCGATCCTCGGCTTCCGCGACGAGGTTCCCGATCTCGTGCCGGAGCGGCTGGCTGAGGCGGCCCGCCGACTGGCGTCGCGGGCGTTCCTCGTCGACGAGTTTATCGCCCGCGAGGCCCGTCGGGGCCGGGTGACGTCCGCTGCCTTCACCGACCGGTCGCGGCGGGTCGTCCTCCACGGCCACTGCCATCAGAAGGCGCTCGCCTCCGTGGACGACTCGGCGGAGATCCTGCGGATGCCGCGCAACTACGCCGTCGAGATCATTCCCAGCGGCTGCTGCGGTATGGCCGGCTCGTTCGGCTACGGCCGGGAGCACTTCGACGTGTCGATGCGGATCGGCGAGCTGGTGCTCTTCCCGTTCGTGCGGTCGGCCTTGGCCGACACGCTGGTCGCGGCGCCAGGCACGAGCTGCCGGCACCAGATCGAGGACGGCACCGGACGGACCGCCCTGCACCCCGTCGAAATTCTCCACGACGCGCTGCGGCGGCCTACAATCCGGCCATGAGTGATCCCACGATCGTCTGGTTTCGACACGATCTCCGCCTCGACGACAACCCGGCGCTCGCCGCCGCGGCGGCGCGGGGTCCGGTGGTGCCGGTGTTTATCTGGGCGCCAGAGGAGGAGCATCCGTGGGAGCCGGGCGCCGCATCGCGGTGGTGGCTGCACCACTCGCTCTCGGCGCTTGCCGCCGCGCTCGACAAGGCTGGCATGCCGCTCGTCGTCCGTCGCGGTCCTTCGCTCGAGGCTCTGCGGTCGCTCGTGAAGGAGCATGCCGCCACGCACGTCGCCTGGAACCGGCGGTACGAGCCGGCCGTCATCGCCCGCGACACCGGGATCAAGAAGGCGCTGGCAAAAGATGGAGTCGCGGCCGAGAGCTTCAACGGCTCGCTGCTCTTCGAGCCGATGCATGTCGCCACGAAGGAGGGCCGGCCCTATCAGGTGTTCACGCCCTTTTGGCGGGCGCTGCTCGCTCGCGACGAACCCGTGGAGCCGGTGGCGGCGCCAAAGAAGATGAAGGCGGCGCCGGGCCGCGGCGGCAAGAGTGTCTCGATCGAATCGCTCGGGCTGCTGCCCGCGATCGACTGGGCGGGCACGATGGAAAAGACATGGAAGCCGGGCGAAGCGGCTGCTGCGAAGCGGCTCTCACGGTTTCTGGAGCAGGGTCTATCGGGCTACGCGGCCGGGCGGGACCGTCCCGACAGCGACGGCACGAGCAGCCTCTCGCCGCACCTGCATTTCGGGGAGATTTCGCCGCGCCGCGTCTGGCACGCCGTCCGCGATGCGGTCGGCGGCAGGCCGGCGAAGGCGATCACGACCGGCGGCGCCGAGAGCTATCTCCGCGAGCTCGGCTGGCGGGAGTTCGCCAATCACCTGCTCTACCACTTCCCGCACACGCCCGACGCGCCCCTTCGCGTCGATTACGCGCGGTTCCCCTGGGTGAACGACCCGGTGGGGCTCCGCGCCTGGCAGCGGGGCCACACCGGGTTTCCGATCGTCGATGCCGGCATGAGGCAACTCTGGGCGACCGGCTGGATGCACAACCGCGTGCGGATGATCGTGGCGAGCTTTCTCGTCAAGGACCTCCGGATCTCGTGGCTCGAGGGGGCCCGCTGGTTCTGGGACACGCTCGTCGATGCCGACCTCGCCGCCAACACGCTGGGCTGGCAGTGGGCGGCCGGCTGCGGTGCCGATGCCGCGCCCTACTTCCGGATCTTCAATCCAACGACCCAGGAGGAGAAGTTCGACCCCGACGGTGTCTATGTGCGGAAATGGATCGATATGCAGCGGGGCTATCCCGAGCCGATCGTCGACCACGCGGAGGCGCGCAAACTCGCCCTCGAGGCCCTCAAGACCGTGTCGCGGAGCACGTGAAGACGTCGCTCAGTCTTTGAGCGCTGCTTCGAGAGTTCGCACTTCCTGCATCGCGTCCTTCTGCTGCTCCGCGTCGGAAATCTTCCCACCCGTCTTTTCGGCCTCGGCGGCCAGGGCGGTCGCCCCCTTCTTGTCGCCGGCGGCGATCATCGCGTTGGCGACGGCGATCAGGGCGTATGTCTTGTTCGCCGATCCGTCGATCGCCTTTGCGGCCGTGGCCGCCTCCTTGAGCAAGTCGGCGGCCCGCGGCTTCTCGCCGCTCTTGAATCGCACGTTGGCCGCCGCGGCGAGCGCCTCGGCCTTTGGGCGGAGTTCCTCCAGCGACGTGGCGAGGGTCTCGAGTTGGTCGATCACCTTCGTCGCGTCGCCGGCGAGGTTGGCGTCGGCGTAGCCGAGGGCCACGGCTGCGAGCGCCTGAGGCCGGAAACGGTCGGAAACATCGTCGCCCGCGGCGATTTCCGCCGCCTTTGCGAGGCTGTCCTTGGCCTTGGTGGTATCGCCGAGGCTGCCGCCGTAGATCCGGCCCGCCTTCGAGAGCACCTCCACGCGGGCGACGGGATCGCTGACAGACGCCGCCATGACCACGGCCTTGTCCACGCCTTCGCGGGCCGCCTTCTTGTCGTCGACCGTCGCGTAGGCCGCCGCGATCTCGATCAGTCGCGGCGCGAAGACAGCCGGATCGGCATCGTCGGCGATCGTCTTGCGAGCCTCTTGGAGCGTCTTCTTGGCACCTGCCTTGTCACCCGACTTGAGCTGCAGCCGCGCGACTCTGGCCAACTCCCGCGCCGGCCCGCCGGGCGTGGTGTCTTTCTTGGCCTTTTCCACCATGTCGCCGAAGGTCATCCGCGGCTTCTTTTTCTTGGTGCCGCCGCAGCCGACGAGCGGCGCCACCACGACGAGGCCACAGACCGCGAGCAGCAGGCAGGAGGCGAAGGAACGGATCATGAGGAGAGGCTCCGGGAGTTGGGCAGACGATGGGGGTGGATCGACGCAACGAGACCGCGGCCGGCTATGAGAACTTCAGCCGGGCACGCTGCAGACGGGCGTGGAGTTCGGCCATCAGGTCGTCCTCGGCTCCTTCGTCCTCGGCCTCGTAGGTGGCCGAGAACCGCAGGTAGGAGCCGCAGTCGTCCCACGGCACGGTCGAGATCGAGAGATCGTGGATCAGGAACTGGCTCGCTTCCTGTGCCGTGGCAAACAGCCGATCGCCGGCGGCCTTCGGGCTCCGGGTGTAGAGGAAGTAGGTGCCGCCCGGCATCTCGCAATCGAAGCCCGAAGCCCGTAGCACGCCCACCAGTTTCTCGAGCCTGCGGCGATACTTCTCCCGCACCAGCCGCGGAATCTCCGGGTCGGCGAGTGCCGCGGCCGCGGCTTTCTGGATCGCCATGAACTGGCCGGAGTCGCAGTTGTCCTTGACGTCGGCGAAGGCCCGCACGATCCGCTCGTGGCCGCAGACCCAGCCCATCCGCCAGCCGATCATGTGAAAGCCCTTTGACATCGAGTGGACCTCGACGCCCACGTCCTTTGCGCCGTCGACCGAGAGAAACGACAGGGGCTCGTCGTCGTACGAGAGCATGATGTGGGCCGCGTCCTGGACGACGATCACCCGATGCTTGTGCGCGAAGTCGACCACCCGCTTGTAAAACTCGCGGGTGGCCGTGCGGCCGGTCGGGCTGTTGGGGTAGCAGAGCACGAGCATCTTCGTCTTCGCGAGCACGTCGGCCGGGATGCCGTCGAGGTCGGGGAAGAAGGCGTTTTCGGGCAGGAGCGGCAGCCGGTGGACCACGCCGCCGAACCACCGCGTGGCCGTGCCGGCGACGGGATAGCCGGGCACCGTCATGAGTGTGACGTCGCCCGGGTCGATGAAGGCGGCAGGCAGCATCGCGTAGGCCGTCTTCGAACCGATGCAGTGGTTGACCTCGGTCACGGGGTCGAGAGTGACGTTGAACTCCCGCTGCATGAAGGCGGCCGCGGCCTCCTTGAACGCCGCGATGCCGTTGTCGGCATAACCGCGGTTCTCGGGTCGATCGACCTCCCGCTTCATGACGGCCCGAATGTGGGCGGGTGCCATCTCGTCGTTCTCGCCGATCCCGAAGTCGAGCATCCGTCGCTCGGGATGATCGGCAATCGCCTTCCGCTTGGCCCGCTTGATCAACTCGAACTTGTAGATCTCGGTGCCCTTCCCGAAAGCCGCCCCGCCGATGCGCTGGGCGAAGCGGTCCTGGAACCAGGGGTCGGCGGCGGTGGCCGGGGCGGTCGCGGTGGACATCGTGTCGGGGGTTTCCGTGGTGGGAACGCGGAGGCGGAAGCTCCGGCAGGATAGCGGTTCGTCGGCCGCTTTCCAACGGTTTCGGCGGGGCGGCCGGACCGTGCCCTCGACGGCTGGGCGGGATCTAGCAGGTCCGCAGCCAGGAGGCGTGAAGGCGGTTGATCGCCGTGTTGAGCCGGCTCTTGACGGTGCCCAGGGGGATCCCGAGCGCGGCTGCGACTTCACGCTGCTTGAGGCCTTTGCGGTAGACGAGCGTGAGCGTGTTGCGGAACGGTTCCGGGAGACGGTCGACCGCGGTCAGCATCCAGGCCTGCGCGTCGCCGTTGGCGACGACGTTGTCGCTCGTGGGGCAGCGGTCGGCGACCGTCTCCGCGAGTGTGCCACCTTCGGCCGCGCCTGGCCGTTGCTGGTCGAGGCTCGCCATGCGGTGGCGGCGGTTCTGCCGCTGCGTGTCGATGGCCTGGCGTGTGGCGACGGTGTAGAGCCACGGTCGGAATGAACGGCTGTCCTGGAAGCTATTCCGTTTGCGGTGGATGCGTAGAAATGTCGCCTGAAACACATCTTCCGCCATTTGGGCATTCCCGAGGTAGCGGCGGAGATAGGCGAAGAGTTCACGCTCATACCGGTGCACGAGCACGGCAAACGCCTCGTCATCGTTCTGGCAGACCCGCCGCATCAATTCTTCGTCGGTCAGCGGTTCGGCTTCGACACGAGAGAATGGCATGGTGTGGCACTCCTGCTGCGCTCGGCGGAGCCGGCGATGCGCCGCGAGAAAGTCCCGCCGCCGGCACATGGGCGGAGGTGCACGTCGCGTGCCAAAACACATGACACACGTTCGACCCGCGGCAATCGGCGGGAAACGCATGCACCGCTGGTTCCGGAGCGAATCGCTCCCCTGCGGTGCGCGCCGCATCCTGCAACAACTGCGGAGCGATTTGCAACGTTTTCCGGTCCGGTCGGGGTGAGTGCGGTTGGATCGCGGGTCACCGTCCGCCGCCGAGGGCGTCCCAGAACTCGGGCGTGTCGGACACCGAGTTGTGATCGGTGCCGTCGATCGTCCGCAGCGTGGCCACGCCCGGCCGGAAGGCGTCCAACAGTTTTTGGGTGTCGTCCGGCGGCACCAGTTCGTCGTGCGAGGCGGCGATCAGGAGCGCCGGGCAGTCGACACGGGAGGCATACCGCCACGACTCGTACGGGTCGCGAAGGAGCAGGCCCATGGGCAGGAACGGCGCCACTCGCTTTGCGATCGCGAGGATGCTCGCGAAGGGCGTGATGAGCACGAGTCTGGAGACGGGTTCCTCGGCGGCCAGTTGGATGGCGAGGCTGCTGCCGAGGCTGCGACCGACGACCATGACGTCGGGATGGCGGGCGTGGACCATCTCGAAGAGCGCCCGGGCATCGCTGCGCAGCGATGCTTCCGTCGGCCGTCCGGATGAGCCGCTATAGCCCCGGTAGTGCAGGGCGTAGACGGCCCGGTCCGGAAACGCGGCCGCGAGTTCCGGCAGCGTGTAAGCGACGTCCTCGGCGTTGCCGCCGAAGAAGATGAGCGCCTGCGGTCCGTCGTGCGGCCGGGAAGAGATCCGCAGCCGGGCGTCCGGTACGTCGAGCAGGAGTGCCGCGGTGTGCGCATTTATCGCCCGCGTGGGCATGTAGATGAACGACCGCTGGGCGACGAAAAAGAAGACGCACAGGCCCACGTAGACCCCCAGCGCGATCGTCAGCAGGCTCCAGAGCATGCGGCGGTATCTCATCGGTGGGACGGTCGTCTGAGAGCCACGGCTGCTGTCCCGGTGTGGTCACCAATCGTTGCAGGCGACACGTCGCGCCCGTTAGAATCCGGTCACCATGCGATCGTTCCTCGTGCTGCTCGTCAACGCCCATCTGCTGCTCGGCGGAATTGCGATGCCGCATGCGCATGGGGTGCATGCCGAGGCCCCGGGGCATTCCAATCGGGCGCATGTCCATCTGTCGGGTCATGATCACCGCCACCGTCATGAACATGGCCATCGTCACGACGGCCATGGCGATTTACGAAGCCGTGGCCACACGCATCACGGCGAGTCGAGAGATCATCTCGTAACCGCCCCGGTTCATGAACCATGCCCTGAGCATGATCAGGATGCTGTCTATCTCGACGACGATGGGCTGGTCATCGTGACCGGGGAGCGCGCGTCGCCGCGGCTTACGGCGGCCCGCTCGCTCGCCTTACCCGCCCGCAGCGTGGACAACACTTCCCCGGTCCTCGGCCTCCAGCCTCGCCGAGTGCGACCGCCCGGCGACGGTGCCCCCACGATTCACACGCTCTTGCCGCACGTGCTTCGCGTTTGATCGCGAGGCCTTCTTCCGGTGCGCCGGCTCGGGGGCGATCTTCCCCGTGGCCGTGGTGACGGCCCGTCGTGGGGCGTCTTCTGCCCCTCGCTGAGCCCTCTGTCCGTTTCGTGACGAGCCCGACCTCATCTCTGCCGAGTATTCCATGCTCAACGCCCTCGTTCGATTCGTGCGCGGGATGCTCATGGTCGCCGTTCTCGGCGGCCTGATCACGGCCGCGACGTGGTATCGCGATCTGTGGCTGCCCTTGCTCCCGCCGCCGGTCGACAAGCCACCCGCTGCCGCCTCGGGCGACGAGCAGCCAGCAGCACGGGCTGAGGTGCTCGAACTGAGTCCGCAGGCTCGGGCGAATCTCAAGTTGGTCGCCCGCCCCGCGAAACTCTCGAACTACTGGCGATCGATCATCGTGCCGGGCGAGATCATGGACCGGCCGGGGCTGTCGGATCGGGGCGTCACCTCGCCGGCCGTGGGCGTCGTGACTCAGATCCATGCGTTCCCCGGCGACACGGTGCGGCCTGGCGACCGGCTCTTCACCCTGCGGCTGGTGAGCGAGTACATCCACAACACGCAGTCGGAACTGTTCAAGGTCACTCGCGAGATTGAATTCGAAACGGAGAAGCGGCAGCGGCTTGCCCAGATCGGCGAAGGGGCGATTCCGCAGGTACGACTCATCGAGGTCGACCAGCAACTCCGCCGGCTCCAGGCGGCAAGCGAGAGTTACCGGCAGGACCTGCTCACCCGTGGCTTGAGCCTCGACCAGATCGCGCAGGTGGCGGCCGGCACGTTCGTCGCCACGGTGGACGTCGTGGCGCCGCCGCCTCTCGCTCTTTCGCCGTCAGCGTCAGCGGTGTCGGTGCCCGCGGCAACGGCCGCCCCCGCTCCCGACATCGTGTACGAGGTTCAGGAGTTGAAAGTCGACCTCGGCACGCAGGTGCAGGCCGGCCAGCTCCTCGGCATGCTCTCGAACCACGGCACGCTCTACATCGCCGGACACGCCTTCAAGCGCGAGGCCACGTCGCTGGAGCGGGCCGCCCAGGACCGCTGGCCGATTCGGGTCGAGTTCGCCGAGGACGACGCGGCGTCGTGGCCGACCCTCGACCAGATATTCGAGATTCGGCACCTTTCCAACACCGTCGATCCCACGAGCCGGACATTCGATTGCTTCGTACCGCTTGCCAACCAGTCCCGCTCCTACGCGAAGGACGGCAAGACGTTCGTCGTCTGGCGGTTTCGGCCCGGCCAGCGGGTGCGGCTGCACGTGCCGGTGGAAGAGCTCAAAGAGGTGATCGTGTTGCCGGCCGAGGCGGTGGTGCGGGAAGGCCCGGAAGCCTATGTCTTCCGTCAGAATGGCGACTTGTTCGACCGCCGGCCCGTCCGTGTGCTGCACGAGGACCGTCTGAACGTCGTCATCGCGAATGACGGCAGCGTGGCGCCCGGATGGTATCTCGCACAAGGGTCCGCGGCGTCGCTCAACCGGGTGCTCAAGGCCCAGTCCGCCAGCGGCACTCCCGTGGGCGTTCACGTCCATGCCGACGGCACCGTGCATGGAGCCCACTGACATCAACGTCGAAAAAACCATCCCTGGCTTTTTCCGACTCGGTCGGCCGCAACGAACGCCAAGGGTTCGCCGGGCCGACACCCGCCGCATCGTACGGCGAAGCAACGCATCATCACCCTGAAACATCCCCCGCATGCTCAACGCCGTCATCCGCTTCGCCCTGCGATACCGCCTGCTCGTGGTGGTGGCGAGCCTCGTGCTGCTCTTCTACGGCAGCTACCTGGCGACGCTCATGCCCATCGACGTGTTTCCCGATCTCGATCGCCCCCGGGTCGTGATCATCACCGAATGCCCGGGCTTGGCGGCCGAGGAGGTGGAAACGCTCGTCACGCAGCCCATCGAAATCGCCCTGCTCGGCGCGAATGGCGTGGAAGCGGTGCGTAGCCAATCCACGGCCGGCCTCGACGTGATTTACGTCGAGTTCAATTGGGACGTTGACGTTCGCGCAGCGCGGCAGACCGTGCAGGAGCGGCTGACGACGGTTGCCGGCATCCTTCCCGAGGGCATCCGCCCGCAGATGACGCCCACGGCCTCGATCATGGGCCAGATCGTGATCGCAGGCATGTACCGCCAGCAGGGCCCCGGGGGCGGCGATCTCGCTGTGATTCCCGGGACGCCCTACCTCGCCGAGTTGAGCAGCGCCGGCGGAGAACCCGCGGTGCATGCGTGGAAGGTCATCGACCGCCATCGCCCCGCCACGTGGGAGCGGGTTTCGGTGGAGCACACGCGGTGGATCACGCCCGCCGGAGCCCCGGATGACAATGGCCAGGCGGAATCCCCACGTGCGGCCACGCTCACCGTCGCCGGCCGCGACTACGACGTGGTGTTCCCCACGAAGCTCCAGCAGTCGATGAACCTGCGGACGACCGCCGACTGGGTCGTGCGGCCGCGCCTCCTGAAAATCCACGGCGTCGCCGAGGTGTTCATTCAGGGTGGCGACCGCAAGCAGTACCAGATCCTCGCCGACCCCGCGGCCATGCTCGAATATGGTGTCTCGCTGCAGATGGTCGAGCAGGCCCTGCGCGACAGCAACATCAACTCCAGCGGCGGGTTCGCCGTCCAAGGCGAGCAGGAGCGGCCGATCCGAGTGCTGGGTCGGCTCGGCCCCGATGCGGCCCGCGTCCTCGAGGATCTCCGCAAGGTGCCGGTGGCGGTTCACCCCAAGCGCACGGTCCTCCTGGGGCAGGTGGCCGACGTCGTGGAGGGCCCGCAGTTCAAACGTGGTGACGGTGCCGTCAACGGCGTGCCTGGCGTCGTGTTTACGATCGCCAAACAGCCCCACGTCGATACGCGTACCCTCACCGATCGGATCACTGAGGCGCTTCGGGAGGTGGAGGCCGCCCTGCCGGCCGACGTCGTCGTGAACTCGGAGCTCTTCCGGCTCAAGAACTTCATCGACCGGGGCATCTTCAACGTCGGCGAGGCCCTCGTGATCGGGGCGGTGCTGGTGCTGATCGTGCTGTTCCTGTTCCTCATGAACGTGCGGACCACGTTCATCACGCTCACGGCGATCCCGCTCTCGCTGGTGATCACCACGCTGGTGTTCAGGATTGCGGGGATGCTGACTGGTACGCATCTCTCCATCAACGTGATGACGCTCGGTGGCATCGCCGTCGCGATGGGAGAACTCGTCGATGACGCGATCGTGGACGTGGAGAACATCTTCCGGCGGCTCAAGGAGAACAACGCCCTCCCTGAGCCGCGGCCGGCCCTCCGCGTCGTCTACGACGCCAGCCGGGAGATCCGCAGCGCCATCGTGTTCGGCACCGCCGTCGTGATCCTCGTGTTTCTGCCTCTGTTCGCGCTCTCCGGGGTGGAAGGCCGCCTGTTCGCGCCACTCGGCGTGGCCTACATCGTGTCGATCCTCGCGTCGCTCCTCGTGTCGCTGACCGTGACGCCAGTCTTGTCGTACTACCTGCTACCACAGTCACCGGCGACCCACCACGACCAGGACGGGCTGCTGCTGCGGATCCTGAAAACCCTCACGACGCCGCTGATCCGATTCAGCATGGCAGTGCCGGGCCTCCTCCTTGTGGCGACGTGGCTGGGCGTGGCGTTCGCCGGCTGGGAGCTTTCCCGGCTGGGCCGTGACTTCCTGCCGCCGTTCGACGAGGGCAGCGTGCAGGTGAACGTCACGCTCCCGCCGGGGTCGTCGCTCGATGCTTCCAGTCGGGTGTCGTCGCTGATCGACGCGAAACTGCGGGCACTGCAGAAAACCGATGATCGACCGGATGGCGAGATCGTTCATTTCGTGCGGCGAACGGGCCGGGCAGAGATGGACGAGCACGCGTCACCGGTGAACGCGGGCGAATACATCCTGAGTATCAATTCGTACTGTGGTCGGCATCGCGACGAGATCATCAAGGACCTGCTCGCCGAACTGAGCAGCGAAGTTCCCGGCGTCGCCATCGAGGTGGAGCAGCCGCTCGCCCACCTCATCAGCCACATGGTGTCGGGCGTCTACGCCCAGATCGCGATCAAGGTGCACGGCGACGATCTCGACATCCTGATCGAGGCCGCCGACCGCATCAAGTGGGCCATCCAGTCGGTGCCGGGCGTGACACCGCCCGTGATCGAGCCGATCCAGCAGGCCGAGGAACTGCACATCCGGCTGCGGCCCGACGACCTCGCCTTCCACGGCGTCACCCGCGAGCATGTCGCCCGTATTCTCCAGACGGCGCTCCAGGGCGAGGTGGTCTCGCAGGTACTCGAGGGGCAGCGACGCTTCGACCTCCTCGTGCGGCTCGAGGAGGGCTACCGGACCGACTACGCAAACCTCGGCCGCCTCCGCATCGACCTACCGGACGACCGAGGGCAGATCGAGCTGCGGGAGCTGGCCGACATCGGCGAGGGCACGAGCCCAAATGCCGTGAACCGCGAGAATGCCCGCCGCCGGATCGTCGTCCGCTGCAACACGCAGGACCGCGACCTGTCGAGCGCCGTGGCCGAGATCCAAGCCCGCATGCGGGATCGAGTGGAACTGCCGGAGGGGTATTTCATCGAGTACGGCGGTCAGTTCGAGAGCCAACAGCGTGCCACGACGCTGATCGTCGTCCTCGCGGCGCTGTCGGTGGCCGGAATGTTCGTGGTCCTGATGATTCTCTACCCGTCCGTGCGGATCGTCCTTCAGTTGCTCAACGCCTTGCCCACCGCCTTCATCGGCGGTGCCTTGGCGCTCGCGATCACCCGTCAGCCGCTCTCCGTGGCCAGCCTCGTGGGGTTCATCTCGCTCGGCGGCATCGCCGTGCGCAACGGCATCCTGCTCGTGACGCACTATTTCCACCTCATGCAGGACGAGGGCGAGGAGTTTTCACAGCAGATGGTGCTGCGGGGCAGCCTCGAGCGACTCGCCCCGGTCCTGATGACGGCCCTGACGGCCGGCATCGGGCTCGTGCCGCTCGTCATTGGCGGCCAGGAGCCGGGACGCGAGATTCTCTATCCCGTCGCCACCGTGATTCTCGGCGGCCTCGTGACCTCGACCTTCTGCGAGTTCCTGATTCATCCGGGCCTGTTCTGGCGGTTCAGTGGCCGGGATGCGGTGCGGCTCGCCCGAGCACACGGCGACGACGAAGAGAACCTCGACACCGACGACGATCGATGAATGGCGGCCCCGTCGCGTGACGGGGCCGGACATGACCTGGAGTAGGAGACGAAATCATGAATCGACAGAACACTGTCTCGGCCGCGGTGGTCATCACCTCGATGATCTGCGGAGCGGGATGCACGCAGGCCCCGACGCCACCCAAGTCTGCCGCCAAGGCGGCGGCAGCCAGGCCCGACGATCACGGGCACTCCCACGACGACGGCGACCACCACGGCCACGGCGCCGGTCCGCATGACGGCACGCTCGCCGACTGGGGAGGCGGGAAATACCATGTCGAGTTCACGGTCGACCACGACAAGAAGGAAGCCGTCATCTACGTGCTCGGCAGCGACGAGAAGACTGCGGCTCCGGTGAAGACGGCCGACGGGAAACTCCTGCTGACGATCCGTGAGCCTGCATTCCAGGTCGAACTGGCGGCTCGTCCGCTCAACGGTGAAGCCGAGGGCATGTCGTCGTGTTACGGCGGCACGCACGAAAGCCTCGGCATCGTCAGGGAGTTTGCCGGCACGATCAGCGGCGAGGTGGACGGCACGCCGTTCGCCGGTGAGTTCACGGAACAGCCGCACGGCGACCACGACCACAAATAATCCCCTTCCCTTTGACGCATGCCACTGCCCTCGTCGCAGACGCACGCGGGCAGTGGCGGTGCCGTTGCCCAATCCTGGAGGTGTATGCCGTGACTTCTCTGCTCTTGCGGACGATCATCGCTGCGGCCGTCATCGCGGCGGCTACGGAGTTCGGCCGTCGGTCACCCCGTCTCGGAGGATTCATTCTGTCGCTACCGCTCGTCAGCATGCTGGCCATGCTGATGGCGTGGTTTCGCGACCATGACATCGTGGCGATCTCCCGCTTTGCACGCGAGACGCTTGTGTTCGTCGTGTGCGGGCTACCCTTTTTCGTGCCGCTGGCCTTCGCCCAACAGCTTGGCTTGGGGTTTTGGGCGGCGATGGGGGCCGGAACGGTCCTCGCGGCGGCGACGACCGCTGTTGGACTTTTCATCTTGGGGTAAAGGTCCATCCGGGATGTTCATGGGTTCCAGGTGGCCGACGCCCTCGAGCCACTCTTCCGCCCCGACATCCCCGGTCCCTCAGATCCGCGACCTGTTGAACGCCCGCAGGCCAGCGATCAGGACGATTGCACCGACCGTCGCCGTCACGAGGCTGCTGACGAGGCTGCTGACGAGGCCGGCTGCCGAGAAGCCGACATGGGCACGAGTCCCCAGGGAACGGACCCCCGACAGGGATCGAACAAACGCAGTCTCACCCGGAGAAAACCTGAAAAGGGGAAGTCACCCGGCGCAAATTCCGGCACCACCAAACGGAGCCGCCGCGGGGCTGCCAAGAAGGCCAATGGCCAGAACGGAGGTGCGAAATGATGCACCTCCGCCAACCCATCCAATTGCCGAAGGGCCGCGAGCTTCGCGTCCTCATCCACGCCCGGTTCTCCACCGAGGAGCAGCGGCAGTCGAGCATCGACGATCAGGTCGCCGCCTGCCGGACGTTCCTCGAGACCAACCTGCCAAAGGGCACCAAGCCCGCACAGGTGGCGGTCGAGGTCATCAAGGAGCCCGAGGTCAGCGGTGAGATCGCCGACCGCCCGGGCATCAATCAGGTCTGGGCTGGCATCGAGGCCAAGCGGTGGGATCTGATCATCGCCGAGGAGTCGAGCCGCCTCTACCGCCACCACACGAAGGCGGGCGAACTCTTCGAGTCGGCGGTCGATGCCGGCGTGCGGGTGATCTGCCCGTCGGACTACATCGACACGGCCGACGACGACTGGCCTGACCGGCTGCACATGTGCCAGATGCAGCACGCCCGGTCGAACTTCTATACCCGGCAGCGGATCAAGCGGGCCCATGACGGCCTCTGGGCCCGCGGCGCCGCCGTGGGCAATACGGTCATCGGGTACAAACGCCGGTGCACGGTGCCGGCGACGGAGAGCGAGCCCGCCAATGGTCCGTTCTACGACGAGATCGATCCGGAGAAGGCGGCGGTGATCCGTGAGGTCTTTGAGCGGATCGCGGGTGGCGAGAGGGCGGCGGAGGTGGCCGAGTGGTTGGACTCCATCAAGTTTGCCAAGGCTAAGTGGTCACGGCAGGCCAAGTGGACCAACTACAACGTCACCTCGATCATCCGCCGAACGATCTATCGTGGCTTCGAAACCTACCGCAAGAAGGTGGCGAAGCGGAAGCTCAGGACGGGCAAGTCGGAGTTCGTCTGGAACGACACGGACAAGATCCAAACGCGGGAGAGCCCGCACCTACGGATCGTGTCGGACCATCTCTGGTACAAGGCGAATGAGGTCGTCGACTCCAGGCGGATCAAGTTCCAAGCCGTCCGTGGAGCTGGGCATCCACTCTTCGGCACGGCACGCAATCGTCGGGGGCTCCTTTCCGGCGTCTTCGTTTGCGGCACCTGCGGTGCAACGATGTACTCGACCGGCAAGACGGAAGGCACGTTCCGCTGCGCGGCTGCATCGCAGGGAAAATGCTGGTACCGCGGCTACTGCATGCGGGAGCGGGTTTTCCCAGCCGTGCTTGGGGCGGTGGTCGACGCGGTTCTATCGCTCGACGGCGTCCGCGACGCGGTGCTCGCCCGCGTGCAGGAATTACACGCGAAGGGCGGGTCGGTGGCCGCCGAGCTCAAGAAGCTCGATAAGGACGAGAAGAAGCTCGTCGCCGCGATCGAGCGGCTGTCGGCGGCGGTCGAGAGCGGCGACGGGACCTTGGCCTCGCTCACGTCCCGGCTTGCCGAGCGGGAGCGAGACCTTGCAATCGTGCGGTCCCGCCGGCGGGAAGTGGAGGAGCAGGCGGGCCGCAAGGAGAAGCTTCCTTCGGCGGCGAAGCTCCTCGAGCACCTCGAGGCCGTGAAGCTTCAACTGCTCGGCCACGAGGCCCGGGCGGCGGTGATCCTGCGGCAGCTTCTCGTCGGGCCGATTCGCGTGATCCCGTACATGCGGATCGACGGCAAGCGGGTGGTGCCGCGGTTGGAGTTCACCATCAACCTCGTGTCGGCTCTGCCGTCGGCTGTTGCGGGCCCGCTCCGCCAGGGCGATTCGAGCGCGGACGAGCAGCCGTTGATGCTGAAGCGGACGTTCCTCATCAATGCCTTCCACGAGCCAGACCTGGTGCGGCACGCCAGGCTGATCGTGGAGCGGCGGTTGCAGGGGAAGACCTACAAAGCGATCGCCGAGGAGGTTGGCCTCACGAAGTACCACATGGAAAACTGCGCCCGGATCACGAAGTTGATGGAGGAAGCGGGGCTTCCCGAGCCGTACCGCCGGTTGACGGAGAAGCCCGACCATGTGCCGCAGTGGTGCAGCAAGCACTGGCTGAAGGCGGGCGAACGCAAGGGCGGCGGCAAACGCCGCCGGGCGTCATGACGTCAGGAGGTCGGAGGAACAGTCGTTGATTGCGGCTTTGCCTTCGGTCGCCAGATCTCGCGTCCGGAGGCGGCTTGCCGCTTTTTGGCGTCCTCGAGAATCGCCGAGAGATCGCCACCAAACTTTTCTGCGATGCGGCGTCGTGTCTGGTGAATGTCCTCGATGGTCGTATCGCGATCAGGGACTGTCTGTGTCATCGGTCAACAGCTCCTCGGGAGTACAGATGATCGGCCTCGGGAGCCCGCAACCGTCGAGCACGTCAAAGACGCTGGGAAGGATTCGTGCATTGGCTATGTGGGAGCAATTCCACGTTAGAAGATAGTCTACTCGGTGATGGGCCACCATCGCGATATGCAACGCATCGACACTCGCAGATGGCGGCAAGATCGCCTTCCGCAGAATCTCTTCGGCGATCGTCAGGATTCCATTCTCGACGGGTAGAAGTGGCAGGCCCGCGAGCGCTTCCAGCCGGCTCGCGGCCACATCGGGGTCACCGTCAGCTGCTTCGTCGAGAACGTACTGCGACGTCACCAGTTCATAGTTGGGCCGCTCGGTCTCCCACCATTTGCGCGTCAGCAGTTGGCGGGCTGCGGCCACGACCGCAGTAAGCCCCGACTGAAGGCCGGCGACCGCAAGAGCGGGGGCAAACGCCGCCGGGCGTCATAGCCCAGTTGGCTCTTTGATGTTCGTCACGGCAGGGGCGGTGCCTTCGGGTGCCGCCCCTGCCTCTTCCCAGGGGGCGACGCACGGCGTGACCTACCGGATGCGTCCTCGCGGCAAGTAGATTGCCACTGCTTCGCGCATCGCTCCCGCCAGGACCCTCACGCCATGCCCGTCATGCTCCAGACGACCCTCCTGCTGATCTGCTCGAACGTGTTCATGACGTTCGCGTGGTACGCCCACCTCAAGGACATGAGCGGCAGGCCGTGGTTCATCGCGGCCTTGGTGAGCTGGGGCGTCGCGCTCGCCGAGTACCTTCTGCAGGTGCCTGCGAACCGGATCGGCTACACGACGATGAACCTCGGGCAGCTGAAGATCCTGCAGGAGGTGATCGCGCTCTCCGTGTTCGTGCCGTTCGCGGTGCTCTACATGAAGCAGCCGCTGAAGCTCAACTACCTGTGGGCGGCTCTGTGTATCTGCGGGGCCGTCTACTTCGTGTTTCGGGAGTCGTGAGGTTCACCCGCCCGACGCTGCTCAACGCCGCATCGCCCGGCAGGCGTCGTGGCACTTCTTGCAGGCCGCAGCGCACGCCTTGCAGCAGGGCTCGTCGCCGCACTTCGTGCATTCGTCGGCGCACTGTTCGCACGCCTCCTCGCAGACCTCGCACATCTCCTCGGCCATCGCGGAGTCGTACTCCAGGAGCGCGACGCACGTCCGGCAGGTCTCGATGCAGGTCAGACATGTTTTCTCGCAGCCCGGGCAGTCGCAGCCCAGGACGCATTCGCGGCAGGCACGCAGGCACTCGTTGCAGGCCTTGATGCACGCATCCTTGGCGGCGGCATCAGCGTGCGGGGCGTCCGCGGCGTAGGTGGCGGCCGGCAGCGTCACTGCGGCGGCGAGAACGAAACGCATCATGAGCGGGGTGGTCGGCGACAGCATGGGTCGGCCCTTTTCAACGAGGGTTAGGTAAGGCGGAACCGGTCGCCGGAACTCTACGCAACCCCGATGCGGGCCGGCCAACGACCTAGCGGGGTCTCGCCGGCGGGCGTCGCAGCCCCGTTCGGCTCTTTTTTTCTCTCACGGCAGGGGCGGTGCCTTCGGGTGCCGCCCCTGCCTTCTTTTTTTTCACGGAAGGTTTCCATGGTGAAAATCACCACATTCAACGACCGACCGTTGCGGCATGTTCGCTACATGCCGGACGGCTCGGTCATTCTGAAACTCTACGAGCGGCAGTCGACTGGCCGTGCTCGCTATCTCCGCGTGTCGCTGGCCCAGTGGCTGGCCGGCCGCGGGAACTATCTCTTGGAAAGCCACGCCTCACAGCGGGCTCAGGCCCGGCAACTCGCCCGCCGCCGCTGTGGATGACGAAAACGCCGGGAAATTCGGCGGAGTAAGCAGCCGGGAAGAGGTGCGTTTCCCGAACGGGTAACTCGCTTATTCCCGGTTCCCTGCGCCGCTGGTTTTCCCGGGAGTGTCGCGGGGAAATGCCTGCCGAATCGGCCCGTCGTCCATGCCGTCCATGGCCTCGGCTGGCGACCGGCCGCGGATCAAAGTGGCAATCGCCCCAACAAGGCAAGAATCAGCAGGATGACCAGGATCAGGCCAAGCAGCCCGCCTCCCGCCCCGAGAACGGTGTTCCCGCTCCGGAAGCCGTAGCCACCGCCTAGCAGTGACAGGATCAAGATCACAACAAGGATCAGTACGATCGGACTCACAGTTCGCTCCTTTGCAAAGAAGAATAAAAACGCCTTTGTGGAGTCCTTGCCCAGAACGCTCGGAATGCTTTCCGGGCGCCGACGAGCAGAGCAGCGGTCTGTCCTCCCACCTGCGCTCACACATGCCCTGTGCGATAGGTTCCTTTCGCACAGGGCATGTGTTTTGCGCTTCTGACGTCTCCCACTCCGCGATGGCGGAACGCTACGGCAGGATTACCTTGTCGATGACGTGAATGACACCATTGATGGCGTGGATGTCCGAGTTCTGGACATGGGCCATCTCTTTGGCGGTGCCAATGTGCACGCCTGTCAGCATGTTGTAGGTCACGTCGACCTTTGCTCCTCCGACGGTCTTGGCATCCTTGATCTTCTTCACATCAGCGATCAGAAGATCTTCTGGCACGACGTGCATCAACAGCACCGCCTTCAACTTGTCCTTGTTTTCCGGCTTGAGCAGGTTCTCCAACGTCCCCGACGGCAGTTTCGCAAACGCCTCGTCGGAAGGGGCGAAGACCGTAAACGGTCCCTTTCCCTTGAGCGTTTCCGCGAGCCCTGCCGCTTCAAGAGCCTTCACAAGCGTCTTGAAGTGACCGGCCTCCACTGCAGTGGCAACGACGTCTTTCGTCGCTCCCTGGGCGCCGGCCGCCCGTTCGCTGCCGGGTTCCGCATACGCATTGGTCGCAGCCATGCTGACCCCAAGCAGTGCCACCGTCGCAAGGGCACTCGTCAAAATAAAACTCTTCATGGGTCAGTTACCTCTCGAGGAAAAAACAGCCGTCGGTTCAACGAATGAACCGTTTCGGACTCAAAGCACCCTACACCTGCCGCCCCAATGACTACGGGCAAACCACGTGCGAACGTGGTTGGCTGACTCTGACGAAGCGGACATTTTCGCTCCAGCAGGTGTTCGCTGTGGCGCTGCCCGCTGTGAGCGAGCGTGACTGAAAACGAGGGCAGACACAGTACGCGATCAGAAACAGCCGTTCCGCACCTCTTGCGCAATGAGTTGCTTCAGCCTGGAAATGTCCTGCTGCTCCGTTGCTTTTGCATCCATCCAGAACTGCCGCAAATCGTCTCGCCACTCGGCGTTGAGCTATAACCGAAAGTCGTGTTCCGTAGAGGGAAAAGAAAAAGGCGGCGTATCCTGCTGTGACTTGTTCACCAACAGCAGCCCACGACGGGCCGAAAGGATACGCCACCATGCGAGGTTTTACGGTTCGAGGTTCGAGTTGTCCATCAGATAAGAAGCGCGCCAGGAGGCGAGCTCGGCAGGAGGCGATCGAGATGGCACGGGGTGAGTCCCTGGGCCAGGCGATCGCCGACGAGAGTCGCAGCGCCTTGGACGCCTATGTACGCGAGGGAGCCCGGCAGATGCTCCAGGCAGCCTTGGAGTGTGAAGTGGACGCCTTCCTGGCGGAGTACGCCGACAGAGCGGATGAGCATGGCAGGAAGCAGGTCGTTCGGAACGGATACCTACCGGCCCGCACCATCATGACAGGCGCCGGGCCGCTCGAGATCGAGCAACCGCGAGTGCGGGACAAGTCTCGGCACGCCGATGAGCGCGTGGTCTTCACGTCGGGGATCCTGCCACCCTATCTGCGGAAGAGCCGGTCCATCGAGGAGTTGGTCCCATGGCTCTACCTGAAGGGCGTCTCGACAGGCGATTATCCCGAGGCCCTGCAGGCGCTGCTCGGGAAGGATGCCAAGGGGTTCAGTCCCAACGTCGTCGTGCGTCTCAAGGAGAAGTGGGGCCAGGAGTACGAGGAGTGGAGCCGCCGCGACCTCTCGGACGAGGAGTACGTCTACATCTGGGCCGACGGCATTCATGTGAATGTGCGGCTGGAAGACGCGGCCAATCCGAAGCAATGCCTCCTCGTCCTCATGGGAGCCACGGCCGAAGGCCGGAAGGACCTGATCGCCGTCATCGACGGCGTCCGTGAGAGCAAGCAGAGCTGGCAGGAGCTGCTCCTCGATCTCAAGCAGCGGGGGCTCTCGACGCCCCCGAAGCTCGCCGTCGGCGATGGGGCCCTTGGCTTCTGGGCCGCACTGCGGGAGGTCTACCCGACGACGAAGGAGCAGAGGTGCTGGGTTCACAAGACGGCCAACGTGCTCAACAAGATGCCCAAGACCCTCCACGCAAAGGCGAAGAGCGACCTTCACCAGATCTGGCTCGCCGAGACCAGGGATGCGGCAATCAAGGCCTTCGACCACTTCCTGGAGAAGTACGGTGCGAAGTACGAGGGGGCGTGCAGCGTCCTCTCGAAGGACCGAGACGTCCTCCTGGCCTTCTACGACTTCCCCGCTGAGCACTGGGGCCACCTGCGGACGACCAACCCCATCGAGAGCACCTTCTCCACGATCCGCCTGCGGCATCGACGCACGAAGGGGAGCGGCTCGAGGAAGGCCAGCCTCACCATGATGTTCAAGCTCGCGCAGTCAGCCAGTCGACGTTGGCGACGACTCAACGGCCATCACCAGATCATTCTTGTTCTCGAAGGAAAAGTGTTCACCGATGGAGTCCTGCAGAACGCCGCCTGATTCAGATCCCTTGAACACAACTCTTGATAATAGCTCAGTGAGGACTGCGGCCATACTCAAGGCCTTCAAAGCTGGCGAACGGGACCATCCGGCTACCTTGGCTGAGGGTCGACGGCCTTTTCCACCGGGCAGCAACATGCCGAAGACAAACGCAAAGACGCGACGGACAAAACGCCCGTCCGTGAGACCACCCACATTGAAAGGAGCTCAGGGACGAAAGCCGAAAACAAGCCGTGGGCCTCGCGCCTCAGCGGCATCCGCAGGTGCCGCTGAATTGCTGCGGTTTGCACGGGGGCTCCGTGAGCTCGCGGCGGAGGCAGAGGATCTTGAGGCCGATGCCATTGAGAGCCGCCTGAGAGTGGCGAACACCCGAAACCTTGAGACGAGATTCCGCAACCGGCTGCGTTTGCTCGCGACGACGCTTCGTGAGAAGCAAAGCGACTTCGACGCACTTGTCACTAAGCACGGCAGCGGCGACTACGAGACCTACTCGCTGATCGTGCGTGAGCTCGAACAGGCAGGACTCGCAACCCTGCTCAAGACGCTCACGAACGAGGTTGAGGCTATAGCGTCTCGCTCTCGCACCCTCGTTGGCACGACCGCAAGAGAAGACCTGCAGGAGGACCTACGAATTGTTTGCAAGCTTCTCGCAGGTCTCTATAGCATCGCTGACGAGATCGAACGGCAAGTGAGGACACTAAAACAAGAACACGCCTCCAGCACGACCCAGCGATCGGCGCTCCCCAAGGAGATCGAGGAAGTACTGCTGGACTCGGAAGCTGCCGCCCGGCTGTTCCTCGCTACGGTCGCAAGCCGACCAATTAGTTTTGACAAGCAGGCCACGCACAGCACGCTGCGGTGGGTGCAAGACATCGAGGCCGAGCGAAAGCGGGTCTTTGATGCCGCAGAGAGATTCGAAAGAGTTCTCAGCGCATTCACAGACACGCATCGCGAACTTGCCAACAAGTCAGGGCAACAGGAAGCCGAGCGGTTGATCGCAGATGTTCTGCAGATCACTCAACGAGTGAGGGCGAGAAGAAATATCGGGCAAGCAATTATTCGGACGATTGTGCATGGTCTGCGGGAAAAACTCTCGCTCAGTGACAGGGCCAGTGAGGCGGCCGGGAGAGTTGGGCATCTGCTAGGCGATATCGAGCGACGACTTGCCGAGGAGGGAGTTGTGCTTGCCCGACAAGAAGAACACGCGCAGGCCTCTCGCCGCGCTCAGCAGGCGCATAACGGCAGGCTGCCCGAATGGACCGAATTGGACTCACCCGGCAAAGACAAGCTCAGGCTGCTAATAAAGGCGTTCTTTGAATGCATGGACGACGACGGCCGCAACGACTTCACAAAGATACAGCTCCAAGCTCGGCTTCAGGGTATTAGGCCTCGGTCGCAATCATGGGACTCGCATACCTATCGTTGGCTAAAAAAGGCAACTGATTTGGGTGTCGTCATCCCCAGTCCGCCCGACAAGAATCGCAGGGTCGCCCATAGATTCCGGCTATCGGATGCCGCCATAGAGAAGTATCGGGCTGCTGCAATCGAGTCTCGTTAGCCTCCCAGCCCCTCCTTCACAGCGGGCTTTTGCTGGCTTTCACTCCGTCTCGGTGAAAAGCGAACTGAAAAGCGAAAAACGCTTCTCGGCGACCTTCTACTTCGGCTGCTCGATGTGCTCGTGCATCGGCCGTGATGGACGGTAACGCCAACCCGCTGGCCACGATCCCGCAGGGTGGCAAGCCAAGCACGGCTCAATGGCGGCGGTCGAGCCCGGCCAGCACGGTGCTGACTGGCAAAGTGAAACCTTGAGGAGCCACACCATGGCTACGTTTTTCGTAAAGAGCGACGACTATGAGGCGGATTCGGTGTCGCGCGTCGGCTTGTTGGCCGACAACCCCGACTGCCGGCAACTACTGACCGAACTGGATACTCTTGGGGTAGAGAGCCTGCGACTGTTCTACCGAGATGGGTTTGGCCGCGACCCCACCGTGCACGTCTTCGACATCGAGCCGAGAAAGGGCGTACGACTCTCCGCTCGCCAACTCCGTCAGATCTACGGCTTCTGCTATGCATTCACGTATCTGCTTCCGGACGTCTTGGCGAAGGCAGTCGAAGATACCGAGGCCGCCGACCACGAAGTGATCGTGGAGGTGTTTATCAGGATTGGCCCTACACCGGTAATGTCGGCGGCTGTAGAAGCCATTGAGGTGGTTGCGGATTTTGCGACCGGCCATCTTCTCAAACTCGTGTGAGTGGGCCCGCATTCGCCTGCGGCATTACGCGTCGTGATGCCGCAGGCAGTGCGCTCTGCCCCGCGCTGCGATTAACTCTTGCGGCAACGCGGGGCGACTGGGATGGCACGACGCATGAAATCACATCGCAGCTCGGCCTGTATCCGCGTGTTGCGGGCAGTGCCGCAGCCACAAACACAAAGGTGCTAAATGGCTTCCAAGTCTTTTCCCTTGCGATATCCCGTATCGGGGATTGCGAAATCCCTGCTCGGTCAACTCAAGGATCGTGGTGTCGTCGAGATTGGCGGCCAATTCTTCAGCGGCGATTCCGGGCTCGGGCAGCCACCTGAGGGATCTTTGTCGTCGACGTTCGTCATGGCGCCGACGGCTTGCCCGCTATTACCGGGTGAGTGCGCCGCGGCCGTCACCGCGATCCGTGACGAAGTCCTTGGCTTTGCTGAACGACTAACGGATACGGCTCCCATCACCGGCACGTTGCTGCATGCTCGGTACTGCGTCCGCCCAGCCGTCGGTATCGATTGCGATATCGAGTTGCTCGGGCTAGTGGACCGGATCGTTCGCATATCACTCTTTTGAGATCCCACAGAAGCCACTAAACCACGATGCAGTGAATGGCCTTCGCTGATCTCCGCAATGAAGCTTAACGACGTACCGCCCGGTAAATACCGGGCCCGCCTAGTAGGACGGCGCACCGACCGTGACGGCAAGGCGGCCGCGATCGAATTGACCTTCGAGGTCATCGACCGGCATCTTGCTGGACGGCGGGTGGCGGGCAAGTTCTGGAATCGCAATCTCGTGCTGCGAGCCAACGATCTAACCAAGAATCAACTTGTCGACATCGACGTGGCCGTCCGGCGTTCACAACGAGGCAAGGCATACGTCAACGTCATTGATTTCCGGCCGGCTGGTAAGCCGACGGCTGTCACGTTCGTGAACGGGCTCTGTTCGCACGATTGGGAAAACGAGAATGCCGTTCACCACGAGTACGGGCCGGCGGCATTGTGCACCGACCTCGATCTGCCGGAACTCGAATGGGAGCTTCGTGAGCGTGAAGCGGAGGGCATGCAGGTTGATGGGCTGCCGCTGCCGCTCCTCGAGTCGTTTACACTCCGTGAACTAAACAGGTTGATTGTTCGGGGTTCGCAGGCGGCTCCGTCGCCGCAGGATCATGCCTGCGGCGATGGTTGCGGCGGCTACAGAGAATACGCAACTCGTTTCGCCGCCACGCATGGTTTGGGAATCCTTGTCACGGGCAACACGGCCGGCCCATGGCAGCTCGTGCCGTTGGACGAGAGTTTTGCACGCTTTGCCCGGGCGGACTCTTCCGTCGGCCTGCATCTGCCCGCCCGACTTTCAGTTTTCCAGTATTCCGAGGACCTGCAGAGTTACTACTCGGCCCATGGCGGCTCGGTGGCGGGCTATCGCGGCGTAACGTGGGCCCGCTGGTGCATCGTCGAGCTCAACGGCAGCGACGGGCTGATGGATGTCCTCGAGACGAGTCGCTACCTCGTCACCGCGCTAGGCCGACTAGGGCTACCCGAAGAGCAGATTCTCGTGTTTTATTCGGGCGATCGCGGGGTGAGCGTGATGTTTCCGTCCGGCATCGCAGGAGCCGTGCCTCAGCCAAACTTCGAGTTTGCTCTCGGCCAGTTCTGCCAAGTCATCGTCGACCAAGCAGCGATCATGCTCGGCAAGAAGCCGGCCCCGGGCAAGCCCGACGCTGCGGACGATCCCGTTTGGCACGAGCCGATCGACTGGAGCGTTTACAAGCCCAACGCGATGTTCCGAGCGCCCAACACGCTGCACGAGAGTACCGGCTTGTTCAAAGTGCGAATCCAACACGATGAACTCTTCGCCCTCGACGAGGCAAGCATTCGATTGCTGGCCAAGCAGCCGCGGCCGTTCGAGCCGCCCTTATGGCAGGCATGCCCGAAGGAGCCGCTGAACGAGCTTTGGGGGTATGCCTTGGCGGTGGCACACAGCCGTCCATGGGCCATCGAACAGACGATTGGCCGTGGAAGCTGGGTTTACGCCGATACGTTTGACTTCATGCACAACGGAGCACCGAAGCCGACAGGGAACATGCGACTGTTCCGGGCGGCGGTAAATCTGCTGCAGGTCGGCTGCCCACGGCATGCTGTCTACCAATTGCTTTCGCCAGCTGCCCTGATGAGCGGTCTAAGCCCGGCGGCCGTGGATCGGCAGCTGAAAGGAGCTGTGCGCTACATGCGAAAGCCGCGGCAGGTCGTGCTGGATGCAGCCTTCACCCCGCAGTGGAGCCAACGAGACGGCCACAACGCTGGCGACGGAGGCAGTTCATGAGCGAAACAAATGACGAGTATGCCCGTCACCGTCCCGACCGGTACGACCTCGGCATGGCCTCGTTCGAAGGCGGTGACTTCGGCGACGAGTTCCCGCCAGCCAGCACGACACTTTTGGCGGACGTTCTAGACGCGGTCTTCAAGGACATCGAGGAGGCTGTGCCTTGCGTCGAATGGCCGGTGGGTGACGACGGATGGGGCACATTCGCGTTTCGCCCGAACACGGTCATCGTGGTGGGCGGCCCCACGAACGTCGGCAAGACCCCGCTGATCCTGAATTTGCTGTGGCAGGCGATGCACATCACGCCAACGCTGCGGGTTCTGATCGCCAACAACGAGAGCATGACCCGAGATTTGATCAACCGGCTCATCGCCATGCTCACGGAAATAGACCTGCGGCACATTCGACGGCGGGACCGTGCGTACTGCTCGCCTGCCAAGCTCGCTGCGGCTCAAGCTGCCCTCCGGTTCGTTGCCGACCGGCTGGAGTTCATGGAGATGCCCTTCACGCTCGAGCAGGTCGTTCAACGTGCCGCCTACTTCCGGGCGGACGTTGTGTGCGTGGACACCCTCCAGAAGCTCAGGCTCGAGGGCTACGACGGTGAAGCGGGCGACACAGTCGGCCGGATCATGCCCATGCTTCGTGATCTTGCGAATAAGGGGCCCTGTGTGGTCGCGGCGGCGTCGATATCGCGGGAAGGCGTGCGGCACCTCAAGCATCGCGTCGGGAAGACAACATACGACGAATTGGACGCCGGCGTGTTTTTGCACAACTCAGAAATCGAGAGTTCCTGCAACGACGCCTACACGCTCGCGGTCGAGTCTGGTGCAAAGGCGGCTCAGCGCGTCGACGAGGACTATCAGCTAATCAAGATGTGGCTCCATCACGTGAAGGCCCGGGATGAATTGAAGGTAAACATCCCGCTGTCGTTCGACGGTCGCTATCAGAAGTTCTCGCTGCGGGCGGCTGAGCAGGTGCGGGGGCCCACCTCGATCACGGCCTTGACCCAGCCGAACGTTCAGGCCAGCCAACCATACAGGTCGCGGGCAGCTGCGGCTAAGGCGAGTATTCCCAAAAAAAAGGAGGACGGCGATGACCACTGGCTCCGTTGATGGCATGTCAGAGCAAATCGGTGAGGGGCCAGAAAAGGCCGTTGGCTGCGCTCTTGGAACTGGCGATCGTGATTCCCGTGATGCTGCTTGTGACGTTGCTGACAATGACCCAAAGGATTCAGCCTCGTGCACAAAAAAAGTTGCCATATTCAATCAGTTCATCGACAAGACTCTTGCCGGCCTGCCGCCAACTGCCGCCGTGCTCTGGCTGACATTGTTTCGTTTTGAGAAGCAGGGCGTCGCATGGGTAAGTCAAGGCACCCTTGCGAAACGGATGGGCGTGAATGAGAAGACCGTGTATCGGAATATGAAGATCCTGCTAGCGAAGAAACTCGTGCGGATCGAGTATCACGGCCGACTTGGGCAGGGTAGCCATAAGTACCGGCTCGGACTCCCGCCGCTTGAACCCAGAACCAATCTGAATCGCTTCAAGAACAAAAGCTCGCCACGGGAGCGAAAGCCAAAGTGACTGCTGGCCGGCTCAGCAAGAAGCAGGTGCCGGCCCTGTCTGGCGATTTAGATATCAAAACAAGCCAGTTGCCGTAGTCGAGGCTCGGGGTTCCGTAGACAACGGGCTATGGACATTTGAGTCCTCGGCTACGGACACCCAAGCACTTCATTCATAGTAAGCGGGCCGGATGCCTGACGGCCCCGGCCCTTCTACAAGAATGAAAACCAAGAGACGCACAAAGATTAGAGGGAAATCTGGCTCTGCACTGTCTATGGCACTGCGTCACCGCGAACAAACAAGAGAAAAACTGCCCGTAGGGCGTAGATGATCGGGAGTTCGTTGGCGGAGGTGAGCGGCCGCCTTCTGATTCGCGATAGAAAGGCGATCGACCGTCGAGCCAGCCGAGGCCGACGTTCCATTATTCGCCCGTCTCAAGCCAAGCCTGTGGCTCTATTGCGATCGCAGACGCTGGCGGTCGTCGTGGGCTCGGGCCTGCGGCGACACGAGTCGTTCGACGCCTGCACGTCGATCCTTCGATGGCGAGGCAGCAAATTATTTTGATATCTAAATCCGGCCCGAACGCGTGCAGGGGGGTAAATCGGCAACAAAGTCACGCCTAATCCGTTGATGTGACACGACTTGCGACGAGCGCCGCCGCGGTTTTTTTGTAAAGTTGTGTGGACCTAGTGTAGGTGTTCCACCTACACGGGAGCTTTCAGAGTCCTAACTCCTGAAAACTAGCCCCTCTGTTTGATGATCGGGACGACGTTGGCAGCTACGTTTGATGCCGGCCTTAAGAAGCCGGCATCAAATAACGTTGGTTGAGGTCGCTGCACATCACCAGACTCACGTCGACTCGTTTTGCTGGTGACGAGTTCGGCAGCGTCCCATCTTTGGCATTCGAGGCTCATTGTGATTCTGGGATCTGTGACGAGGCCCTGAATACATCCCGGAAGTGTGTCGCAGGGTTGGCGGCCAAGCCCGACGTCCTAGCCCGGTCTTTTTTCGACCAGCCATCGGTGCCGCTCTCTTGGCGACGAGGTCTTCATTGTGCGCCCGCAGAGGCATCTAGCCGCCATGGGGCCGCTTCGCCGTCGATCGCCCGCCTCAAGCCAAACCTGTGGCTCTAATGCGATCTCAACACCGGCAGGATGTTTCTCACGAAGACCCGCCAGACGGTCGCGAATGCCACGCCGAATTCAGGGCCATGAGCGAGGTCTTCGAAGTCGGCCTGCTCGATATAGCCAAAAGTCAGATCAGCAGCAGCTTTTTCGAGCGAGTAGTTCCACGCGAGGCTGTGCGCCCACTCGTGAATCAGGGTGTTTACGACCGAATCGCACGCCAAGGTGTAGTCGATCGTGATCACAAACCTGTTGTCGCGGCGAATACAGTAGCCGTCGAGGTCCGGGTCTGTTTTTCCGGCACGAACGATGACGGGCAGGGCAGGTGGGCAGTGAATCCGTAGGTTTTCAGCTACGAGCCCAACGCTCTCGTAGCCCGGGCGGTTACGAAACGTGCAGAGCGACGACTTGGCCGAGCTGCCTCCTTCGATGGTGCCCTGACTGTGATGAACAAGAGTAGTCGCTCCGGGGAAAGCCCGCCGGTGATGGCAGATGACGACGCCCGGCCGGCACTGCGTTGATGGCATATCACGGTGGCCCTTAGGATAAGATCCGGTGCTGACCGCGATCTTATCGATGCGCCTGTCGAGCGCAACACCTCCGAGAGTGGCCGTGTTCAACATTTTCTGCCCCCAACACCCCCTTCGGACTCAAGTGTGCAAATAACTGTACATCTGCCACCCCTCGAATAACGCACGCGATTTCGACCCTGATCGGCCCGCTGGCGAACGGTTTCGCAGTCAAAAAGCGGCTCATGAACTCGATACCGAGGCCGAAAAGCTGTGCTTGCCCCTCGAGTGCGCAGTTATTTGCGGCGTTGCTGACACGCTCGAAATACGCGGAATAAGGCGGTTTGCCGGGTTTTCTGCGTGTTGGGTGTCGTTGGCAGACGTGCTCATGGGTGCCGAACAGCATCCTTTTTGAAGCGCACGGCAGATAACGGGGTAATGAAGCGATACGCAGTGACCGCAGCCCTCGCTGCTCACCATGGGCTGGCCTCGAATTGACCGTGATCATCCAGCATAGGCGGCGGCCATGCTTGTAGATCCACCGCTGGAGCGACCCTCAGCCCACGGTTCCGATTGCCTTGGCGATCATCTCCTGAGCTTCCTGCCATTTTCTTTGGACCGTCCGGCGTGACAGCCCGAGGGCGTGCGCCGTCGCGTTCTGGTCTAGCCCCAAGTACCACGCAAGTTTGAAGACCTCGCGATGGTCATCCGGCAGTTGCTCGACTGCCGCATGAAAACTTTCCCAGCGATCTAGTGGGATTTCTTCGTCGGAGTCAGTCTCTTGAGCTACCTCGTCGACATGGAAAACATCTCCCTGCGAGCCTTCCCGGGCATTGGTTCCGTGATTAACGGCGTAGCTCATCGGCCCCGAGTGCTTTCTCGCCAAGTCGATGAGTTCCCGCTGGATCTGGGTCGCCAGCAGGCCCATGAGGCCTCGCGGTGATTCCGGCACGGTGTCTCCCAGCGCCCTGTACAGCCTGATGGCGGCATTCTGGGCCACGTCGTCGGTGTTGTCCCATCTCCGGACCTTGGCGAACTTTCCAAGGAGCCGGCTCGATAGCTCTCGCAGTCGGCCTTGGCAGAGTTCGATGATCTTGTCCCGGGCGCAACTTTCTCCGGCCGCCAAGCGATTCAGGCACTGGGCCAGCTCGTGGGCGAGTTCGGGGGGTAATGCATCGGCAGGCATGGCCGGGCGAGGGTTTTATGGGTGATGACCGGGCTACTCGCGATCGGCCCAGAGTCTAGCCTCCGGCCGGTTTTCCCAAGCCGGCGTTCGCGTGCCAGTCCAAATCGGGGGCACGGTCTGTGGGCCTTTAAAGAAGTCTTGGCGCCCGAGGCCAGCCATTCTCGCCATCTAGGTTAGCGGAGCGATTTTCATATCTAAATCGTGCCGCCGAATGTCCGCCCTGAAACATCCCTGACGGAGTCAGCCATGGGTTCCCTCGCCAGCACGAATCGCCAGCCGATTACCGGCGTAAAGCCTGTCGGCCGGTTGAATCCATTTCCGCCCGCCCCAAAAAGTGTTCGCGTCGTGAGCGTGTTCAGCGAAGAACAGCACGAGCTTTCCCCAGCCGGCAGGGTGGGCGAGTGCCCGCGAAGTCACCATGGCGCGCTATGGTCGCTGTGGCTCCTTGGAATCACGGTGTTTGCTGGACTCGTCATCGCAGCTCTTTTTCGTGCCCACCTCTGGAATCATCTGAGCAATTGAATGTCTGTTTGGAGTTCAGCCTAGGTCGTGGTCGCGGCTATCAGGCACCCTTTGCGGGGCCGTACACTACCGCCGCGGTGCTTGCCCGGAGTTTTTAAAGGCTTGGGGCCGGGGCTAGATCCCGCCGAGTCACACGTTCGCAACTACAAGATGTCGTTCCCCGCGCACCACAACCCCGACGAACTGGATAACGAGAGCAGCTCAGACTCTCGCTCACCCATGCCGTTTCCGGGGCAGGGCAACGATTTCGGCTTAACTCCCAAGCCCAAAGTGCGGGCCCAGCGAGTCGACCCGCTCTTGGGCATGGACTTGGGCGGCGTAAAAATCGTCAGTCTTATCGGCGAAGGGGGCATGGGGCGTGTCTACGAAGCCCTGCAGGAAAGACCATCTCGCTCGGTGGCCGTGAAGGTCATTCGGCAGGGCATCACCAGCGAAAAGACGATGCGGCGGTTCGAGCGTGAGGCTGAGTTTCTTGCGAAGCTCCAGCACCCGGGCATCGCACAGATTTTCATAGTCGGCACGTATTCGAGTGACTTTGGCGACGTGCCGTTCTACGTGATGGAATTTATTCCCGACGCCAAGCCCATCACGAACTACGTCCATGAAGGCACTTTTTCGCTCGAGGAAAAGCTCACGCTCTTCAAGCGGGTGTGCGAGGCCGTGTCGCATGGGCACGACAGGGGCATCGTCCATCGGGATCTCAAGCCCGGGAACATTTTGGTGGATGCGAGCGGCAACGCGAAGGTGATCGATTTCGGCGTAGCCCGAAGCACGGACTCCGACTTGGCCCTGACGTCGATGAAGACAGACACGGGCCAACTGATCGGCACCGTGCAATACATGAGCCCGGAGCAATTCGGGCCTGATCCAGACGACCTCGATGACCGGGCCGACGTGTATTCGCTTGGAGTTGTGTTCTACGAGCTCATGTCGGGTTCGCCGCCGTATTCAGTCCGCAGGAAAGCCCTGCACGAGGCTTCGCGGGTCGTTTGCGAGGAGGTGCCTCCGCCGCTCAGGTCACTCGACAAAGCGATTCCAAGAGAGGTCAGCGCGATTGCCGAGCGGGCCCTGCAGAAGGATCGCCGGCTTCGGTATCACACCGCAGGCGAACTTGCGGCAGACATCGGGCGGTTTCTGGACGGCAAGCCCTTAAAAGCCCAGCCGCGAGGCCTGCTCGACCGAATTCAACGCCGAGGTCAACTCAGCAAGCCAATCAGCAGGCGGGCCGGACTGGCTTTGATATTTGGGACTGTTGGAGTTGTCGGGCTAGGTCGCCTCTTGGGGCCCAGCCTGCTCGACTTCGAAGGGTATTGGCCTCAGGCCGCCAATGTGCGGGCTTCTGCGGCTTGGACCGAGACCACCCTGAGCGTTCACGAGGGAAACTGCTACCGGCTGACGGTTGCCGGCTCGTGCAAGGACAACGCAGGAAACACTTTCGGCCCAGAGGGCACTGCTTCGCCGGAGTTGCGATCACTGCTTGGGCCACCGGCCAATCTGGAAGCGTCGCTCAAAAAAGAGGCATTCGTAAACGAGCTTCCCCGCCGCATGTTGCTTGCCAAGGTTCAGGATTCCCGATTTGTGATTCCCGCGGGGGATGGGATCGACTTTATGGCGCCTTCGTCGGGTGACCTGTCTTTCCGCATCAATGAAGAGACCGAAGCGGACGCGGCTATCTCCGGGGATATTCGAGTGACGCTCGAGAGAATTCACCGGCCGGCGTTCATCGACGCAGGTGGCAAGACGACGATCTCCACGCGAGTAAGCCAGACCAAGTACCTGCTATTCGAGGCCGAGGGCATCCGCTGGCAGTACCCAAACTTCAAGGGCGGCATCGAGGAGGCTGAATATCCGACTCTTCTCAATGGAATCGCTTGGTGGCCGCTGCCGGATAAGCAGAACACCGAGGGCTGGCGAGAGTTCACGGTGACGAGCCGTACACCATTGCTAAAGACGCGGGCTTTCGCATGGGCAGCCGATCCCGATGGGCCCATGCCCGTTGTCGAGATTGCTGGAAAGAGCACTGTGGGTGAGCTGGTAACTGTTGAAAGCACGCCTTCTGGCGATCGCCGCATTACTTTTACTGCGGCCGACCAAGCCGGCGAGGTCGTGTCGTATACCCTGTCCCGGCCATGAGTCTTATCGATCCCAAGAGACGAGGATGACCGAATGTCTGAATCACAGATGAAAGAGAATGCAGCGGCGGTCAGGAAGCTACTGGGCACCACCGCCAAGCTCGCCCAGAAACAGGCGGCTCTTGCGGCGCTCAACAACGTCACGCTGCCCAAGATCTACCATGCGATCGGCAAGAAGATCTTCGGGATCGAAAAACTGCCACCCGAGCTCTCGTCACACCGTGAAAAGATCCGGGGCTTGGAGGCCCGCATTGCCGCAAGGCCCCCGGAACCAACAGCTCCACCGGCCGAAGGATTCGCAGCGAAAGCCAAGCACCTTGCTCAGCAGGCAGCGCAGAAGGCTTCCAAAGCCTCAGCCGACGCTGCCGCCTCGATGCAGATTCAGGCAGCCTACGTAACGCTCGGGAGAGAGGCCGTCGAGCGTTACGGGGAAAAGGCGGTGCCCAAGGATCTTATTGCAGGCCTCTCAGAGGCACGCCAGTCGCGTGAGGCCTTGGAAAAGGAAATTGCCGTCCTCAAGGAGGCGTCCAAATTCGGAATCCTCACCCCCATGCGAGCACTTATAGGCACACTGACACTCGCGGCCCTGCTGCTCGTATACGTCTTCGTGTTTCGAGGGGGCAGCAGCAACAAGCAAATCTATAAGGAGTTTGCGAGAACACCGACGTCGGGTGCTGGCGATAGCCGGAAGGCAATCGCCGATTCACGTTCAGCGTCCTCTGGGCAAGGGTCAGCACAGTCCGGGGTAGCAGCGATCTCCTCTGGATCGCCGCATCTGGCTGTGGAAGCACTGCTTGGCGAGACGTCACAGCACTACCTCGAAAATGGATTCAAGGGCATAACCCTTGGCGAGTCCTTTGAGCAAGTAAATGCCCGCACGCCGCTCACACAGACAGCGCCCGGCGAGCCCTTCCGCTACGTCACGAGCAACGGAGAGAGCTTCTGTTTCACGGAGGACAACAGATTGGTGTGTTTCTCGCGATCGTACGAAGGCGGCGAGGAAGACTATCTCGGCAAATTGAAGGAACTGTTTGGCACCACAGACAAACCAATCCTTGAGCGCGAGGATGTGCGGTATCGTTCGGCAGGGCGAAGGACCTACGTCCGCTACACATTCCCCCAGACGCTCGTGCTTCTCGAGTTTGCAGGCGCTGTAAATCTCACGGGCGGATTAGCCCGCAAGAGGGAAGCCACGCACGTCGTGTTTCTTGACCGCAACTGGGCTGAGGATGTGCTCTCGCGATTATCTACAGCTCAGCAAACGTGTATCGACTGGGCCAAGAAGGCATCACTGCAGGTAGGGGCAGGAAAGATCGACGCCTCAGAATTGGGTGATCTAGGCGGCGTTAGAGTTCATGTGTGGGATGGCAATCGGCCGGGGCTTTCGATTGTTGATCTTGCAACCGAAGCGAAACTAAAAGCGCAGAGAGGAGGAGACCAAGCGAAGGACCAAGAAGACTTGAGTGGTCAGCCAATCGGCACATGCGGGAGAGCTGCGCTCGCAAGGTCGCTGCCGGCTGAAGTGTTTTTCAACATGGAACGATACGAAGGTGCCCAAGTTCCTGTCTTTCTTCGCGCGGCGGCTGCTGAAAACAATGAGGATGGGAAGAAGTTTTACGCCTCACGCAGCGCCCCATTGCTCAGGCTTCTGGCAGGTGAGCTTCGGTGCTTGCAAATGCAGCAGATGTTTCCTCCCAAGACCGACGAGATTCGTTTCATGCAACGGGAGAGGGCTGGGATGACGATGGGCAGCGGCTGGTACGAGTGGAATCACGAGGACGAGACCGGTGGCTCATGGACGGTACGAAGCGGCACGGTCGACGACGCAATTCAGTTGGAATTCTTGGGAAACCGCAGCCTATAGGAACCGGGAGATGCGTCGTTCTTACATGCTGATCCAGCGTGCTGATACCTAGAAAAAAGCGGCCGTGGTTTTTTGCCCCGGCCGCTCTTTCCTCCAGCCCATCACCCCCCCCACGCCCGGCACGCAGCCCGATAGCCGCATGACGAGCACGACATGACAGACGGCGCCGGATAGAACTGCCCGCCTTCGATCGCCCGCCAGACCCGGCCCAACCCCGCCAAAGTGCGTTTCACGGCGGCTGGCTCGACCTCACGGACATGCTCCTCGACGACTGGCTCCTTGGTCTTCGTGAGCACCAAGAACCGGGTCGCGATCTTCTTCCCCGGGCTGATCTCGCTGGCCAACTGCGCGTACAGCAACAACTGCTCACCTGAATCCTCGACCTGCTCCTGACTCCATTTGCCACGTGAAGTCTTGATGTCGGTCACCACCAGCGTGTCGCCATCCTCGGTCAGCAGATCGACCCTCCCGTACAGGTCCGGCACACCCTCGACCAGCATGCCCCGGATCTCCTCCTCGACGCCCAGCACCCGCCCATGAACGCTCGCCGCAGGGCTACTCAGGAACGCCGTGAGCATCCGTGCGGCCAGAGCATCCAGCGAGGCCCGTGTCTCTGTGCTGCCGAACTGGATCGCGTCCGGGTCGTGCGGCAGCCATGCGGAGCGATAGGCGAACAGCAGTGCATCGAGGTCGGGCTTGGGATCGCCGGACAGAATCGCTTGGTAGTGGTGCTCGACGGCCGCGTGAATACCGGTGCCGAATACCAACGCCGCCGACACGCTCTCCTCGGGCAGGCCATCGACGTACCGGAACTTGTATTTCAGCGGGCAGGTTCGGAACATGCTGATGGCCGACCACGAGATGTAATCCCTGCCTGTGATCTTCCGGGCGACCTCATTGGCGGGGTTGGTGTTGGCGGGCGTGAGCACCGGCAGCAGGTCAGCGCCGGCGATCATCGAGCACCCCCAGTCGCCGCGTAGGCCCCGTTGCCGTTCGTGCTGGTGCTGGCGGTCGACTCGTCGCTCTTCAATTCGTCGATGAGGCTGCTGGCCTGCCGGATGCCGAGTTCGTCCGCCGTCTGGATGCCGAATCGCCCCCGCAGCAGCCCCACGAGGTCAATCTTCCGACGCGCGGTGATGGCCCGGAGAGCGCGAATCTGACTCACGGTGGCGGGACGGGAGCTGGGCTGGCTCGTGAACTGGGCCGGCTGGATGCGCGAAACCGTGGCGCCGCTGATGGCCGGGCTGGTACGGACCTCGATGACCTCCTGCGGCTGACTGAGTTCGCTCTCGGGTTTACTGGTCAGCCTCGCGATCTGTTCCTGCACGGCTTGCTCGCACGACTGGTAGGCCTTCTTTACGACGATCTGAAAGCCCTCGGTGTCGTTGAGGAGCGTGCTGTCGAGTTCTGCCTCGATAACGCAGGAGGCCGAGGCGCTTGAGAAATTGGGCAAGCCAACTTTCTTCGAGACGCCTGCATGGAGTTTCAACATGGGATGAAGTTCCTGTTCGGGGTTGGGGAGAGATCACGGCGGCGTTGATTTCACCGCCGCCATCAAATGCCCGTGATTCACTGATTTAGATGTTAAAAAGCGACGGGCGTGGGTGCAGTGAGGCTTGGGCACCTCCACCACACTCCACGCCCGTCACTTGTTGGGATCGCGGGGAATCTTCGAGCCGGTCAGCAGGTCACGCCGCTCGGGCCACCTGCTTCTTCGTGCCGGCCGTGGGCTTCCGCCGGGCCTTCAGCGTGCTCGTGTAGAACGGCTCACGGCACCCAAAGCCGAGCGCGTCCCAATCGACCATGCCCGTCTCCGGGAGGTCGATCAGGTCGAGCATGCACTCGGGATCGATGTCAGAGCCAGACTCTTCGGGCCCGGTCAGCATGAAGCCACGACGACGAATCTCGTGGGAGTCTTCGCCGGTCTTCTGGGCCACGGCGTCAAACAGGTCGATGTCAGACATACAGACTTTCCTCCTAAGAAAAGAGATGGAACACGGACAGGAAACACGCCCGGCAGCCAGATGGGCCGACGGGGATACGAGAACGGCTGCTTGGGAACACCCCAGCGCGGCCATGAGTTCAAATTACTTTTGCTACTCCGACCGGATGAGCCGGAGGCATCGATGGGCTATGCTGATAGCCAGTCGATCGTGCTATTGCTCGCTGAGATTTGCCGATGCAGCCTTCCGCCAAGATTCCTGCGGTTCTCACCGGCGTGGCAGGCGAGTATTTCGTGGCTGCGGAGTTGTCGCGACGAGGCTACATCGCTTCGATCTCATTGCGCAACACGCGGGGCATCGACGTTCTGGCGACCAACCAAGACGGGTCGCGGTCAGTCACGATTCAGTGCAAGACGAGCCAGAAAAAACGGAAGGGCTGGTTGTTGAACGACAAAAGCGAAGCCTTCGTCGCAGAGAACCACTTCTACGTGTTCGTTTTGCTGGGCAACGTGACGGACAGGCCCCGATACCACGTTGTTCCCAGTCAGGTTGTGGCGAAACGCGTGAAAGCCGGTCACCGCAAATGGCTCGACACGCCGGGAAAAGGCGGCCGCAAGCACGCAGACAATGCCATGCGCCTGTTCACGGATGGCGATGACGAGTTTTTAGAGCGTTGGGATTTGTTGGGGCTTTGAGGCGTACTGCAGCCACAGATGATCGCGTTTGTCCATTTACTGCTTGGCGTGATCTGCTCTTTTCATACGGAGGCTTGAGCGGGAATGGCTGATCTAGAGTTGCACTTTGATGGACCGTACACATTCACGGCCGGAGACAGGTCGCTCTTTCATTCGTCGTGCGCTACTGCAGCGGGCGTCTATCTCTGGACGTTTCGGCAGCAGAATGACGGAGGCCACCTGATCCATTACGTTGGCGAAACTATCTCGTTCGCCAAGCGTCAGCGGGAACATCTGATCCACGTTCTGAGCCTCAACTATGGCATGTTCGACCCAGAAAAGGCGCAGCATGGCATCGCGGAGATTCTCTGGCCCGGTTTGTGGCGAAAGAAATCAGCAGATGGCCCAGCGGAATGCCTAGAGGCCTACGGCGCTTTGAACGAAGTTGTGAAGCGGTATGTTCAGGCTTTGAATGTGTTCTTCGCGCCAACAACCGTCGAGCCGCTCTTGAGAAAGCATGTCGAGGGATGTGTCGGGTGGAATCTCCGCATGCGGCATCCGGAACACAAGGTGCTCTATCCGGACGACAACCACATAGGGACGAGCAAGGACAAGACGAACGGCTTTCTCCGCATCACGAGCGCAGAGCCGATCCGCGGCCTTGATGTGGAGATTGCCTACTGATAGTGCCTGTGCTGGCCAGCCACCCCCTCTCCGCCCCCAACGCCTCCGTCCGGCTCCTGAATGGCCCCAGCACCGGCCCGCCTGACGGCCCCATGTCAGCGAACCAGTAGCCCTCAGCATCTGGCTCGACATGGCTTGCTCGGGTGATCTGCAACTTCCCAATCTCCCGCAGGTCCAACTCTTCTCCATAGATGCACCGGACATCACCGCCTGCATCCACGACCAACTCCATCTCGCTGGTCATGCGGCACCTCCAACATTCCCACGACGGAGAATGTTCCTGCGGGGCCGATCCACGAGCATTTCTCCGACGCTCGCCTGAATCTGCTCGAAGTCCCGGGCGACCATCTGCCGAAGCCTGTTGGAGTCCCTGAGCGTCTGCGGCTCGACGCCATTGATCGTCTGCTGGGCCTGTTCGACGAGGGCATCCAGTTCCGGGCTAGACCGGATGTTCAACCGCCGGAACCGCTCGAAGAACTCCCGGAGGTTCTCGACGGCTGAGTCACGAAATACTTTGGGCTGACCGTCGTGAAGGCCCGTGAGCCTTTCAGCCAGATGAGCCGTGAGTCGCTGGAGTTCCGTGGCGAAGGCTTGTTCAGCGAGTTCGACGGCATTCTCGAAGCGTTCACGCACCCGGGCTTGTTCCTGCTGGAAAACGTCGGGACTCAGGGCCACGAGATAATTCGGCGGCTCGATCGGCACGACGCTCCACTCCATGTCGAACAGGCCGTCGAGCGTGGAGGGATAGTCGGCTTGGTTGAAGAGCGTGCCAAGGCGCCGCTGGGCTTCTGACTTGATCTGGTCGTATTGGCCGCTGAGTTCCCGGGCAGCCTCTTGGAGCCTCTCGCGGTACGTCTGCATGGTGGTCGCGAACAGGCCGAGGGAGTTCTGTGGAAGGAGCCGAATGCCTGCCTCGGGGAATGGCAGCGTGACCGTGCGCCAGTAGGAAGAAGCCTCTGAGCGAACGGCAGCCACGGCACGATAGGCGGGGTTCTTGGTGTCGAGGATGAGTTTGCTGGCCGAGAGCAGTTCCCGGTCGGCATGGAACGCTCGGGCTGCTGTTGTTCGCTGTTCGGGGGCCAAGGTCTTACGAACCCCGAGCCACGTGAAGGCAAGTTTCACGGCGGCCATCGTTGTGCGGAGTCTGTTGGCGGCGTTTCTCTCCTGCTGCGTGACCGGCTGCTGGGATTCACGCTGTCGGCCGCGATGGGAAACCTGCTGGCCGGTGTCGTGGGAAGTGGTGGTGGTTGCTGTGGACATGGGGTTCCTGTGGGTGAAAACATTTCGGTGCTATAGGTTCTAGAGTTGCGGGGCGATCTGCATGCGAACAGGAAGGTTGTGAGATGGGTGTTGAAGACGACTTCACAAATGCACTGATAGATGCTTACCGACGAAGTGGTGAAGAGACGGGCTACTGGGCGAGACGTTTTCTCGCCGCAGTCAGACGACACGGTGGGCTGTCCACCGCGAAGCGCATGCTCAAGCCCCGTACGGCGGGGCAGCGGGCGGGGCTGGACACTCTCTTGGAAGCAGGCCGCCCCGACCTGACAATCGAAGCGATCATCCTTCGGCCTGAATATCGTGGTCTTTTCACGGAAGCCGAGTTAGCCACGGCAGAGCAACGACTCGGTGATTATGCCCGGCAGTCGGATAGGATCCGGAGTGAACGGGAGCGGCTCTATCCCGATGAATTGGAACCCGGTCTTCAGTACACCGAGGGCGCACGAAAGTCGGTGCGGGTTAACGCCGCCGAGCGAAATCCGCGTGCGCGGCGGGCATGTATAGCCAACCATGGCCATGCATGCAGCGTGTGCGGGCTAGACTTTGGCCAAAGATACGGCGAGGTGGGTGTCGGGTTCATTCACGTGCATCATGTGAAGCCGCTATCACTGACTGACAGGGAATACACCGTTGACCCTGTGAATGATCTCCGACCTGTATGCCCAAATTGCCATGCGATGCTTCACCGTACTGAGCCGGTCCTGACGATTGAGCAACTACGCGAGCGGCTGAGAGACTGACACCACAACAACACACGCACGATTCAATTCACCCCCGGCTCTCGAACCACTCTCCGCACCCGCCCGCCACTGCTTCCCTCCGTCCGCGAATACACCCCCCCCCGATCCGCCGACAGGCACCGACCGGAAGCCCACTGGCGTAGCCCCTCGATCTTGTCGCCCGCAGTGACAGCCACGGGTACGACGTTCTGAGCGGCCTGAACGAGCGGCACGTCCAGAAGACTTGCCAGCCTGCAGCACGACTTGATCTCGGCCCCGGTCCAGTTGGCGTCGTCCGGCCGGGCCTGCTTCGCGTCCAGCCCGTAGTGCCGCGCGTAGATGCCCCAGATCGCGTCCTTCTGGTCTCGGCCGGGTAAGTCCACGAAGAACACGCCGTCGAACCTCTCGGCCCTCGCGAATTCCGGTGGGAGTTTGCTGGCGTCGTTGCAGGTACCCACGAAGAAGACGTCGCTCTCGTGGTCGTTCAGCCATGTGAGCAGACTCCCGAACACCCGAGCAGTGACGCCGGAGTCTGTCTGGCCGGATGACGTAGCCCCGGCCAATGCCTTCTCGATCTCGTCGGCGAACAGCACGCACGGGGCCATCGCGTCAGCCAGTTTCAGTGCCGCCCGGACGTTGCTCTCCGACTGGCCAACGAGACTTCCCAGCAGCGCGCCGACATCGAGGACGACCGTGGGCCTGCCAGTCTCGTTGCCGAGGGCCTTCGCGAACTGGGACTTGCCGCAGCCGGGAGGAGAGAGCAGAAGGACGCCGCGAGGCCGATTGTTGATTGTGCCCTCACTCTGCCGCCTCATCGCCCGCAGGCAGAACGCCTTGAGGTTGTCGAGGCCGCCGAGCTGGTCGAAGGACTCAGGGCCGCGGTGGATCGAAACGAGGCCGCTTTTCTTTAGCTGCTGACCCTTCAGCTCCCAGAGCGTTTCGGCCTTGAGCGTGCCGTGCCTGACCAGCGACAGCGAGTAGGCATTCTCGGCCTCGCTGCGCGTCAGGCCTTTCGCGGCATCGATCACCCGGGGGAGTTCGTCGGGACTGGGAAGTTCACCGTCCTGTGTGGCAACTCCGCGGGCGATCTCTTCCAGCTGAGCATGGTCCGGTAATTCATGGTCGACGCACACGAAGAGTTTGGCGAGTTCCGCGGGTATCTGAGTCACGGGAGCCAGCACGACGATAAAGGCCCGGTTGTGCTTGCCCGCGATAGCCTGCCTCGCGATGGCTTGGATGAGTTCGACGCTGCCCATGAAGCGGTGCAGGTTTTCAAATAACATAATCGTCGTGCTGGACCCGTTAGCGAGCTGCGGCATGGCCCGGATGACAGCCAGTGGGTCTTGGGTTTCGGTGACGCCCGGGATCGCGATCTGTTCGATGGGGAACTGGACCCCGGAGTCGCAGTTCCAGACTCCCACCCGCCAGTTCTCAGCGCGGCACAGGTCGGTGATTTCCCGGGTGGCTTCGTGGGGTTCGTGAGTTTGGACCCAGATGCCGGTGAAGCAGGCTGAGATGAGTTCGTGGAGGCGGGAGGTGAGCGTGGGTTTGGAAGGAGGGGTGGGTGGTTGTCGAGTTGTGGTGGTCTTCGGCATGGGAACCTACTGCAAGGGAAAGATGTGGTGCTGGTAGCCTGATGAAGACCTGCTGGCACTACGCAAGAGGACATCAGCATGAAGCGAGACATGGACTTGGTGCGGGCCATATTGCTCGCCGTGGAATCGCATCAAGACGGTTATGCGCCGTCCGATCTAAAGGTCGACGGATACACGGAAGACCAAGTTGCCTATCACTGCTATCTCCTAGGCCAAAGCGGCTTGGTCGAGGCGATCGACACAGCTCATATGGGCTCTGCATCGCCTACCGCCTCAATCCGCACACTGACTTGGGCCGGCTACGATTTTCTTGAGGCTTCGCGTGAGCCGTCGATTTGGCAGCAGGCAAAGGAGGTTGTCGATCGTGTCGGAGGTGCCTCGCTGACGATTTGGACCGCAGTCCTCACGGACCTCGTGCGAAGGAACCTAGGGCTGTAACGTCACGACTCAGTTTGCCCCCGCCCCAGCATCCAGCTCTCGGGCTGAATCCTGCCGAGCCAGTCTTGGAGCGTTGGGATCCTGCCCAAGTCTTCGAGGACGTGCTGCTCGCCGATGAATCTCACCGGGAGAATCCTGCCGGTCGAGAGCACTGTTGTGTTCCCGAAGAACTCCTCCAGCAGGAAGATGCCCTCGGAATGGTGCCTCAAGGCCCGGTGCCGGAAGTCCGCCATGTGGCTCTTGGATGCGTCCAGAAAGTCATGAAACCTCAGGTACTCCTCCGGGATGCCGCCGAACTTCTTGGCCGATGAGACAGCGTGGTGATAGGAGTGTGCCATTACAGGTCGAACTCCCGGGTGCTGTCGCGGGTCTCAGTGTAGTTCTCCTGATGCTGGATCGTGACCTTGGCCGTCTGGGTGTCGATCGTGAGCGTGCCTTGGCCGCCGTCGTTGATCTCGAAGCCAGAGGGCAGGAACTCGTAGATGCACGCCTCCAGTTGCTCGACAAGCGGCTGTGGAATCGTCGTTCTGTCTACGCGTTGTCCAACTGAGTCTCGGTACTGCAGGCCGTCGATGGCTCCTGAATCGCCGTAGCCCGAGTAGGCGGCTTCTACGGTGGCAACCCGGTGGGTTCGCAGGGCCGGGAGGACTTCTGCTCGGAGATTGGCTTTTGCCCGCTCCAGCCGCGCCTGCTCGCATTGTTGGTAGTGGGCGAGGAGTTGCCGGACGTTCTCGCTGACGTGCTCTTCTGGGGGCTCGGAATCGGCCATTGATATCAAAATCCTGTCGGGGGTTGGGTTGTTGGAGACGGCCGGCGTCCACAGCGGCGCAGATTTCATCGCCACCGCAAGACAGCGGAGCGGGGGGATATTCAGTTCCCCTCGTGGAGCCACTCACTGGACTGGGCCTCCGCGTAGAACTGCTGCAGCAGGGTTTCGCGGCTAGATATCCCTAGGGCTCGCTCGAGGTCCCGGGTGGCGTCCCTGCAGGAACCGCCAGTGAAGCCCAATGTCTTGATGCTGGTTGCGCCTTCCGGGCTGACCGTGATCTCGATTCGCTTCTCGTTGGTGCTCATCAGGCAGCACCTCCCACACGCACCGTCACGCGGATCGAGCCGTCTTGGATCGCAGTCTCGGTAACCATGTGGCCCTTCTTCCGGGCCTCGATCTTGGCCTTCTCGACGGCGTACGCCTGCAGGAACGAGTTCAGCCGGGACCAGTCGCCCCAGTGGCCGTTGTAGTTGTCGTAACTCAGTTGGCCGGTCTGGAGGTTGGCTACGACGGGGTACTGCCAGCCCGGAAGCTGGACGCAAAAGCCCGTCGCCGCCGCGTTAAACAGCCGGACGGTCTTGTGTTCAGGCGCAGCGAGTTGCAGACGAGTGCAGGCGGCCCGGACGGCAGCCTCGTCGCGTATTTCAGTTTTTATCTCGACTATATGGCTCAATGCTGGTTCTCTTCTGGGGTAGTGGATGGCTCGAGGTGAATTCACATGAGTCCTGTAATCGCACCGAGGCCGACGACGGTTGCCCAGAGCGGCCATGTGAGATAGGCGACCCAGCGAGCCAGAAGCCAGCCGCCGAAGAACGTGAACTTGGCCAGCCAGAACAAGGCCGACAGAAGGGAAAGCGGAATTGCGATCAGGGTGCTCACGAGAGCCTCCTTGGAGGAATGTGGGGAAGTTGGAATCGGGACACCGGCCTATCGGCGCGTTCGACGGGCACGAACGTAATGTGCGAGATACAGCGCGCCGGCAATCTCGGTGGCCAGCAGTGCGCATACGAAGAGCCCAGTTGTCAGGACCATGGGGGACTCCTTGCGGGTGAAGTAAGCGGGTCAGGGCTTGGTGCCGGCAATCAGAGGAAGTTGCGGGAAGGCATACGGTGCGCAGGTCCCCGGCACTGTGATGCGCACCAGACCGTCCTGAGCCTTGGCCGTCTTGATCTGGCCTTGTATGCCGGGAATCGGGACCTTCGTGCAGGTCGGCTCCCACTGGCCGGATGTGCTGAACCACGCGACCGGCTTCTCATGCAACTCGATCTTGGCGGTCGTGGGCCTGATGCAGCCGGAGTTAATGATCTGCCGGAGTTTCAGGCCCGTGGTGAAGTGGTAGACGTGCTCGGGAGGGTCGGGACTGGGCGGGGGCTGATCGGTCGAGGAAATCGGTATGAGCGTGACGTGGATTTGCATACGAGGCTCCGGATGGGCGCAGACGAGGAGCGCAGGCAAGGGACAGGAAGCAGCCGCCGAAAGTAGTCAGCGGCTACGGGATCGCGAGCGATGCCTGCTGATGGCGATTTTTGCGCTCACTGAATATGCCGTGGAAATGGGACGAATTTAGCTGGCGTCCGCTCTGCAATCACGGCAAGGAGCGAATCCACTCCGTATCGTGTTTCTGATCGACTTTGAGCGACACCAGCACTTGGACTTTCAAAGGCGTGACGCGATGAAAGTAGACTCGGCCGTTGCTGCGAGTGCCAGTTGCGACGTGTACTTCAAACCAATCGTGGCGCCTGCCCCGGACCGGGTTTTCCCGCGTCGACGGATCGTCCCCGAGAATGACTTTCAGCGTACTGCCAAGCATCCGGACGCTAGTGAAGTCCTCGTCTATCACTGTGGCACTATCGCCAAGGAATTCGATTTCCGGAAATATCTCCCCGAGCACCTTGGAGACACTGACTTTTTTCACGACTCGTGTCTGTAAACGATCTCTCTCGCGTGTCATACCATCCAGCTGTTGATTCAGCCGGCTATTTACCTCCTCCGCTTTGACAAGGTCTTCGAAAAGCTCGACGGCAAAGCGTGGGCCATCGGCGACCCTCTCCCGCCACTTGGCGATGTTGATCGCAGAGAGGGGACTCTCGCCGCCTGCGCCTTTCGATACGTTCACGGACAGTAGTGCGTGAAGCCTCTCAATCACCAACCGGCAGGTTGCAGACGGCTGTATGTCTTCAGGTACGGCTGCTCGCGAAGACCTACGCACCAGCCGTAGGCCATCGCTGGAGACTTCCACATTCGCACTGGTCAGGCCGGCTGTGCCTGCGTTGCCGCGTTGCATCAACCCTGTGTCGGTCCTCCCCGCAAGAGGCAGTGCCGCGCAAAGTGCGTCGACATGATGTTTTAGCTCAGCAGCGATGTCGTCCTTTTCCAACTCAAAGCACCAGTCGTAGCAACGACCATCGGCGGCCGGAGTGTTTGCTGCGGGCGATGCCTTCGCAAATACAGACGCCTCATCGAGCACAGAGGCAACGTAGTCCCTGACTACCACATCCCCATCGACCATCAGGCGAGAGGAGCTTCCCGAGTCGTCCATGTACAGACGAATCGTGTGGTTAACCGGCGCACCAGACTCAAGCGGCGACACCCCTTCCAAAAGGTGCCGGTCCCCCGACAAATCAATTGATGACCCGGGGCGTTTGACCGGAAAGAGAATCCCCGCGTAAGACACAGCATCGCGGCCGTCTGGCAGGGAAATCATACGACGGCGAACGCAGTCAATGACCTCGCCCTCGCTCAGAACGCGGACAATGCACTCGGGCATTTCTGCAGACTCCTACAGGCGTTCCTTGGGTATGGTTACGAATGAGTCGTGACGAATCGCACCGGCTCCGCCATCACGGCACTGAGACGTGCCATGTCCATCGCTCGTACCTGCAGCATGCGCTGGGCAAGTTCGGGGGGCAGGCAGTCAGAGAACTTGAGGGCAGTGATGGCGTCGGCGTCGATCGTGGGTAGCAGCGTCTCCGGGGGTGCGCGTCGCAGGTCAACGACCAGCGGCTCGATCTCGGCCATCGCGGACCCCGTCTCGATCTTCACGGCGTAGTTGTCGTGGCTGATCTTGCCTTCGATCTGACGCTGTAGAGCAGTGGAGAGACTCGCGTTCACTGCTCTGCCAGCGAACGTCCACCAGCACAACTCTCCATTTGGCTCGGCCGTGACGGTTGTTCCGTCGGTCGTGAGCCACGGGTATTCGAGCCGCGCTTCGGCAAGGGTGTCGCGGGCCCGCCGTGACCACCAATCCCGGTCGACATCGGTCGCCAGCAGATCGCGGACTCGGCGACACATCGTGAAGCCAAGACCGACTCCGGGGCTACGCCACCGGGATCGCCCGGCGTCGGCTGCTGGCTCGACGTAGGCTATGCCGTGCTGCCAATCGACGTTGCGCAGGAGCCACGGGCGTCCACCGAGCGCAAGGATGACCGGCGCTCCCCGGCTTCTCGGGATGAACGACGAGCTGTCCACGAGCCCGAGTTCCCGTCGCCCGTAGCGCACCTGAAACAGTGGTGGCGTCAGAAAGACGCTCATCACCTCCATGTAGTTCCGCCAGCCGTACTCTCGCTCGCCGGCTTCCCCCATGCTCAAGATGCCGGCGTCTTCCCAGAGGATCGTCTGTTCGAGCATCGCGGCGATGACCGCCTCGACATCCTCCGGGGGCAGGTTGGCAAACCCGGGCATCCTGCCGATCCAGTCGCGCCACGCGGTCCTGCCGATACCCCTCTCCTGAAGAATGAGAGCGATGAGTTGCTGCGCCAGCACGTGGAACGGCAGCGGCGGAGGCTCGATCGGCTCGACGTAGCGATCTCGCCAGAGGTCGATGAGCGCCGCCGCCTGTAGGAGGCCGTTCTCATTGGTGGCGAGGAACAGGCAGTTGCGTGTCGTGCCCGACCGCCTCCCGGTCCGACCCATGCGCTGGAGAAAGCTCGCCACCCGGCCGGGGGCGTCAATCTGGATCACACGGTCGAGATCGCCGACGTCGATGCCCAATTCGAGCACGCTCGTGGCGACGATTACACAGTTCTCCCTGTTTGCGAACGCGTCTTCAGCCTGTCGTCGCTGATCGACCGAGAGCGAACTGTGGGTCACGAAGGCCGTGGTGCCGAGCCGCGTGAGTTCGGATCCCAGTTCCTCGGCCCGGGAACGGCTCTCGCAGAACACAAGCCGCTTTTCCCCACGGTGGAGCCGAGAGATCACGATCGCGGCGTTGGGGATCGAGCCCACGTAGTCGAGGGTGACGTCGGCAGGAGCTGCGGTCGATGCCTCTGGTGCGTAGACGCGCCGCGGACCGCTGCACGAACCCGCCAACCAGTCACACAGAGCCTCGGGATTGCCCACCGTGGCCGACAGGCCGATCCGCTGCACATCGCGGCCCGCCAGCCGGCTGACCCGCTCCAGCACCGAGAGCAGGTGCCAGCCACGGTCATCACCAGCGAAAGCGTGGATTTCGTCGATGACGAACGCCTGCAGGTTGCCGAACAGCCGCTCCTCGTCGATGCGGCTGGATACGAGCATCACCTCCAGCGACTCAGGGGTCGTCAGCAGGATGTCAGGAGGATCGAGCGCGATCTTGCGTCGAGCACCCGCTGAGGTGTCGCCGTGCCAGAGCGATGCCCGGCGCCCCAGCAGACCGGCATATCGAGCCAAGCGGGTCTCAAGGTTGTTGAGCAGGGCCTTGATGGGGCAGAGATAGATCACCGACAACCCCTGCCACTCCTCCGACAGCATCCGAGAGAGCACGGGAAATGCGGCGGCCTCAGTCTTGCCGCCCGCCGTGGGTGCCAGCACGATCTGGTGCTCGCCGGCGAGAAGCCTCGGGATCACGGCCTCTTGGAATGGCCGCAGCTCCCGCCAGCCCAGAGAGTTGACGACGTGATGCTGCAGCGCGGGGTGGAGGAGATCGAAGTTGCTCATGCTCATCTCCACACTGATTTCACAGTCCGGGAATCACCAGTGACAGTAACTGGCGCACCCCCTTCCATGCCGAAAAGCCGGCAGGCACATCGTCTGCATCGAGGAGAACTGCGTTGCCCTTATGTGGAGAAGAAGCTGAGATACATACCGGCTCGAATAATACGCACGGTAAGCTTTCAAGCCGAGTCGTCCGAAACTCAATCGAAGGATCCCAAGCAATCATTCGACTGACATCAAAGGTTGAGTTCTGCCCGCTTGCGGATGTTGGCTCCCCTGCCGTTTCGAGAACGATGGTCCCGGTCGTCCCGCTATGGGGACACCACGCCTGCTTCACGAATATGCAATTCGTGCTCGTCGCCGCAAGCGAAAGGCTGACACAGGTGCGGAGTCGAACGGTTGACGACATTGCGACCACACGAGCTATATCAATGCACACCGGCGCAGTGTGTGACACCTCAATGGCAATCAGTCGCCGCCCTTCCGCGCAGTCAAGCACCAGAAGGCCCGGCCTCGTGGTCGTATAAGCTCGTCGCATTAGCAGGAAGCCGTTCCTTACGCGCGCCCACAGACAGTCAGTCGGCGGAATCCACTGCGACCTTCTCCTGACGCCTCCCTCGGTGAGAAACCGTTTGCTTCGTTTGACTTGCCAAGCTTCGCGGGGCGCAACCGGGATTTCCAACTTTGGACCAATTGTGGTTTTCATGGGGCCGGTGCTTGTTATGGAGTATGTGGGGGTGTCGGTGTGGTCGGTAAGTGGAACATGAACGCCCCGCCGCCATACAGGAAAGATCTACACACTAAGAACAGAAGACTGCGCACAACGATCCAGCACAGACTCAGAACAGACAAGTATTGCAGCACCCTATAGACAGACTTCGCAAAGCTGTAGGAAGCCCGCACTCCAAGCGATGCTGCGGCAATTGCAGGACGGCCGTATTCTCTGGCCCCATGGCGCACAAAGCACCAGAAGAGCCACTCTCGTGGGTCCCACCAACGACCGCGCATTTGACTCGCCTGTTCGACGACAGAGCTTCCGGCGTCGACCCCTTGCTCGAGAATCGCCTCTGTTTCAAAGACTTTCTGGGCGAGGTAACTTTCAATGGCGTTGCCCAGAGTGCAGCACACAAACACAGCGCCAAGAAAAATTGGGAGCAACGTCGCTACTCCTGCAGCAACCTTTGGCCATGAAGGACGCTTGAGCCGCAATTGCCGATTGTCGTGCGCAATCTTGCCGACGCATGCGGCAACAGCCCATACCGCGGAAAGGATGATTGCAACTCGTGAGCCCGATTCGATTGATGATGCGAGCGTCACCATGCTTACGGTTAAGGGGATTAGCCCCGCAACAGTTAAGGAGTTCCGCATCCACGGCAGCACAACAAACAAAAGAAGGACGAGGAACGCGCACGCGAGACGACTAAAGAGTAGCCAGCGAGCCGCGGCGGCCGCGTCTTGGTTATCGTTGTTCCATTTGGAGCGCCAGTCTTCAAAACGTGAATTAATAAGCGAGGCAATCTGATTCATGCGAAAGCGGCGCAGATCGCCCTCACGGTCACGTTCCTTTTTCGACAGTCCGGAAACCTCAGCGTAGTGCTCTCTTAAGTGTTCCTCGATCCTCATTCTCTCTCTCAGCCCGACGGGGAGCGGAATGTCGGCAGGAGGAAGACTTGCCATTTCAAGTGGAATGGCAAGAGCAGCCGCAAAGCTCGTCGCCATGACGAGCAAGCCAAGCTTCATGAGCTCCTTCCGAGTGAAACCGAAAGCAGAAAAAGGCACGTCAAAGTTAGGCAGTGCGAGCTGCATGGCGTATTTCAATGTGGTGGAAGCTGAATGTCATCGACGCCCCCGGCGCCGGCTGCTTCGCGTTCCAAGGGGTTCAGTTCGGTCTCGGCGAGCGTAAGCGTGTAGTGGGCCAAAGGATCGAAGTCGGCGAACTGGTCGACCCGGTCCAGAACGTCGGCCACGAGCTTCTTGAGGTAGATGCGTGGGGCGATCCCCACTTTGCCGCCAAGCTTGCCCGCCACGCCCTCTGCGAGCCGCCGGATGAAGGCGTCGTTACACGTTTCGGTTATTCGCTCTGGCGACGAGGCGCAAGACGCGAAAATGTCCCGGACCTTTGTGCCGACCTTGGCGAGCCGGTCGATGTCGAAGGGTGGCAGCCGCATCTGGACGGCTCGGGGGTTGTCGAACCGCGCGTCGGTCTGGAAGTCAACGTGCAGCCGCTGCGCGAGAGGTTCAAGCCGCTGGATGCCTTGTGGGCCGTCGTAGAAGGCAGGTGTACCCGTGATGAGAAGCAACAGGCCGGGAAACCGGCCTCCCTCAACCTCATCGATGAGTTGCCGCAGGGCGTTGAGACTCTTGTCGCGAGCGTCCGACCGCACCCGCTGAATCGTCTCCACCTCATCGAGCACGACGAACAGCCCGGCATGCCCGGCGTCGCGGAGCATGGTGAGAACGCCCTGTAAGAAGCCGAAGGCACCGAAGTGGTCGAGGTCACCCTTGATGCCTGCCACCCGCTTGGCCGTAGCGGCGACGTGTGGCTGGCCAGCTGCCCACGCCAGTAGTCCGTCGGCCGTGCCACGATCCCCGGCTACGCTCGCCTGCCGATACCCGCGGATGGCAGCAGCAAAGAGGGGCGCCTGATTGCTGACCGCGGCAAGCCGGGTTTCGAGCAAGGCATTCGTGCGAGCAATGAGCCCCTTCTCGTCGATATTGCCGCCCTCGGCCAGCACGTCTTCTTCGAGGACGTGGAACCAGCCGTCCACGACGTTGCGCAAAGCACCCTCGGGTGTATCCGTTGTCGCCAGCCGCTCCATGAGCCGCCGATACACGGTTTCAAGTTTGTGGAGAGGCGTCTCGGTCTCCGAAATCTGCACCTCGCTCGTGACGAACCCCTTCCGGCGGGCCCGGTCGGCGAGCCAGCGGGTGAAGAATGTCTTGCCGCAGCCGTAATCACCCCGCACGGCCTTGAAGACGCCGCGCCCGGATGCCACGGCTTCGAGGTCGGCATCGACTGCCGGCTCGAATCGTTCGAGGCCCACGCAGAACGCATCGAGGCTGGCACGGGGCACTGTTCCCCGCCGCAAGGCGTCGATGATCTCGCTGGCCCGTGCACGGCTGATCGTCATGACTGGTCGCTTCCCGTGTCTGAGATTCCGAACTGCACCAGAAGCGTCCGCCGCTCGAACGACACCGTATCGCTCTCCATATCGACTGTAATCACGGGATAGCCGTCGACATTGAAAAGCCGCTGGGCATGCGTGAGAAGCCCGGCCATGCGGAACGGTGGATAGGCCAACGCCCGGGCAAGAGCGGGCTTCGTCATCCGTCCACCACGAGCATCGAGCTGAGCCAACAAATGCTTGAACAGGTCGTCGCCGGCGTAGGCCCGTGCGAGGAGTTTGCGTTGGGCGGCGAAGTCGGGGGTGGTGAACAACTCGTCGAGCCAGCTCGGGACCGTGACCGTCGAGGTGGCTGGCTCCGGCGCGACTCTTGGCCGCGGTACTGGCACGTGTTCTTCGCGGTGCTTGTCGAAGAGCGTGCCGACTGGTGGGGTAGTTGGCTGCTCAGCCACCGTATCCACGGGCGAGACGGGTGCCGGCTCTTGTCCTGCCGACTCGTCCCACCACGACGGAGTCGCCTCTGGTGCAGCCTGCCAGCCAGTGGGTTCCGCCTTGTCTTCCGCGGGAATCAACACTGCGATGGGTACGACCATCTCCTGCGGGTTCACACCGCCGTGGTAGCCCCGGTTCGCCGTGGCGATGTACCGAACACTCTCGCTCCACGTGGTGACCAGTTCGCCACCGGGAACGAGCACGCGGTTGCCACGGAATGCCAACTCATCAGGTGCCGATGGCCCTCCGCCCGTCGGCCGCCACCGGGCGCCACCGTCGCTACTGACGCGGGCCGTCGATCCGCGGTCGAGGACGTGACCATGATCGCTCGTGAGCACAACAGCCCGGCCACCCGAGCGGGCCTCGTAGAGCAAGGCCCGGAGCAGCTCCAGCGTTTCGAGCGTCCATCGCACGGTGAGTTGGTCAGCCTTGCCAAGATGGTCGTCGACGGCGTTGACGATGACACCCACGACCCGCCGAGTGGGAGAGGCGATCTCGTCGCGAACGGCCGCCGGCAGTGTGTTACCGGGAATGTCACCCTTGGCGTAGAGCCGAGGTGGGCGGTTGGCAGTCGATACGCCCACGAGCCCGCTGTGCGCTGCGAATGCCGATGCTTCGTCGGTGCCGCCAGTGACGAGCCGACCGGCCAGCAGGCTTGCGCGGGAATACTGCGTCTCCGAGGGAATTGTTGCCAGCACGGGACGAAGCGATGTGCGTCCCTCCTCGACGATCGGCCGCCACAACTGCTCCGCGGTGAGGGCATCGACGAGTTCCCGGCATACTGCTGCAGACATGCCATCGAGGACGACCAGCAGCACAGGCTTCTGGCGAGCCAGCGGGACGACGACCTCGTCGAGCACCTGCTCAATGCGCAGGAGCTTGTCGGAGTACGCGCCCGTGGAGACCGTGTTCTGCAGGAGTCGCCCAAAGGCTTCGGCCTGTTTCTCCTGTTCCTTCGTGGCAGCCGTCTGTAGCGTGGCAACCGCGTCGGAGAGTTCCCGGGATTCGGCGACCCTCCCGATCGTGTCGCGGGCCCAGTCCACGAAGCTCCCAGTGGCCAGATAGTCAGCCGCGGCGTCGGCGAGAGACTGCGGCTGTGCGGGCGATGACCGCCGCCATGCCAGCCATCGTGCCAGCCGCATCGCCATCGTGAGCCGTTCCTGCTCGCTCGTTCGGGTATGCGTCTGGTCGTGGCACCGCACGAGGGCCGCCGCCTGTGACACAGCATCGAGGTTCGTCCCCGTGCCGCCCGTGAACTCCCGGATCGCCGCCGCAAACCCTCCGAGCCGCTGCGTGAGGCCCAGTGGCAGGATGGGGCTGGCATGCGCGAAGTTCACCGCATCGAGGTCCTGCAGCAGTTCCTCGGCCCGCGCCAATATCCGCCGCTGCTCGGCAGGGTCTCCGATGCCAGCACGGACCAGCGCCGCCGCCTCCCCGGCGACCCGCTTGAACGTGTCGGCTGACCAGCGGCGGCGGGACAGGTGGGTCGCTTCGAGCATCCCGAGCGACCGCTCCGCCCGGCCTTCGACCTCCGGGGCGACCATTACGCCAGCGGAGAGGGCCAGTGGGACGGCATCCGGTCGGTCGCTTCGCTCCGCCGCGGACAAGACGAAGTCCGCAGCTGATCCCGCCTTCTGGCACACCCAGTCCTTCATGGCGTCGCGCAGCTGCTCCGGCAGTTCGCGATAGCGGCGCACATTGCCGGCGTCGAGCGACCACCGCAGCAGGCTGTGGACGTCGGGAACGTCCACGGTGAGTCCGATGGCGGCGTTGAGCAGTTCTCGCCAGAGCGTATCGGCACCGAGGCAGCCGCTCTTGGCAGCCACGGGACGCCGGCTGCCGAGGTATTCGATGGCAGCATCGGCGAGCCAATCGTGCTGTACGAGTTGTGGATCGATCGAGTCAGCGGCGAACTGCTGCTGCACGAGACTCCAGCGGTCGATCGAAAAGAGCCGCTGCCGATGGAGCCGGGCGAAGATGTCTCGGCTGATCTCGGCATCGGGAAGGTTTGTGACGATCACCTTCACGACCCGGGGGAGTTCGGGCGGTGGCGCCTCACGCAGGGCCAGCCGCATGGCCAGCGGTGAATCACACTGCCGGATGAGGTAGCCGGCCTCGCCGTCGGTATGGACGGCCTCACCGATCCACCGGCTGGGTGCGCGGATACCGATCGGCCGCTCGACCTGCTTCTTGCGGCCGAGCGCGGTCACCTCCGCCTTGATCTGGTTGAACGAGAGCGCAGCGGCCATCACTTCCCCTTCGGCTTCCAGCTGATCGACACCTCAATCTCCGCCGTGGGGTGGGTCTTACGAATCTCGGCGATTCGGTCAGTTGCTCGCTCCGGTGAGAGCCGCTCCTCACGGCCTTCGGCTGGAAGCTTCACCGAGGTCGGGCCGGGACCGGGGATCGGCTGTGGAACCGGCTCAGGTCGTGGTTCTGGTCGCACGACTGGTTGCTGTGGCACGACGACATCGAGCAGCCGCCGATAGGCCGTGGAGATCACATCGTTCAGTGACGTGAGCCCGACGTGTGAATCATGCGTGAGAGCCTGTCGCACGTCGTCGAGGATCGGGGCCGCGCGGTTCTTCACATCGTCTGCAAGACCCGCCACGCGATCGGCGAGGCCCCAGAACTCCCCGTCGAGGCTGCGCACCCATGACGCGCCGCCTTTGACACACTCGCCAACTGCCTTCTCTGTTGTGGGGATCACCGCCCGGGCCAACGCGCCGACAACGCCCCGTTCATCCGTCTGGACAATCGAATCGAGGAGTGCCCGGGCCGCCTCAGCTGTCTGCAGCCGGTCGGCTGCCGCGTCAGCAACGCTGAGGCCGGCCAGCCGTTGCCTGAGAAGGTCGGTGTATTGCCGGACACCCGCTGCATTGGCGGCGGCGATCTCCTTGATCTTCGAGCCGAGCACCGCGGCGTTCGCGGCCGTGCAGAGTTGGGATACCGCCACGCCAAACAGGCTTCCTGCTCTCGGCACGGCCTTCGCCCAGTCGGCCTCATCGGGTGGGGCTTCCTGCACGAGCACGCAGGCGTTGTCCAGCCGTGTCAGCGAGCCCTCGATGGGGCCGCCCTGAATCGTGAACGACATTCCGCTCTGGGCGGCATAGACGAGGATGATGAGATTCTCGGCCTCGCGCGTGAGCCCCATCTTCTTGGGCTGGTTGATCCAGTCCCGCAGCTTCTCGACCGTGAGCGGGCCACCGTCTGCGCCACGACGAGGTGTGAAATGACTGATCCAGTGGCGGCCAATCACGAAGTGCGTGCCGTCGTGAGGCATATCGCCGATGAGCAGGGGGTTTGCGACCTGCTCCAGCAACCGCCGGTCTTCTCGCTCTACAGCAGCCCGCCCATCGGCAGCCTGCGCGGCTTCTGTGGCCTTCTTCAGGACAGTGGTGAGCTTGTTCGTGGTGAGCGACGTGCCAAACTCGGGCGCGGCGGGATACTCCCACGCGAGGGCCTGCCCAATCAGGTTTTCGAGGGCACCGGCAAGAGTCGCCATCGCCGGCGGACGCAGTGACAGCCCCGGCGAAAGCGACTGGAACCGGTCGGCTATGTCCAGTTCCATCGACTGGTCGAGGACGCCGGCAGCGGCAGCCGTCTCGATGCCATAGGCCGTGTTGACCGCAGCAGTGACCTGCCCGTGGAGCGTGTTCCGCTGGTTCTCAAGGATTAGTCGCGCGGCTTGCCGGCCCGCTGGCGAGAGGTGTGCCGCGTATTGGTCAAACCGATCGCCACCGAGGATGTGTTCGAGGATTGCCAGCCGGCCGAGATCGTCGAGCGTGCGCTGCGAGAAGAAAGCCGGCACCCACACGACCGTCTTGGTGGCCCCGCGATTGGTCCGGAACGCGTCGAGCGTCGTCAGGTCGTCCCGCGGGGTGAAGTTCTCGCGGTCGAAGGGGAAGTCGATAACGAGCTTCCAGTCGTCCGAGCCGTTGGCGAGCTGGTCCATGCTCATTTCACGGACATTGGCGAATAGAAGCCCAGCCTTCCGCTTGATGCCGCGCCACTCGAAGGTGTGCTCGTGCTCGAAGAAGCCGGTCTCTTCGAGGCCGAGAGCCTCTTGGAAGACGATCTTGCGGATCATCTTCACCCGGTTCCCGTAGCTGTCTTGGGTCTGGGCGCGCCGGATGATGTCGTCCGTATCGACGTCGGAGAGCTGAATCGAGACGGACGGGTTGCCGGGGTCGCCGGAGAGTTGGATTTCGCCGACGGCCGCTGCCCAGTCGCGGAGTACGCCAGCGACAATCTGCACCTCCCGGCCGGCAATCGGGGCGGCGATCGTGCCATGGTTGAGGGCGGCGAGCCGTTCGGCAGTCATTCCCCGCAGACTCTCGACGTTGGGCACAAGGGCTGCCAGCAGGAGGGTCTTGAGAAGCCGATCGTGGGCCTCAAACCGCTGGCGCACCGGGTCGGTGGCCGGCAACGCCTTGATCTCTTCGAGCCGACGGCTGTGCTGCCGCTCCAGCATCGGGATCAGCTTCGTGTGGTAGAGCTTTTCGGCGTTCTCGAAGTGGGTGATGACGTCCGTGTCGGTGACCGTATCGCCGTGGATGAGCACGTCGAACAGGTCGCCCACGGGAACGAGGTCGGTCACCTTGAGCGTGTCTCGGTGGTCGACGAGGAGCTGGCTGAGCACCTTGAGGGCGGTGCGATCCCGCTGCAGCACGCTCGACACGGCCACGAGGGTCTTGATGAGCGCCGGCGTGAACGGGAACACCTGCCGGAACATCGCGTCGTCCCAGTCGCTCGTAAGAAGCGTCTGCTTGACGGACGCCCGCACGGCCGCGGTCCGCTGGAACGCCGCATCGATCTCGGCCCGGGCGGCATCGCTCTTTGGCTTGAGGAGTCGTCGCTCAGTGATCACGGGGAGGTTTCGGTCCTCCAGCGTGATGGTTGCGAAGCGATCCTGATTCCACTGCACGAAGTCGCCGTAGTTGATCTTCTCAGCCCCGGGCACCTCGCCGACCAGTTGCTTCAGGTCCCGCTGCCGCGCGATGAAACTGATGATGGGGACGGGACGGTCGGCATTCTGTGCTTCGACGAGCTTGGCGAGCTTGGCCGTCTCGACTTGCAGAAAGCTGTGGTCGGAGGCGTGAGCGGCCAACCACAGCATCAACTCGTCGAGAAAGAGCACGAGGCCGTCGTACCCGATGGACTTCGCATGCTTGGAGAGGATCGAAAGCCCCTCATCGATGCCCACGTATTCGGCAAGAACATGGGCCGACGCGCGGTAGTGGTTGCGCAGGCGTGTGACGAGGGCGATGTGTTCGTCGGTGTCTGGGGCAGCCCGCATCGCAGCCTCGAATCGCTGCGGCGTCCATTCCGCTTCGATGTCACCCCAACCGTCTGCGTTGTCGCCAGCGTTGTTGAGTGCGCGGCAGAATGCCTCGTCTCCGTAGAGGCTTCGCTCCTGCTTGGCCTGATCGATGAGGGCGGCAGACCGGTAGATCGGAGGCAGCGGAACATCTGGCTGCGTGCGTTTCAGGAAGTCGCAGTAGCCCCACAACACACCGTCCTCAAGCGACTTCGCGCCGATCATGTGGTAGGGAACGAGCAGGAACTTCTTTCCCGTGATCCACGAGTTGTGGCGGCCAATGACGTCGGCAAGTTCCCTTATGCCACGGGCACTCGGATGCCCTGTGAGAATCAGGTGCAGCACGGCCATGAAGTGGCTTTTGCCGCTACCGAAGCTGCCGTGGAGATACGACCCGTAACTGGTCCGGTCTGCGAGCGCTTTTGCGACCATATCGAGTGCTCTATCGAAGCAGCCGACGAGCTGGTCGGTGACGACGTAATCCCCGATCGTGGCATCTGGATCGGTGATGCCGTTGGAGAGCCGCAGAACGAACCGGTTCGGCGGCAGGGACTCGGGGATGTCGATGAGGTCGCGAAGGAGCGTCATGACTCGGCAGACTCAGGTGTGGGGGAAGCGGCTTCGGATCGGGAGCGACGGGTGGCTCGTTTGGCGGCCTTCTTGGCAGCGCGTTTGGCACGGATTCGGGCCGGGGGCTGCCATGCGATGACCTCCGCGACCGTTATGCCACGGCCGGCGGCCTCGGTGCGCAGGAAGTCCTCGAAGAAGTCGGCGGGTTCACCCCCGTAGACCGGGTCGTTGCCGGCGTGCCACTGGCGAATCCACGGGATCAGCTCGTGAATCGCGGCCAGCAGGGGCACGAGCCGCGGGTCATCGCTGCCGCCGATGTCATTCTGGACGAGGCCGTAGAAGTCACCGATCGCTTTGGCGAGCTGCAGGTGGTCGAGCCCTGCCCACGCGATCATGGTCTGGCCGTCGGCACCGGTAACGAAAGGGAAGCTGACGAACCGCTCCTTCGGCACGTCGAGCTTGCCGCGTAGGCTCCAGTAGGTGCTCGACACGAAATCGGCCGAGGCATACTTCGGCGGCACGGGAATGTCGCCCACCTCGCGCCGCTTGAGGTCCGCGGCCTGTTCGGTCGAGAGGTGGTTTCGATCGTCAGAAGGCAGCGCCGTCCGGGCGTCGATTGCGTCTTCCTGTCGCTGGAGTTGCCAGACCTCCTTCCATTCCTCGTGCTTGCGGAGACCGGTCGCCTTGTAGCGGAGCACAGGCAGGAACGGTACGGACGCCTTCTCGACCAACTGGCCGACAAGGGCGGTCACATCGAATCCGGCGGCGCCGACGAACACCTCGGCGGCTTCTATGAAAAGAGGGTCGTGCGAAGCGGCGTCAGCAAGACCACCGATCGACACGAGCCCCGCCGGCAGGGTCGCAGTCGGCTTTCCGCCGTCGTTCATCCGGCCGTCGAAGTCGAAGAGCCGTTCCAGTCGGTCGAGGAGGAAGGCTTCGAGGGCGGCAGCCTGCTGACTCTCCCAAGGCTCGGTATTCCAGCGGCGCTTGAATTCGGGTTGCTCAATTAGGCCGAGGTTTGTGTTACTAGTGATCGCATCGATTCGCTTCTGAACGAGTTCCCGGTAGTCGGCCGGCCAGTGCGAAGGGATGTCTGTGATGGGCGTCGTGCAGTGCCGCTCGAACCACGTAGTAGTCAGGTCCCCGGAAGCGATTTGGCGGGCCATCACAATTTCGAACGCTCGCTCACCGAGGCTTATCGGTGGGGCAGGCTTTTCATACGTGAGGTCTGCGTCAAGTAGTCCGTAGAGCGAGTAACATTTCCAGTCAAGTTCTTCTTGCAGAGAGATTCGGTTGCGTCGCATAGCCTGCCAGTCAACCTTGCCGGACGTGACGGACGAGCTGAGCGAGGGACGGTGTTGCGAAGGCGCATCAGCAGCCCAGCAAGCGATCGCCGAGGCGGGGGAGAGAAGCGATTGTGCGTCAGAGGCTTCTTGTAACTCGCGAGCGCGCGTCAGTGGGCAAATGTGCGGCAATGGCAATGCACTCAGGCGAGTTGCATTGAAGGCGTAGAAATCCTCAAACGGATTTGTGCGCTGCCTCGCTCCTTCAAGGTCGACCGTACTACCCTTATTGTGACACACCTGCTTCATCCAGAAGCATGCCGTGGAGCTGTTCAACACACCGATCAGGTCAATGTGCTCTTGCACCGTTCTCGTCGGCGGTAGCTTGACTAAGTGTGTCGAGTGCTTGAACAGTTTGTCGCCACGGTCAAGCACGAAGTGATTGTGCGTCGCTACTTCGACGACAACAATCGATAGGGGGGTTTGTAGTTTGTCGCGATAGTGCTCTAGGTGTTCCCACCACCCGCGCCCCATTTCGGCCAAAGTACGACCGAAAACACTTCGATTCTTCAGGACTGTGCGGAACCGCCAAAGCCAAGCCAGTAGAAGTCCCTCATTTTGATCGTAGGCATCACCCGCGATGCACTTATACGGGTAAACAACGGCTGGAAAGTCATTGCCGATCCAGTCGCGGAAGTTTTCGCCTGTCCCGAATGCTCGCAAGTACTTTCGAAGACGGTTTCTATTTCCGGCTGCGAAATCCATGATCCATATGTCATCCTCGCCCACGACTGTGGTTCGGCCTGCAGTAAGCAGTTCACGCTGAAGAGAACTTGGCGAAGCGTCGAGCAATTGGACGAGTTCAGTTGCACCGCCGCCAGCAAGTGTGCAGGGGTGCGAATGCATCAAGGCGCGGTCGATATCGGCAACGGTGACAAAGTCGCTGTTCACACCCGGAGTTGCGAAATGGGTCGTGATTGACGTCCATACCAAACCCTTTGCGGGATCTGTAGGAGTAGTAGGCTCGCCCCGGGTGCCCATGACGGCGCGAATCGTGTTGCCGACGGGCGAGCGGCGCCGGCCGAACAGAATCACCGTTGGAGTGCCATGGCCCGGGATGTAGGCGCCGCTCGTGTCAATAACATGTGTGAGGTCCGTCGTTGGAAAAAATATCTCAATCAGCTTTTTGCCGAACTCCCGCTTCATGAACGAGTTAGCCGTGATCTGCCCTGTGAACCCGCCGCTTGCGCAAAGCCTGTAGATGTGTTCCATGAAAGGAACCGACAGTGAATAGAGGCGATGGCATGTCTCGAACCGTTTGCGATACCGCTGACTGAGTTCGGAGTCACGGACGGTTATGTACGGAGGGTTTGCCATGACGGCGTGGTACTGGCCATGTCGTAGCGTTGCTTTGAGAGCCGCAAGATTCTCGGACGCATAGGCGTGCTCGCACTCATCATCAACAGCGGCTGCCTTCTTCGACGTGCTGCCCTTTGTTGGCTTCAGTCCCGCTTCGTGCGTCGCGAAGAGTTGTGTCTGGCCACCGATCAGCGGCACGTGCAGCAGTGAATCGCCGCACTCGATGTTGAGGCGGTAGTCTGGTGCATCAGCCAACCGCTTGATCCCGCACGCCCGCATTGCCACGAGCAACAGCCGAAACCGTGCGATCGCTACGGCGAACGGGTTGATATCCACGCCGTGCACGCTGCCGAGCGTCCGCCGGACCAGTTCACGGACGGGTGTCGCTGGCTCTGATCGCTGCCATCGGTCGAGAAGACGCTCGAAGCTGCCGAGCACGAGATGCCCCGACCCACATGCGGGGTCGATCATCTTGAATGAGTCGGTGAGGCCAAACTCATCGATTGCCGGTTCCAGCGTGCGGTCGAGAAGAAACTGCTCGATGAAGTGGGGCGTCTGCAGCAGCGCGTAGCGGCTTCTGGCATACGCCGACAGGTCTTGGTACAGGTCGCCGAGAAAGCGGGTGTCCCACGCTGGATCGGTGAAGTCGTGGATGAGCAGGCCGGTGTTTGCGTCGATCTTCTGGAAGAACTGAATGACCTCGCGGGCCTTGTCGCCGGAGAGCCAGTTGGGAATCTCTCGGAGGGCGTTGTGCGGCCCGAAGATGCCTGATGTCCCGGGCGACGCAGCCAGCTCGTCGAAGATCGAAAGCAAGTACTCCCGGTCGGTGTCGCGCGGGTGAGACAGGAAGTAGTGCTGGTGGGCGTCGCGAGCATTTCGAAGCCGCTCGCCCGGGCCAGCGATCCGAGGCGGCGCAATCAGGTCGTTGTCTTCGAGGAACCGGACGAACACGCACGAAAGCACCCACGCAACGGCAGCCTGCGTGATCCGGTCCTCGCGCCATTCGCCGTACGTATCGGCCGTGCGCTTGGCGGCTCTGGCCCGCTCGTACTCGCTACGCAGCACTTCCGCGATCTCGGGTACGTCGGCATCCTCACTCCGCGCGAGCAGATCGGCTTCGACGCGGGTCACGAGCCGTTTAAGGTCTTCGAGGAGAGCAGTACGGTCGATCATGGGGGCTTTCAGGTGCCAGAGGTCGCAAACTCGGAGCGGTGGGCGTTGCGGACCCAGCTTTCAGGCACGATCGCCTTCTGCCCGGGCACGCCGGTGGGCTGACCATCGAGCAATGGGACGTTGCCCCCGGAAATCAGCAGCCACACGCCGTGTGGGCCGCCGGCCGTGCCGATCTTTCCCTGCAGCTCGGCGAGCAGGTTCAGGAAGTCGTATCGAACGAGGATGTCGGCGTAGACCAAGAGTGGCGTCTTGCCCGGCGTGAAGAGCCGCGCGGCGATCGTCGGCCGGCAGCGGCTGGCGAGCCTCTGGAGCCGATCCCAGTCGGGGCCGCCTCGGTTGGCGTCGGCAGCCTCGACCTTATGCCACTCGACCGGCGCCGCGGCCGCCGCCTGCCGCAGGGCGTCGAGCACGATTGCCTCGACGTCCAACAACTCCACGCCAAACCGTCGAACAAGCTCCTCAGCAGCCCGGTCATACGCCTTCGTAGACACGACCATCTGCAGGAAGGAGCCATCGCGAAGGGCACGGTGGAGTCGGGCCTCCAGCGACCGGGCGTCGGCAATCTCGGGCGTGATTTCGCTGGCTGAGCCCGTGGGCATGTAGGTGGCATAGCGAGACATGAGCGTGCTGCCCGTCGTCACGCTCCGCCGCTCGAAATCCGGGGCCCGGTAGCCACCCTTTCCACCGGCAGCATCCGGGGCGTAGGTCAGCTGCAGACCCACCTCCCGGAGCAGCTCGTCGAGGGCCGGCCGCGCAGGCAAGGGGGCGGCGTCTGGGTAGCGGCTGGTGACCCGCTCCCGGAGGTCGTCTTCGGAGAGTTCGCGGACACCGCTCACGGCACCGAGCGAAAGTTTAAGGGCCCTCACGGGCTCCATGTCGCGCGGATAGAGTTCCATTCGACTGGAGACGGCAGCCCGGTGAGAGGCCGAAGCAGCCAACCGCACGATTCGGCCATCGGTGATCGTGGTGCCGCTTGGCGCTGTGACACCCCTGAGGCGCTCGATCACACGAGCCGGGGACGCGAGGGGTTCATCCGGCGGGGTCTCGATCGCACGGTCTGCCGAGCGACCCAGCCGAACACCGTAATCCGCTAGCTCGTCTGACCGGGCCACGATCATCGCGGCGCCCTCGCGGCGGGCCACGAGCCGTGGTTCCGGCACCAGCCCCTCGACTTCGACGGCGATGCGCACGAGCCCGTGGCTCAGGCGTGCGGCAGCCTCAGGGGCCATTTCAGACGTGCGGGCTGCCAACAAATGGTCGGCAAGCTCATCGGCCGTGGCCACACCGCCCTGCGCATCGACCATCGCCACAATCTCGTCGCGGAGCACCGACACGCCGACATCCTTGCCGGCCTTCGAGAACAGCGTGCCGACGATCTGGCCAATACGGGCCCGCGTGACCTGCATGACGCCAGCGATGGCCGACTGGGTGGGCCACGGGTCCGTGAGCGGAGAGTTCGGAACACGCCCCAGTAGGTGTTCGACGACCTGCCCGCCTGTAGCGGCCTTGCTGCGGCTGTTCTGGGCGGCGAGCAGTCGGGAGGCCAACTCATCGAGCGTCAGTGTGGCGGGGTTCTCGGGCGCCGCCTCGATGACCGTATCGACCGGCACCTCCGTGATGGCGGCCGGCTTCTTGGCCTCGACGGGCAGGGCATTGGGCTGCAGCCGCTCGCGGAGGATGCGAACGGCCGTGACGATCTCCCGCCGGGTCTTCGCACCCACCCCGGGCATCCGGTCGAACTTCGTGCGATTGAAGGCCAGCAGCTCTTGGACTGTCAGGACGTTGGCACGGTCGAGGGCGTTTGTCGCGCGGGTGCCGAGGCCGAGGGCAGCCACCGCCGTGTCGAGCGTGGCCGTTGCCAGCTGCCGGTGAAGGTCGGCTTCGTCGTCGTGGTCTTCCTTGATCGGGCCTACAGCCAGCCCCTCGAAGCAGGCGCGCCACTCGGAGAGCATCTGCTCCGCATTGTCGAACCGTAGTGACAGATCGCGGCGGAAGGCTCGGCGGAAGAAGACGGCCAGCCGCTCCCGGAGGCCGGCATCGAACAGGTCGGCGTCGATCGTGATCTCGTCTTCGATCTGTGACGGATCGCTGCGGCCGTCTCCCCAGCGAGGAAGGGTGCCGGTCGCCATCTCGTGGAGCGTGGCTGCCACGGCGTATCGCTCCGCATAGTTGTCGAATCGGGGCGACGGCGTGCGTACCGGGAGAAGTGGGTCGAGGTAGCCGGGTGTGCCCGCTCGGATGTTCTCCGGCGGCACCGACACCAGTGAGAAGTCGAAGAGCACGATCTGGAGGACGTGCTCGTGGCTCGACAGGCCGACCGCGATGTTGTCGGGCTTGATGTCGCGGTGGGTGATGCCGCGGCGATCGAGATGGGCCACGACGCCGATCAGGTCTTCGCCGAAACGCTGGAGAAGGTCGATGTGCAGCCGACCTTCCTTCCGCAGGCGTGACCCCAAGGTCTCGATGCGTTTGGTCAGGAGGTCCGCAAACACGGGCCGCATCAGGAAGCCCGCGGTCTCGCCGATGTCAGCCGGTTCCACAAACGCGACGACCCGGTTGTCGCGGTCTTCCGAGAGCCTCTTGAGCACCGCTGCCTCGGCACGGACGCGATCACTGTGCTCCGGCGCCGACGCCGCCTTGAGGATCAGTTCTTCGGCATTGTCACCGGTGCCGCGTGTGACCAAGAGGGCAATCGAGCAGGACCCTTGCCCGATCCGGCGCTCCACCCGCAGGCCGCCCGGCAGGACATCGCCTACCTGCGCCTCGGCCGGGTTCTCGACCTCGTCGCCGGCAGGGTCGGTGAGGTCGTCCTCCGCGAGGTCGAGGTGTTCGAGGAAGTCGGTGACCGTGTCGAACCGCTTGCTGACCTCTGGGTGGGTTGCGTAGCGGATCAGATCGCAGAGCGGGCCTCCGGCACCATCGAGCACCGCGGCGAGCCGGAGGCCACGGGTCTTGCGGATGATCGTGGCGAGTTCCGCCCCGTCAGCCGCCGGGGGCTGACCGGAGAGGATGTGGTAGGCGACGGCCCCAAGCGAGAACACATCGAGATGCTCACCGAGGCTCTCGTGTGGCGTCACGAGCACATCGGGGGCCATGTAGGCGGTGGTGGGATCATCCACAAGCTGGCCAACGTGCGAGGTGGCCGTGATGCCCTGCGTGGCGCCCGGCTGGTCTGCCGATGCGCGGTAGCCGACCTGCCAGTTGAAGACCTTCACCCGCGGCTTCTCGGAGTCGGCGTCGAGGATGAGCACGCTCCGGGGAGAAAGGGCCCGGTGGACGACCCGCTTCTTGTGGGCGAACTGCATCACCTCCGCCAGCTGCCGAATCAGATCGAGCCGGGTGGAAATCGTGAGGTCACGATCCCGAGTGGAGAGGAAGTGATCGAGGCGGATCGCCGTGGGATCGTGCTCGAAGATGATGGCTGGCCCGAGGTCGTGCTCGGTGAACTGCATCGCCTGCAGAATGCGGTCGTGACGGAGATTTTCGAGGAGCTGGAACTCACGAACGGCCGCCCGCTGGTGAATCTGCCGGTCTTCCTGTGTGGCGCTGCCCCGGAGGGGGTAGACCCGGATGCGCCGCTTGGTGTCGGGAACGGTCGCGTGGCTGGCCTGCCAGTCTTGGAAGTTGGGGCCTTCGTCGATCTGGTGTTCGAGCACGTAGTCGCTCACCCGCCGCTGACGGTTCGACTGGCGGATGCCGGCCTCCTCGATGGCCCGGGCGACGATCTTGGCGGTGGGACGATCGAGAGGTGCCCGGCCGGTCGTCGACTGCATACCGGGGCAGTTCCGTTGGCGGATCGCTGCCATGATTCCCGGTCGAGCGGTAATGACTCGACCGTCAGCGGTGCGGCTGTCTTCACGGTCGCGGAGGCATACACCGAGGTTGCCGGTGCCTGTCAGGTCGCACTGGAGGTCGGGGGCCGAGAGGAAGACCAGCGGCTCGATGAACGGCACCTTGTTGCCGCGGCGGGCTGCGGCTTGGTGATTGAGCAGGTCGCGGAGCTTCTTCGCCTTGAGATTGGCGAGCTTGAGCGGGTTGTCGGTTGAGGCGCGGCGGCCGTCGGTTTCCCACGTCCATGTGCCGGCGTCGCCCGTCAGGCGCCCGGGGCGGCTCTTGATCTCAACAAGGAAGAACCCATACGGCGCGAAGACAAGCAAATCGACTTCGTTGACCGTGCCATCAAGGGCGATGAACTCGAACAGCGCCCACGCCCGGTACGGCTCGTGGGTGGGGAGCCGAGCCGACACGAAATCGAGCGCATCCCGTTCCCAAGGGAACGGTGAATCGGCGAACGAAGTCCAGTTCGAGTGCGTGGTCATGTTCAGAAGGTTGCCGTCTGTCAGGACGTCCGGGGGGGAGGCACAGGGGCCCGGTTTTCCGGCGGCAAACCGCCCTATCATGCAGCCTGCAGCCCCCCCGATGAAGTGAGGGCTGTTTTCGGCCGGAAGGGGCGTTGCCGGGGTTGCCGATCAGTCCCGTTTTCTCCTGCGCTCCCGCTCCGCCCGCCGCCGCTCCCGCCGCTCGTTCATGTCGTCGATCGCTCGCTGCGCGACCCTGTTCTGGGCCTCCTGCAGCGCCTTCTCGCTCGCCACGCCCATCTTCAAGAGCAGTGTGAGCCAGCCAGCTTCGTAGTCGTGCAGTCTGTTCTTCGCCGGGCCTGTCATGGTCGTGGTCTCCGGATTCATGGGGAGAGCAATATCGAACCCGGTAGTGAAGCAAAACCGAGGGACAACCTTGTATCTTGCCCGAGGCACCCTCAAGCGGCCACATTGAACCTTCCGTCCATGGTGCTGGGCGTAGCCCAGTCACCCCTGGCACGGAGACCGGCGGTAGGTCGAACAACCTTCGGCCCTCCAAGGCCGTGA